>NZ_CP029487.1:2168750-2478572 GCF_002441855.2 Eubacterium maltosivorans | reverse complement strand
GGCAGACTATCTGGATGCGTACTGCACCATGAAAGTCAAGGCAGCACGGAACGGGGAGATGGTTCTGTCCGGAACCGTCTATGTTGCGGAAGATGACCGGCATCTGAAAGTTGTGAAGCGCGGAGGGGGATATTTTCTGGTCTACGAGGACGGTGAGAAGATAAACGGAGTGCGCCCGGCAGTGGATGTGCTTTTTTCCTCCGCGGCCTGCGCAGGCGCAGATGCTCTGGGCATCATCCTGACTGGCTTTGGAAAAGACGGCGCCCAGGGGCTTTTAGAGATGCAAAGAGCCGGAGCCAGCACCATTGTGCAGAAGGCTGAAAGCTGCGTGAGCAGCAGTATGCCCACAGAAGCGAAAAAGAAGGGCGGCGCCAAGATGGAGCGGACGCCGCAGGAAATTACAGCGACGATGCTGCTGTTTTCAAAAAAATGAAAGATAAAGTGACAGAGGAGAAAAGGATGAATGAGATATTGATTGTGGATGACGCCATGTTCATGCGCAGAATTATTAAAAATGCCTTGAGTGATGGCGGGTTTAGCCAGTTCATTGAAGCAAAAGACGGAAGTGAGGCCATCCACCTGTTTAAAAAGCACAAGCCAAAGCTGGTTCTGCTGGATATTACCATGCCCGGAAAATCCGGCATTGAAGTACTCGCGGAGATTTTGAAGCTGGAGCCTGATACCCGGGTGATTATGTGCTCGGCCATTGGGCAGGAGGCCACCATCGAGAAAGCTGTGCGGATGGGTGCTTATGATTTTATTGTCAAGCCCTTTCAGAATGACAAGCTTGTCGAAATGGTAAAAAAATCACTCTAAGGGGAGTTCGTGAGCAATGAAGAGAAGTGAGATAGACATTCTTTCAAAGGACGCCTTTCAGGAGATTGGCAATATAGGCAGCGGCAGTGCGGTGACCGCCCTTTCGCATCTGATCTCTGAGGAGATCATTGCCAGGCAGCCACAGGTCATACCCCTGGAGTGCGACAGACTGCCAGAGGCTTTTGGAAAAATAGATGAGAGCGCAATGGGAATTCTGCTGCCGTTTTACGGAGACATTTCCGGAATGCTGCTGTTTGTCCTGACAGAACCCTTTGTCAGAGAGCTGTTGATGAAAACCATCGGCTGCCCCGCAAACTTTCGGGAGATGGATGAGTATAAGCTTTCCGTTATTCAGGAGATTACCAATATTATGGCATCCTCCTATTTTACAGCGATCTCGGCCTATATGCATAAGCAGATCCATATTTCCCAGCCGGCAGTTTCCATTGACATGCTGGGCGCCATGGTAACCGATCCGGCCAGCTGGATCATGGGACTTGGCCATGACACTGTCTGTATAGAGAATGGCTTTTATCTGAAGGAGGACAGCAACATGAATCATTTGGGTTTAATGCTTTATCAGGAATCGACCTGCCAGTTATTGCAAGCCGTGGGGGTGACATTATGAACAGTTGCCAGCTTCGGCCAAACCATCTGGCCCTTGGCAGTCACGAGGATATATTTATCGTCCGGGCCCTGGGCTCAGGCATTGTGGTCTGTCTCTATGATGAAGCGCTGAAGACAGGCGGTATGGCCTATACCCTGTTTCCAGACAGCCGAAAAGCGAAGGAAAGCAACCCAGAGGATCGCCTGAAATATGTGGATACAGCGCTCGAAGCTCTGCTCGAAGGGCTTCTGGAAAAAGGGGCGCGCCTTGAAAGGCTGTGGGCCAAGGTGATCGGCGGCGCTAAAATTTTTCGCTTTGCCGATAAGCTTGAAAACGGGGATATTGGAAAGCAAAATATCGAGGCGGCGCGCAGATGGCTGCGGGAAAAAGCGATTCCCATAAAGGCAGAGGATACTGGAGACAGCTTTGGACGTACAGTGTATTTCTACCTCAAAACTGGAAAAGCAGAGATAAGTGCTGTCAACAATTATAAATACAATTTGTAAAAAAGGGAGAGCCAGATGAAAAAGAAAATAGAAAATTTAAGCACTGCCACCAAGCTGCTGCTGTCATTTGCCTGTATTATTGTTTTTTATATTGGGACCGTCGTGGCAGCGGCTTTTGGCATAAAAAGCGTTGGGGGAACCCTGAGAGAATTTTATGACAAGCCCTACCAGGTGGCCACCACGACCTTAACCATGCGCAGCGCCATTCAGGGCGTTGGGCGGGATCTTCTCTGTGTGGCCTCGGGAATCAATGAGGCGGAGAGCCAGACCTATCTGGAGGAGGCTAAAAGCTATATTGCGCTTATTGAAAGCGGTATGGAGGAGCTGGACAGGGATTATACAGAGGAAGAAGCCTTATTCACAGAAGTGGAGAAACAGATTGCCTCCCTGAAACCCGCGCGGAATGAGATGATCAGGCTTCTGGAACAGGGGAACAAGGAAAAAGCCCTGGAGCTGTATCGCGTCGAGTATGAGCCCCAGGCCAAGATAACGAGAGATGCTTTGGAAAGCCTGGGTAACGCGGCTGAGGAAGACGTCCAGAAATATCTGGGCAGTGCTCAGGGCGTAGAAAACCGGATGCTTATCGTCCTGGTAAGCATGGCAGCGGTTATCCTGGTTATCACCTGCCTTATGTGGTTTTACATCAGCCGAAGCATTACAGAGCCCATCAAAAAAGTACAGGAAGCCGCTAAGGACATCTCCGAGGGCAGACTGAAAATTGATCTTGAATATACGTCCAAGAATGAATTTGGCCAGTTGTCCGACAGTATACGGGAAACCGCCGCGGCGCTCAGCAGCTATGTGGAAGAAATACAGAAGGTGTTGACCGCCCTGGGTGAGGGACATCTGGATTATAAAACAGACATGCAGTTTAAGGGCGATTTTATCGCTGTCAATAAAGCCATGGAAAAAATCTCGGCACTGTTAAAGGATTCTCTCCAGCAGATTGGAAGCAGCGCCGAGCAGGTAGCCGGAGGGGCAGAGCAGGTGTCAAACGGGGCACAGCTTCTGGCCCAGGGCGCATCAGAGCAGGCAGGGTCCATTGAGGAGCTGGCCTCCAGCATCAACGATATATCCGAAAGTGTACAAAATAATGCCGATGACGCAGTCAATTCAAGCCGCATTGCCGACGAGGTGGGCTGCCAGATACTGGACAGTAATACTCAGATGCAGGAGCTTATCCAATGCATTACCCAGATTAAAAAGAATTCCAGCGAGATCACCGGCATTGTCAAGGAGATTGAGGATATTGCCTTCCAGACCAATATTCTGGCCCTCAACGCCTCAGTTGAGGCGGCCCGCGCCGGAGACGCCGGACGCGGCTTTGCCGTGGTCGCCAACGAGGTGAGGCGGCTGGCCGCCAAAGCTGCCGAGGCTTCTAAGATGACCGCAGAGCTGGCGCTCAAAAATAACGAAAGCGTGGAAGAAGGCATGGCTGTTGCCGACGAGACCGGCAGATCACTGGTAAAGGTTGTGGACGGCGCCCAGGAGGTAAGCGGTGTGGTCGATAAAATATCCGAAGCTTCCACCCGGCAGGCCGAGGCCATCGCCCAGATACGCAGCAGCATCGAGCTCATATCCGAAATCGTACAGAGCAACTCGGCGACATCGGAGGAAAGCGCGGCCGCCAGCGAGGAATTATCCGCCCAGGCACAGCTGCTTAAAAACTTGGTAGAGCAATTTGAATTTGAGTAAACAGGAGACATGGGAATGCAGAATAAAATATTAATCGTAGATGACGCGCTCTTTATGCGGGCCATGTTAAAGAAAATACTAAGCGAAGCAGGCTACACACAGATTTTTGAAGCTGCCAATGGCGTAGAGGCCTGCGCGGTCTACGAAGCCGAAAAGCCCGATGCAGTGTTGATGGATATCTCCATGCCAGAGATGAACGGCATCGAAGCCCTTAAGTCCATTGTAAAGGAAGACCCGGACGCGGTAGTGGTTATGTGCTCTGCCGTCGGCCAGGAGGCCATGATTCTGGAGGCTGTGCAGAGCGGAGCCTTAGACTTTATCGTCAAGCCCTTTAAGCCCGAACAGATTATCCAGGCAGTGGAAACCGCCCTTGGCAAAAAAAGAGGCGGTGACAACACATGATGAAATACTCAGACATGGACGCCGCTTCAGAAGATATGCTTAAAGAAATCGGCAATATCGGTACCGGCAACGCCATCACAGCCCTTTCCGCCATGGTGGGAAAAACTTTTTCCGTTGGCCTGCCCGCGATACGCATCGTCAATTATCAGGACACGCCCGAGCTGCTGGGCGGCCCCGAGACACTGGGAACAGGCATCATGTTAGAAATCAGCGGGGACCTGTCCGGAATTTTCATGTTTCTGCTGGATGAGACCTTTACACAGAACATCCTGAACGCCCTGCTGGGCGAGGAAGAGCGGGAGCTGGTAGCCCTGGATGAGATGAGCAGCTCCGCCGTCTGCGAGATTGGCAATGTGATGTGCGGCGCCTACATCAACGCCCTGGCACAGCTGATGGGGGTAAAGGTGCACGTATCTGTGCCAGACATCTGCTGTGACATGATCGGCGCGATTTTAAGCGTACCCATGATCCATTTTGCCAATTTGAGTGATGAGCTCATGCTCATCGAAAATAAGTTCAGTGTCGAAGGCAATGACTTTACCAGTCATGTGCTGTTTCTGCCTGAGATTGAAACGCTTGATAAAATTCTTCAGGTGTTAAACGGATAAATGGAAAAAATCATTGTAGGAATCGCCGATGGCAAGGTGGCAGAAAGCCCGGCTGTTTTAATTTCATATGCTTTAGGCTCCTGTGTGGGTATCTGTCTTTACGATCACCAGCTTAAGGTGGCGGGCATGCTGCACATTCTTCTGCCCTATCAGAGAACAGCAGTCAACCAGAACAATGTATACCAGTTTGCAGACACTGGCATCAAGCGGCTGCTTCAGGAGCTCATGGCAGGCTATGGCGCAAAACGGGAACGGCTGGTCGCCAAAATCGCAGGCGGGGCAGAAATGTTTCAGCAGGCCCAGGCAGAAACCGGCATTGGCGAGAAAAACATAAAGGCAGTTAAGGCGGTTTTAAAGAGCGAGGGCATTCCCATTGTGGCAGAGGACATCGGGATGAGCCATGGCCGGACCATTTTGTTTTCAGCACAGACCGGGAAGCTGGAGGTCCGGGGCATAAACCGCAAGACAAAGCTGCTGTAAGAAAACGCAGGAAAAGGTAAAAGGAGAAAATGGTAATGAGAGCATCAGAGAGGCAGACCGTATTGATTGTTGACGACAGCATACTGATCTGCCAGCAAATAAAAAACATCATGAAAGAGGAAGACATCAATCTGGAGGAAGCCCACTCAGCAAAAGAGGCGCTGGCCGCCATGGAGCTGTGCAGGCCCGATTTGGTTCTGCTGGATGTGGTGCTGCCAGACGCAGAGGGATATGATCTTTGCAGACAGCTTCAGGAAAGAGATGAGAACAACGCCTCCATTATTTTTATCACGTCAAAGGACAGTGATAAAGACGTGATGCGGGGGTTCTCCCTTGGCGCCTGCGATTATATTAAAAAGCCCTTTGGGCAGGAAGAACTGAAATCCCGCGTGGTTGCGCACCTGAGCATGAAAAAACAGAAGGATGAGCTGGACCGGATGAACCGGGAGCTCAAAAACAATATGGAAAAGCTCAATTATATGGCCTTCAGAGACGGGCTAACCGGTCTTTATAACAGGCGCTACGTGCAGGATGACCTCATGGGCGAAATGCAGAGCCATAATCGGAAGGATGTGGGCTGTGTCCTGATCATGGGTGACGTGGATGATTTTAAAATTGTCAACGACCAGTACGGCCACGAGGCCGGAGACGTGGCACTGATCTGTGTGTCCAATATTATGGAGAGCATCTGCCGCAGGCACCGCGTGATCCGGTGGGGCGGGGAGGAGTTTCTGATCGTGCTGTTTTCCGTCACAGAGGAGGAGGCCTATGAGATCAGCGAGAGCATCCGGGGTGAGGTAGAAGCCTTTCCCTTTGTGGACGGCGATACATCCTTTAACTGTACCATTACCCTTGGCCTCTCCGTGTATGACGACACCGAGGATATGAAGCATAATATCGAGCGCGCAGACAAAGCGCTTTACGCAGGCAAGCGCAGCGGGAAAAACCGCAGCGTCTGGTACAGCGAAGTCCAGGGAATGGAGCTTTGAGATGAGCTTTTTTGAAGCCGACGTACAGGCTATGCTGGAGGTCTACCTGCTGGAAACCAGCCAGCTCATGGAGAAGCTGGACGAAATCCTGCTCCGGTCCGAGGCGTCCGGAGCGCTTGCGGCCGAGGACATTAACAGCATTTTCAGGATTATGCACACCACCAAAAGCTCCTCGGCCATTATGGGGCTTGACAGTCTTCAGGCCACCGCGCACCGGCTTGAGGATCTGTTTTCAGAGCTGCGGGACGATCCGCAGAAGATGAAAAAAGCCGAAAAAGAAATTTTCGAGCTGCTCTTTGACGTTTCCGATTTTATAAAGGCCGAGCTGGGAAGAATGAACAGGGAGGACTACATGCCTGAAAGTGCCGACGTCTTCGAGCGCCGGATTAAAGGCTGCCTGGATCAGATCAAGACCCTGGAACAGGAAGACAGCGGCCAGACCGAGGAAAGCCTGCCCGCATTTCTTAAAAAGCCCGGCGTGATCGTCAAAGTGACCTTTGAACAGGGCTGCAAAATGGAAAATGTGCGGGCCTTTATGCTCATGAAGCAGCTGAGCGCGGCCTGTCCCGGCGCAGAGTGCTTTCCAGACAGCCCGGAAAAGCACCCGGAAAGCGCCGATTTTATAAGAGAAAGCGGCATGCTCTTCTGCATCGCGGAGGAGGCGCTGGAAAAAGCCCTGCCCATTTTGCAGAGAGGGCTCTTTGTAAGCCAGTGTGAGCTGCTGGCCAAGAACCCACTGCCTGTTCCAGAGGCGAGGCAGCAGGCCAGTACGCCACTGCCCGGGGCGGGGGATAAAAAAGAAGCCGATTATGTAGCGGTTGAAAAGGTAGAAAGCGAATTTTTGAACGTTCGGACAGCCCGGCTGGATCATGTCCAGAACCTTCTCGGCGAGCTCATGCTGTCCGTTGCCTCCCTGACCAGCAGGCTGGAAGCAATGCACTGTGGTGACGACATCGAGAAGCTGACCGTTCAGACCCACCAGGTGCTGGAGGCGCTGGAAGACACCGTCATTCATATGCGCATGGTGCCAGTGGAGCGGATTGTGCCAAAGCTGCGGCGTGTGCTGCGGGATGTGGCCAGGTCAGAGAATAAAGCCGTGAACCTGACCGTTACAGGCCAGGATGTGGAGGCCGACAATAACATCATGGACCAGCTGCTGGAGGCCGCCATGCACATTATGCGCAATGCTGTCGATCACGGCATTGAGGCGCCCGAAGAACGGGAAAAGGCCGGGAAAAGCCGCGAGGGAGATATCCGGCTTTCGGTTGAGAGCCACGGCGGCGAGCTCGTTGCCAAAATAAGCGATGACGGCAGAGGCATGGATGTGGAAAAGCTCCGCCAGAAAGCCCGGGAAAAAAATCTGTTTACCAAGCCTGAGGAAACGTATACCACAGAAGAAATTCTTGAGCTCAGCACCCTGCCAGGGCTTTCTACCAACCAGGTGGCCAACGAGTACTCCGGCCGTGGCGTAGGCATGGATATTGTCAAAAAAATTGCCGATGAGGCCGGCGGCCATCTGCGCATCGAAAGCGAAAAGGGACAGGGCACCACCGTGATTTTGAACATGCCCCTGACCCATACCATCGTAGAGTGCATCCGGTTCAGCGCCGGGACCCAGATGTTCTCACTGCCAGCACATCAGGTACAGCGTTACTTTGAGTACACCCAGGAAAATCCTAACCTCCATATCGAAAATGGTGAGGAGGTGATCATCTGCGAGGGCAGGGCGCTGCCCATCATTGACCTCGCCAGGCACTACGGGTTAGAGAGAAGCGAGCACCCAGAACGGATCATCCTGCATGTGCGCGGGCCGGCGCGGGAAACCTGCATCAAGGCAGGGCTGGTTATGCAGCGGGAAAAAATCGTTCTAAAGCCGCTGCCGGCACTGTTTGGCGAGCATTTTAAAGAAAAGACAGCCATGAACGGCTGCAGCGTCATGGGTGACGGACAAATCTGTATGGCGCTGGATATCGAGGCCCTGATCCGCAGAGTTGGGAATGCCGCCAGAAGGGAAGGAGAGGGCGATGAAAGACCAGAATAAAAAGGAAATCCTGTGCTTTGAAAGCAGCGGAAAAACCTATGCGGCCGAGTTTGAAAACATCGTCGAAATCTGTTTTGATACCCGCCTCCACAGCATCCCCTGCCAGCCCTCTTATTTTTGCGGCGTGTACCATTACAAAGGTATGGTGGTGCCCGTTGTGCAGCTGGAAGAAGAGAAAATACCTGAAAGCCGGTCGCCCGTACTGCTGATTCTGCGAAGCGGCGTGTACCAGTTCGGTATTGCCCTGCTAAAAGAGCCCTATATCCAGGCTGTTGACGAAGCCGAGAGAACAGCCGACGCCGCCAGAAGGCTGAGCGCCAGCCGCCCAAGGGAAAAAGCGATCTATACCCACAAAGATAAAATTATCCTGCTGCTGGATATGGAAAAAACCGCCGAAAACCTTGTGGCCTGCCCATAAAAAAAGCGTTACCGGAGATCCTCCGGTAACGCTTTTTGACTGTCGAAAAAGACCTTTAAGTTGAAAGTTGAAAGTTGAAAGTGGATAGTTCAGGAGCAAATCAGCCGTTGGCCGATTTGACCAGGCGCGGCCTTAGGCCGCATATAAATCGCTTGAGCCAAGGGCGAAAGCGCACTGCAACTATCAACTATCAACCATCCATTGTCAACTCAAACAGCTTTAAACTTTAGCTTTGCATCTTATTACGTCTTTTCATCACCAGCACCATAATCCCCGCAGCGCAGAGCAGCAGGACAGCGGCGCTGGCTATGGGCATCATGCCCGCTATGCCTGTGCCCACATTATTTGCATTGCCGTCCCCGTTGTTATCCGGAGTTACCGGAGTATCCGGCGTTACAGGATCCTCGGTCTGCACAGCCGTGGATTTAAAAATAAAATTACTGTCGGTGGTATAGGTGCGGGCCAGAACATAAAACTGTCCTTTATAGGCCGCGGCCGACGGATTGGCCAGCGCCGCGTTATCCACCCGTTTTTCATAAGGCGTCAGATTGCCCGAAGCGCCGAGGGTATAGGTATCGGTGCTGCCCGTGTCCGTCTCTGGCCCAACCAGCATAAAACCGTCTTTAACAGCAGCGCTGGCAAAGCCGGACAGATTGCCGGTTTTAATCCCCGTCATATCCAGCTTAGCAGCCGTAAAGACGCCGTTATCCAGCGTGAGCCGTTCAACACCCGGCAGCGTACCGTTTTGGTTGCCAGCTTCCAGCCCGCCGCTGACAATAAGCTGCCCATGGCCGGCGCTGACCAGCGTCCCCCTGGCTGTCCGAAGGGTGTTACCCATGGGGGGAAGCGTATGGTTGTCTAAATCGATGGCGTAAACCGCATTGCTTGAGGCGCCGCCCACTGCCAGCAGCTGTCCGTCATTGTTTACCAGAGTAGCGGAGGAGGGCAGTTCCTCGTTGCTAAAGCCAGGCGTCTGCGTCCAGGTGCTGCCGTCATAGGTCAGGATTGTGCCCACTGTACCGATATCGTGGCTGTAAATCAGCAGCTTGTCCTGCCAGACAACCGCCGTCGCATTAATCATGGGGGCGTCCTCAGGCAGCGCCACCTGATCCCAGGTTTGGGTGTTGACATTAAACCGCCAGAGCATGGTCACAATCTCAGGTAAGTTATAAAAATGCGGGATACAGTAGAGGTAATCCCCATATCCCACCATCTGGTAAGCCTCCGTATCGTAAAAGGCAGCGTCCTCGGGCAGGGGCAGGGTGTTTTCAAAATAAGCCACATCCTTGATCGCGCCAAAGTCGTAGGACTGGTGTCCCTCACCCTTTTCAGAAGAAGTGACCGATACCCGGGCCATGCCGCTCACATCCGCAGGACGTGAGACCACCAGCCGCTGACCGCCGTTCTCGGTGGTTTCATTCGACTGGATTTGGGCCGCCTTGCCGCCAATGGTGACGGCCGGGTTTTTGCCAAAGAAATAGCCGTCGATGGTTACTGTGTCGTCTGTGATAGCCGCAGCGTTGACCACCGGGTAAGGATTATCCGTAGCAGCTTGGCTCAGGTCGATGAAGCCGTCCGACACGCATTTGTCTTTAAATTTATCGTATTTGGTGACACTGCCGATGGTGCGGGCAGCGCGTTTGGCCGCCGTATCCTCCTGGTAGCGCTCAGCCAGCACAGCCACCGCACCGGTGATCATGGGCGTTGCCATGGAGGTACCGTCCGAATAATTATAGGGAAGGGTTTCGCTGCCAACCCCCAGGTTATCGATGTAGACTGGGTTGTCCTGATAAACATATTCGCCGTGGCCGTTGGGGAATACCATATTAATGCCCTTTAAGGTTAGGCAGAGCTGGAAATTCTGGTAATCCGTATTGGCCGGAAGCGCCTGATACGCGCCGGCGTTAAGGCCGTTAAAGCCGCCGTCCCGTCCGCGGGCAAAAGAATCTTCGGCGTCGTTGTTGAGCGGCGCGAAGGTGCCGTCTGTCAGCCGGACTTTTATGTCAGCCTGGCCGTTGCCGTTTTTCTCTGCACCGGCAATGCTCAGTGAAAAACGATAAGCAGCAGAAGGGTCGAAGCCAGAAGCCTGGGTCAGGTCAACGGGCTGTGAGTAAACCGTATTGCCCTCTGCGGTGCCCTGGAGCTTTAAGCTCTTTTGGCCGTTATACACCTTTTCTCCGGTGATTTCTCCGCATTCCTTACCTTTAGCCGGATCAGCGTCGGTATAGAATTTGAGCGAATCGGCGTTTTCAAAGCCCTCGTAAAAGAGATTGCTGTTTGAAAATTCCGGATAATAGAAGGCCTTATCCGTTGGCCAGGTAGAAAGAATCCGGGAGCCGGGCGCTACGATATCCGTGGTGCGCTGGCCATAGCAGCTGTAGAGAGCCATCTGGCCATAGGCGTTGGCGGCGTCCACCACAACGGCGTAAGGGTTATCGATAAAGGTAGAGGACAGAATCCCGGTTTTATCGTTATCCGCTGCCGAGTTGGCAGACCCGTAGACAGAGACCAGGCCCATTTTACCAAGCTTTTCTACGGCCAGATCCAGAGATTTTGGCGAGCCAGAGCTGGTAAAAGAGCAGTTGACAGCCTTCAGGTTTACATCAAGGTCGATGGCAGAGGCCATGTAGTCATAGCACGCGAGCACAGTGGAGATAAAGCTTCCATAGCGCAGCGCCATGATTTTGGCGTTTTGTGAGGTGCCGGAAACACCGCCGTTTCCCCATTCTGCCCCGATAATGCCTGCGCAGTGCGTGCCGTGGCCGTTAGGGTCAGAGGTGTCCGCCATCTGTTCATCAGTATATCCGCCATAGTTAATGCCGTGTTCACCGCCGGGCAGATTCAAACCGCCGCGGCTCCACATTTTATTTTCGAGATCCGGGTTTTTGGCATCCACCCCTGTGTCCAGCACAGCAATGACAACATCGTCACTGCCCGAGGTGCCAGAAGCCTGATTCCAGCCGTCGTAATGCATATCAAAACCCGGAAGAGAGCTGAAATAGTTGCCAGTGTTGTCATAAGCCCACTGGTAATTGGTCATGATATCCGCTGTGTTGACAGCGCCAGGCGCTTTGGCAGCAGGTGCAGCCTGCGCTGCCTCGGCAGCCGGCGCCGCTGCGGCAGTATTGCTTTCCGCTGGAACAGCGGTTTCAGGCGCAGGGCTTTCCTCCACAGCTGCCGGTACACTGGCCTCGTCTGTGATGGGCGAGATGGCATAGTTTGGCTCAGCAAAGGCCACCTGCGGATAGGTGTTAAGCTCAGCGATGAGCTCCTCTGTGCTGCGGTTCTCGTCCCGCACCAGCGCCAGCACCTGACCGCCGGCGTCCGCCGACAGGCTGCGCGCCCCTGCTGCCGGGGCCTCAGAGATGTCCATGAGCACCTCGGCGCCAGCCAGCAGGCTTGGTACCGCGCTGCGTGAGAGCGGCGAAGCTTTTTCCATACACACAATGGCCTCACCCGCCGCACAGTTATCATAGGACACTGGCGTTTCTTCCTCCTGGGCCAGTGCGCCCGCTGGAACCAGCGATAAAACCATGAGCAAGCTGAGTAAAATACATAAAATCCGTTTTTTCAAAGTAGTCTCCTCTCGTTTTACTTTTCTATACAATGAAGCTGCATTTATTATATCATATTATCAGCGGCGACAGCATACCGTTTACATGGAAAAGTGACCGTTCGTCATGTTTTAGTAACGAACAAAGCCTTCCGGCAAAATGCCGGAAGGCTTTGTTTGTGCTGTCAGCTGTTTTTTCGATAAACAGCCAGACCGCAGAGGGCTGCGCCCAGAAGGGCAAGGCAGACATACAGGGAGGCCTGTGCGCCCAAAATACCTGTGGAGAGATTGCCGCCGGTGCCTGCCGGAGCGTCGGGGCTGCCCCCGGGAGTGTCCGGCGTTACAGGCGTGTCGGGACTGCCTGCGAAAATCGTGTCCGTCTGATAGTAAAGGAGCTTGCCTGTATCCAGGTCACGGCCTGTGATGAGGTAGCGGTCCCCGGTCCACAGGCCCGGGAAAGCATTCTGACCGCTGATGGACTTTGTCTGGCCGTCGCCGCCAATGAACAGATAATCCCGACATTCTGTGTCGTTGTTGTTTTCCAGGAAAGGGAGAGCCGGGGCAGTAAAGCTGCTCTCCACCGCGATCCCCGAGGTACCGCTTTTTACAGAAAGTGTATTCTGAGTCTCGAGCGCCGCGGTGCGGATGCGCCCAAGAGGCCTGGACGCGTCCGTCACATTGCCGTTTTCATCAAAGGTAGTGGCCAGAATTTTTTTGTACTGGCTGCTGAAGCTGGCCGGCTCACCGGCGTAGTTCATCTCGATCTGGACAATACTGCCGTTCTGGGCAGCGACGCCGATGGTGGTATTGGCGGTGGTGTATTCCGTCCGCCATTTTGGCACGTCACTGTCCATGCTGTAAAGGATCAGGTAATCCTTATGTTCCCACGGGCCTGTGAAAACGCGCTCGTGCACAGCGTATTGGGCAGCGTCGACAGGAAAAAGACTGAGCTCGCTGTTAAGCTGCGCACCATAGATAGAGCTGGTGCTGACCGGGTTTTTAAAGTCGATTGTCTCGATCTGGATACCGGGCAGTTCCTCACCGCTGCCGTAAAAAGACCGCCAGGCTTTTATTTTATCGCCAGCCGGAAAAAGCTTGGGACTGCCGCTTACCGTGTAAGGGCCAGCCAGTACCCTGCCGTCTAAATCGACGGAGAAAAGATCCGTTGTATCGGCAGTCTTATTATAGAGCGCCAGCGCCAGCGTATCCCCCGCAAGGGCAAAGCCCTGAATACCTGAGTAAGACTCAATATTCGGTATGGGCTCCACCTTCATCAGGCTGGTTTGAAAATCCAAGTCGGCAATCAGGAGCTGAACCTGATCAAAATAATTAAAATAGGTCTCGCCAGCAGGCTTATACATCCCTATAAAACGGAAGATCCGCCCGTCAGCTAGCGGTGCGAGCTCAGTTTCTCTGCCGCCAAAGGAGGAAGGCTGTTCCAAAATGCCTGTGGCCAGGACAGCGGGAATATTGCCGGTTTTCACAGAGAAGCGGAGCGCCTCGGAGTATACGCCCTGTCCCAGATCAAAATATTTCTCGGGAAATACCAGCGTGTATTCCGTATTGGCCTTCAGGTCTGCGATGTTGGAGCTGTCCGCAAGCCCCAGCGCCAGAGATTTTTCGTTGATGGCACAGTGCATGGGGTAAGAAGCACCGTCCGGCCCTTCCAGCGTAATGGGCTGCCGCGCGCCGCCAGAGGTATGATCATTTACCAGTATATTGGACGTAAAGGTAAAGGTGGGCAGATTGGTCAGGTTCTCCATGGGGCTGTCTGGCGTCAGAATAAGTGACGGCACCGCTGGCGGTGTATTTTCAAACCTTACGCTCAGGCTGGCGCTCTGGGGATTCAGGTTCTCCATAACCACCCCGGTGTAAGCCTGATACATACCACCGAAAAAGCTGCTGTCCGGAGTGGTGTCCGGCGCCAGGCGCATACCGTCTGTGTAAAACAGCGGCGTGAAAGGGGCCGTCTGGTTTTCTGGCCCAACGGCCTCAATGAGCTTCGGTTCTGCCGGCGTTTTGTTCATATACATAAAATTTGAGCCATCCGCGTTCAGCACAGCGTTAACATGAAAAATGCGGAAACCGCTGTCCGGCGCGTCGGGGTAATAAAGCTTCTCATTGTTAAGGCCTGGCACATCATACTGTACCAGGAAATATTCTGAGAACATACCCGAATCCGTTGGGGAGACCACCGCGATTTTGGAGCCGTCATTGCCAGAAATAGCACTTAAAGCCAGGTTGACGCTGCCGTCCGCTGCCGAAACCCGGGTGATATCACCAGGGTCGATCCAGCCCAGCAGCCATTTGGAAAAGCCATTGTGGTCGCCAGTGTTGTCATACATCATGTCAAAGGTGCGGATACCGTTCTCGTAGCTTTGATCGACATAGGAATAATAGTCCGCCAGACCCAGCATATGCCCCGTCTCATGAATGAGGGTCTGGGCGCCGTCGGCCGAGTTATTGTGCAGGGTAACATAGTCCGAGAGCGACACGCCGTCCAGCACAAAGGGAGGGTTGTAGCCGCTATAGTGCGTCTTGTAGCTCCACCAGGGGCTGCCCCAGCCCGTATCAGGCCCGGCAAAGTGGATATATACCCCGTCCATAAGCCCGTCGCTGTTGCCGTCAAACTGGCCAAAATCCATGCCATCCGCATCCAGAGCAGTCATGGCCTCCTTAAAGAGGAGCGCCATGTCACCGGTGTAAAAATCCCGGTCATGGACGGCGGTATAGCTTGCCACCTGCCCCGAGATCTTAAGCTTTCCATAGGAGGAACGCGCGTAATAGGCCGAAAGGCTCTCGTAGGGGTAGCCGGGCTGATCCTCGCCCGCCGTGCCAAAGGCAATCTGCTGAAGCGCCTCCTCGGTGTCACGGCTGTCAAAGCCATAGTCCGGAAAATCGACCCGGATCAGCAATATTTTGGCCTCACCGGTGGTGGCCATGCCCGTTTTCCAGTCTGTTGGAACAGCGCGCAGATTGTCCGCGCCCCCTTCCCTGGCCGCAGCCTGGGCAATGAGCCCCGGATCGGTCTGGTTAAGCCCCAGATTTTCATAAAAGGCCTGGCGCTGCGCCAGCGTGCCGTCGGCCTGGTAAGCCTCCAGCGTTTCAGCGTCCGGTATACAGGCAGTTCCGGATGCGCCCTGTGCGTGCGCCCCAGGCATAAAAAATAAAAGCATGGCCAAGAGCAGCAGCGCCCCAAAGCCAAAATGTTTTACATGGGTTTTCATAGACATCTCCTTTTGTGTATGGTTATTCATATTATAGCACGTTTTACAGGTCATGCCCTACCGTTCACATTGAAAAAAGACCGTTCGTCATGTTTTTAAGTGACAGAGTGGCATTAAATTGATTTGGAGAAGGCAGCGCCCCATGATAAACTAAGCTTAACAAAAACCTTACGGGTAAACAGCATACCAAAAGTTATTCTTAGGATAGAGGAGCAAAAAATGAAAGAAAGCATTACCATGCAGGACTGGTTAAAAACATGGGAGCGTCCTGTAAAAAAAAGCAGCCTGAAAACCTATAAAAGCTATGAACGCGCGCACATTATCCCATTTTGGGGACAAATACATCTGGACGAGATCACCGGGGCAGACCTGAAAAAATTCAAAAATTTTCTAAGTAAAAAATTGGCTGGGAAAACAGTTCAAGACATACTGTCCTACCTGAACACCATTCTTCAGGACGCCGAAAAGCAGGGACACCTGGTTCGTCCAGAGCTTCCAAAGGTCAAGGTGCCGCAGCGGGAAAAAGAAATACTGGATTACCGCGAGCACAAAAGGCTCAGCCAATGGCTCAGGCAGAGCACATCGCCAAAGGATGTGGGAATCCTGCTGGCGCTGTCGACAGGAATGCGGCTGGGCGAGGTGCTGGGGCTCAGGCAGAAGGATATCGACCTGGATACCGGCGTGCTGCATGTGCGGCACAACCGCCAGCGGATTTATAACCCGCAGACCAACACCTACCCAGTGGAAGATTTGACCCCCAAAACACAGAAAAGCCGGAGAGATATTCCCCTGCATCCAGGACTAAGGGCTGTCTTAAAAAACTATATGGCCACACAGAAAAAACCCAATAAAAATCAGCCGCTCATTGTCGGTCCAACTGGGAAAGCCTACGATGCAAAAACAATGGCATACCGTTTCGACCAGTTAAAAAAAGAATTGAATCTTAATCCTGGCCTTACCTTTCACAGCCTGCGCCACAGTTTTGCGACCCGGGCGTTGGAGCTGGGATCCGATATGGGAACCGTTTCGGTATTGTTAGGCCACAGCAGTGTAAGCTTTACCCTAAGCCGCTACAGCCATTGCGTAACCGAGCAGAAACGCCGCCAAATGGAAAAAATAGCAGAATGTTTTTAAAAAACATAAAAAGTGCCGTTAAGTTAGGAACTTAACGTTAAAGGTATAAGTATAACTATTATAAAGGGTAGCATATTAAAACAAAAATAACAAGTCTAAAAAAAATAACTTTTCAAATAATTTGTCATTTTATATTTACTGCGTATTTTAGAAAATTGCAATAGGCTTTTTAGACAGTTTAACGTTAAGTTCCTAACTTAACGTTAAAGGCATCATAATGAACCATTAAAAGGAGAGTATGGATGAAAACATTGTTGCTGTCAAAAAAGTTATTGCGCGCGGGTCTGGTTTCGTGCGCCCAAAAATGGGGAAACCGCTGTTTTTAGCAGAGCGAACAGGAGGGCAGAGTCATGAAAAACGCGGTAAATATGACAAGAGACATTATTCGGCTGCACTATAACAGAAAGCTGGACGAGATTATAAAAAGCATGGATGAAAACGTTGTGTGGATCGGGCCCCTTGGCAGCCAGTACGTAAAAGGCGTTGAGAACGTGCGCGAGATTTTGAGCATCGAGCAGGAAATCCCCTTTGCGGTGAGCAACGAGTGCTACGATCTGCTCTACGAGGATGCCCACACCGTTGCCGCCTACGGCCATTACACCATCTCCAACACCGGCGTCAACCATTTCTTTTTTGTGCAGGATCAGCGGTGCACCTTTATCTACCGGAAAGAGCCGGAGGACCTGAAGGTTATTTTTATGCACGTTTCCAACCCTGCCGACTACCTGCTGGGAAAAAACGAAGACTTTCCCTTTGCCATTGGCCGCAGAGCCTACGACATCGTCGATAAAAAGCTCAGGATAAAAAAAGAAAAGCCAAAGCGCGTCAAATTTAAAGACGCCGAAAATGGTGATTACTATGTCGATTTAAACGACGTGATCTATATCGAGGCCATGCACCGCAAATGCCGCGTGGTGTGCGTCAAGCGCGCCTTCGAAATCAAAGAGATCATCAGCGATCTGGCCCAGAGACTGCCCGGCAATTTTCTGCGCATCCACCGCAGCTACATCATAAACATGGACTATGTGACCGACTGCCACCGCTACCAGGTAAACATGGTAAAAGGCATACAGCTGCCCATACCAGTCAAACGCTATCCCCAGGTCTTTGACCAGCTGACCGCCTACCACCCTGGTTGAAAAGCCGCCGAAAGCCGCCTTTTGGCGGCTTTTGGATTGTAGACAAAGGGGTTCATGAGATGCAAAGCCAAAACGTGAAGCCCTTTGAGTTGATAATTGTTGATATTCATTCCCTTTTGTGTTAGAATATTTTCAGAACACAGTTTTAGATAATTGTGATTTGAAAGTTGGTGTATGAATGGACAAAAAAGAAACTGCTGAAAAGATAATAAATAATGCAGGTGGCATTGCTAAAACTTCTGAATTTGTTTCCGCAGGGCTTTCAAATTTTGATGTTGCCAATTTGTGCAATGACGGATATATCGAGCGTATACGACACGGATATTATCAGCTTGCCGAGAAAAAAGATATAAAAGAGGAACAAATACTTGCTTCGCTTCTTCCTGAAGGTATTGTTTGTGTTGAGTCTGCACTTTTTTATTATGGATACAGTGATTTTACACCAAGACAATGGTCTATCGCTGTTCCAAGGACATTTTCAAGAACAAGACTGAAATTTGATACTTTGCCTATGAAAATATATTACATTCAAAATTCTCAATATGAAATAGGAAAAACAGAAGGCAATTTTAATGGAGTAAAACTTACTGTTTATGACCGTGAGCGTACGATTTGCGATTGCTTTAAATATCGTACTAAGCTCGACAATGAGCTGTTTAATAAGGCTCTTAACGCCTATGTCGCAGATGATAAAAAGAATTTAAGTAATCTTTCAAAATACGCAAAGGAAATGCGTGTTTACACAAAACTGATGAATGTAATGGAGGTGCTTCTAAATGCCTGATATGGCGGCATCCGTACTTGCAAAACCGTTTACAGCAACATTAAGCAACCATAGCTACACTGAGAAATGGTCAGCTACCAAAAATATTTGGGCGCAGGAGTGAAAAATTAGGACTCCAGTTTTCTGCCATCATGCCAGATACATCTCAATATCAAGCAGCGCATTTAAAGTTTCTTCGACACTGCCCACTTTCCACCTACAACCTTCCACCTTCCACCTTCCACCTAAAAAACTCCGCCTTTTGGCGGCTTTTTTTATTTTATGCGACCTGTGAATGGTCATTGGAGACAAGCCCCTTGTAAACGCGCGCAAAAGATCTTATGATTAAAGACGTATGTATTAATTAAAAAACAATTCAAGGATTTTAACCATAAATCAAATGGAAAAGAGAGGAAAACAATGAAAAAGAAAGAAAAAGAACACACAATACTAAAGCGGGTGATCGCCATGCTTTTGGTGGTTTCTTTGCTTTTGAGCACCCTGCCCGCCAGTGTGCTGGCAGCCGGCGGCGAGCGTCTGCAGGCAGCTGTAAAAACGCTGGAAGAAAACGCGGCGCCAGGGCCGGAGGTCACACCCGAGCCCCAGGAGGAGCCAGACACCACCGAGCCGGAAACCCCTGAGCCGGAAACCGCTGAGCCGGAAACCCCTGAGGCGGAAACCACAGAGCCGGAGACCGCCGTGTTCGAGCCAACCCAGCCAACACCGGAAGCCCAGGCCAAAGAGGCCGAAGCCAAAACCCCAGAGGCCGACCCGGCGCCAGAAGGCGAAATCATGAGTGTATCCAATGCCCTGACCGTGGCGGAGTCCCCCCAGACCCAGGACGCCGAAATCGGTGAGAGTGTGGTTCTTGCGGCCAAAATCGAGGCCCAGAACCCCGACGGCGTTACCTACCAGTGGCAGTGTAAGGAAGGCGGTGACCCTGGCACCGAGGTGCAGAGCACCGACGAAGCCTTAGAAAAAAAGCAGAAAGACCTGGCCATGGCCGAATCCATCGACCTGACCGGGATCACCGGCGACGAGAACGAGGAAGCCGCCAAGGCCGTGCAGGAAAAGGAAAACGCCATCCGTGAGGCCAAAACACGCCCCATCCAGCCCGATAACGAGGGCTGGAGCGACATCCCCGGCGCCAACGATACCCAGCTGGCCGTAACCCTGGACAGCGAAACCGCCGGCGCGCCCATGAGCTACCGCTTGGTGGCCTGCACCGCCGACGCCGCCATTGCCACACCGGCGGCCATGGTCCGCACCAACAGCGATTTCGCGGGCGGCACCGGTACCGAGCGCGACCCCTATATTATCGCCACCCACCAGCAGCTGTGGAACCTGCATAAGTATGAGGGCACCGCCAGTAAAGGCAAATACTGGCGGTTGAAGCCGGCCCAGGGAAAAGATCTGTCCACCGACAGGATCCCCATCGGAAAGCAGGGGCAGCCCTTCATGGGCACTCTGGACGGCGACGGCTATACCATAGAGGGCGAAGACCCAGGTACAAATGACATGTATGATACAGCATACGTGCCCATTCCGGGCTACAATAAAAACGGCAAAGAGATTACGGCCTACGGCTGCGCCCTTTTTGGTTTTTTAAAGGACGCCACCATCGTCAACCTAAATGTCCGGAGAATCTCCTCTGGCAATGTTTCGGTCGGCAAGGTTTCAGGGACCAATGTGTCCATCGCCGCTGGCGCCCAGCTGGCAGCTGCCGGCGAAAATACCACCATTGAGAACTGCTACACAGAGGGAAACTCGATTTATAACAATAAGTTTCTCGACGGCGAATATACATTACCATTTTTATGGATTAAAGAGCAGATCAATGTCTACCGTTATATGCTAGGTGGCGGGATTGTGGCCTGCGGCGAGGTGGGGGACGGCTACTCGGTTCGTTTTACCGGGACCATTGCCAATTCCCATACCATTCCCTGGCTCAGTTGTATGGGTGGTAATATTTTTAGAAGTTTTACATCGACAGGGACCATTCATCCGAACACCTCACTGGATCAAAAATACCGCCCCAGACTCGTAAATGTTTACAGCAGTAAAGGACCGCTTGATTTTTTTGATCAGGATAAGATCACGCCCGGAAGTACTCGGATTGACGCATACGGCTGGAATCCGGTAACCGACCAGTTTAACGACTATGTGGTCAAGGGGGATAAGCTTCTTAACTACTGGAGCAACAGAGGCATCCATCCCGAGATTAACACCCGTGGTGTGCTCGACTTTACCGTGAGCGATTATATAAAAACCTATGACGGCAGCGTCCAGAAGGCCATTGTCAACTGCGCCTGGAAAGAAACCCAGCGCGGCCGCGACTGGGACTACAGCTATAAAAAAGATAATGGCCAAGGCGAAACCGTGGACGAGGACAGCGTCAAGCTGCCCGGCACCTACCTCATCGCCTTCGAGGAAAAAAACCGGGATTACCATTTAGGCAAAGTGTCCAGCTGGCTTCCCGACTGGGTCGCAAACCCCGACAACGCCCGCCTTATTGTCAACCCCATCGCGGATAAGACCGCTCCGGTATGCGGCGTCGTCACCTATACCGATGAGGAGGGCGGCAGCTACCAGCCAAATACCTGGACCGATAAAGACGTGACCGTCACATTTAACATCGACGATTTTACAAAGGGTGGCAATTACAACACTGTGTGTGATAAAACCCCCTATACCGTAGACCAGGAAGGCAACGAGGTGAGCGGGATCGGGGACAAGGGCGTTGTCATTAAAGACGCCAACGGCACAGTGCAGAACTATACAAAAGATGGCAATAACTACACCGTCACCCTGAAGGTGGATGAAGGAAAGCAGCTGACCACCACCCTTGTGGTCACCATGACCGACAAAAAGGGCAACACCAGCATGCAGACCACCGAGCCCATTAAAATTAATAAAAGCGCCATTAAAATTGAAGTCACCGGCCAAAAGGATAACGATGAACAGGCCACCATCCTTTCGGGCGGCAGCGCGGACGCGGGCTATAGTTTTTTTGCCCAAAACCGCATCCGTTTCGATGTCAAGGCCGAAATGGACGACAACAGCCTTTATGTAAACAGCATCCGCTATAAATTTGTGCCATTGAATGCTGTGGCAGACACAGTTCCGTGGGAAACCACCGATTTTACAGATCACCAAAACCCCCACAGCATTAACATGACACTGGAAAACACCTTTGACGGCACACTGCACATTAACGCCACCAGCGTTAACGGCAAAAGCGTGGATGTCAGCTACAAGGTTATGCTGGAGAAACACCAGCCCAGCATTATAAGTATTGCATACATTGGCTATAAAGGGCAGGGCGAAGGCGGAAGCGCCGATAGCCAGCCCGCGACTGCCTATAAAAATAACGAAATCTACCACAAGGCGGATTTAAACATCAGCTATGAAGACCCAGAAGCCGAAAAATCCGGCATCGCCAAGGCTCAGGTCTACCGGGCAGACAATAACGAGCTGCTGGCCGAAAAGGTCATCTCCGACACACCCGGCGGCCAGGGCCCAGTGCAGGATACCGTTACCCTTACCTGCGGCCAGACCGGGAACTACCCGGTAAAAGTCCTGCTCACCGATAAAGCCGGCAACGAAATCGCCCAGACCAGCGATACCTTAAACATCGAGGCCGCCGCCCCGGCGGTGGACGTCACGTGGACCGCGCCGGTTGACGGGAATAAATTCGGCTTTGACAGCTGGTGTGACCAGAACGCCACCGTTACCCTGAGCACCACCAATAGTACCGACATTGCCAACAAGGTAGACTATTACTACCGGCGGGCAAAACGGGATACGGTGATCGACAGTGAGCCGTGGGTAAAAATAAACGCCCAGCCCCTGAGCCCCACAGAAACATTAGACTACACCGTCACCGACGATGGCAAGTGGCGCTATCAGTTTAAAGCCACCACCCAGGCCAATATCTGTGGCAATGCTATGGACAAGAATATTTATATTGACCGCAGCCCTCTGGACACCGTGACCCTTGCGCCCCAGGACGTGAGCACCACAGATAACACCGATGTGCAAACCGAGCCCAACGGCAGCGGCTGGTATACCGATGCAGACCGCGCCCTGCAGGTGCAAATGAGCCTGGCCAACAGCGGCGAGAGCAAGATTACCGGCCATTATACGCTCACATACCAGCCGACCGAAATTGCAAAACCGGAAGAAATAAAGCTAGTGAAAGAAGATAAATTCAGCACCGAGGTCGGTAAGGCAGCCACCAGTATCACAGTGCCTTGTAAAACAGGGGATAACAAGGCCGAGGACGGCGTCTATACCTTTACGGTTTATACTGACACCGAATCTGGCCGCGGCAGCGTCAAAAAGGTCTACACCTATAAGGTGGACCGTACCCTGCCGATCCTAAACCCCAGCTGGTTTGTGGATAAGGAAAACAGCAGACAAAAATTAGCTGGCTGGACCGATCAGCCAACGTCAACCACCGGCACTCACTATCTGTTTTACAAAAATCAGCCGGGCCGGCTGGAAATCGACGCTGAGGATAATACCGCGGGACTGGATAAAATAGAATACCAGATCTGTAACGACATCACACAGCAGGATACGCCCGCCGACGGCGTGTGGCAGGTGTACGACGCCGATAATATGCCCGTCTTCAGCCCGCGGTTTAGCGGCAATGTGTTTATCCGGGTGACGGACAAGGCCGGCCATGTGCTGGACCCTGCCAGCGGCAAAGACTACACCCACAGCTCCAGCTTTTATCTGGATGACCAGAAACCCCAGGCCGAGGTCACAGCCGATAAAGATTTAACCAAATGGCAGACCGGCGTCAGCTTTGACGTCAGGGTAAAGGACGCCGAGTCCGGAATTAAGCTCATAGCGCTCAAGGCTGATAATGAAGCGAATGTTTTAGCCACCGAGATTGCAGATATGACAGAGGATAAGTGGAAGACCCTGGGAATTGAGAACTTTAAAGCGACACAAGAGCCCTCCGGTATCTACTCCGAGATCAGCTTTACCTATCATTCCGACACGCCCTCTGTTGACAAAGGAACACCAAAGACCCTGACTCTGGACGTGACCGACAACAGCGGTAACACCGCAGCGCAGATCGAGAAGGAATACAAAATTGATACTGTGGCGCCTGTAGTGTCTGCTGCCTATACCGATAGCAGAGAAAACGGGAAGTGGTACAACCAGGCTCCGGGCTTTAAAATTGAAAATACAAAACAGGCGGTAAACGCTGCCGATGAAGGAAAAACCCACACCCTGTCCGGCGTGCGCTATTACTACAAAACCTGGAAAAGCGGAGATGTAGAGCCAACGGACTGGACCACCATCAACGATACACCTACGGATAAGTCTGTCGTCTATACCTACCCCGACGAGGCCAATGCCAGCGTACAGTTTCGAGCCGTGAGCGAGACTGGCGCAGAGAGTGTTTCGAGCACCATGTCCGTCCAGGTCGACCGCACCAACCCTGCGGACCCGACCGTGGCCGTGAAAAACGTGGATGGAATCGAAGATCCCGATGGCCAAAATAGCTGGTACAAGGGCGCATGGCCTAGCATCGAGATCATAGACCCAAAATACACCCCCCAGCAGGCCAGTGAGAGCGTTTTTTACAAGCTTTACACCGGCGCCGACGGCAGCAAGGCCCAGACAGCCACCAAGGGGCAGTCCATTTTAAACAGCAGCTTTAACAAGGATGCCAGCTCGCCAAATAGCGGAGCGCCCGGCATTGTAAAAGACAATAACGGGAAAAAGGATAACATCGCCGAAGTGGCGGCCGCCGCGCCAGCAGACCCGACCGTGATGGCCGAGGGTGCGCGAACCTATGAGGAGCCAGAGAAAAAACAGAGCAATAAGCTGGTAAAATCAACGATTCATGTTTTGAATTTATACCCACAGGGTAAAGGAAGCGATGGGAATCCTAAACCTGACGACACAACGGGGAAAGTGCTGATTAAATGGATGGTTGACCTTGCAGGCGTAGTCGGTGACAAAAATAAAATGGCGATAACAAGTGGAGATGCGAATGGAAATGAGCTTGCATTTACTGTTAAAGCAGACAATGGTGAAGTAATAAAGATGACAATCACGCAAAAATCCGTCACAAATTTTAACGCGTCTCAAAAACCAGAGGATATGCTAAAAAGATCAGACGGATCATATTACGACCTCATCTATCTTGGGGCGATGGACGCCAATGGCTCTCAGGATATCGGGGACAGCACCTTAGGGCCGATTCAGAATTATATGAACGCCGGCAACGGTTTTCTGGTAGGCCACGATGCTTTTTCCTATCAGGCGCCCAATATTGTTAAAGCCATGGAGAGTCTGGTCAATATAACACCTGGCTGGACGAAGATGGCTGACGGCACAATTGATCAGGATGAGACTTTATACCCAAATACAGGCAAATATGAGACGTCAGAATTTGCTCAAGTAGTACAATCCGGTAAAATCACAAGCTTTCCCTTTAAAGTAGGCAATAAAGGGACAAATATACCTGTCCAAAAAACACACGATATTTATCAGTTTGCCAAAGGCGATGTGTGGCTGCAATTTTCAGATGGCACAAATGTTAAGAATTACGGGGTCACAGAGTATAAAAAGGAAAAGGGTACCAGCAACTATTACCTGACCACCAGCGGCAACGTCGGCATGTCTCAGGTAGGCCATACCAACGGGCAAGCGACCGATGAAGAGAAAAAGCTCTTAGTCAACACCATGGTCACCCTGGCCCAGAAACCCACCTCCCAGTTTACCACAGAAAACGGCGAACCAAAGGAGGTGAACGCCATTATCCGTACCCAGGAACAGCTTGAAAAAATCGGTAACATAGCAGCGGGTTACCCGCCAAACGGGCTTTACGTGCTGGGCGATAACATTACCATTGATGGGAGCTTTACCCCCATCGCCAATTTTTCCGGCAGCTTTGACGGCGGCAACTACACCATCACCTCATCCGGTGGGAAGGCGCTGTTCGCGAACACTACAGCAGAGGCTCGCATTATGAACTTTAATCTGGACAACTGCCAGCTGGTCAGCAGTACCAACGCTGGGCAGATCACCAACTGTGCCAGTAAAAACGCCAGCAAGCCCTTAATCGGCACGGCCAACAGCGGCAATATTGCCTATTGCAGCGTCATAGGCACCAGTCTGTCCCAATGCGGCATCGTGCCCACTAACACAGGCGTGATCCAGGACTGTAAGGTAACTGGGGACATCACAGCCAGTTCAGACGGTTCAAACCAGATACAAATTGGCGGCATCGCAGCAACCTCCAGCGGTTCTATCCAGAACTGTGAATATAATGGTGACATTGCGATCAATTCTAACGGCCTCCAGGCCGGCTTCGTGGGCGGCATCGCCGGAGATTCTTCCGGCTCCCTGTCGCGCTGCAAGACCAGCGGGTCTATAACTATCAGCAGCGGCGGCAGTTTTAGCAGCGCCGGCGGCATTGTGGGTATCTACAGCCAAAAGTCTCTGGCCGACTGCCAGAGCAGCATGAACATAAACACGGCCGGCACCTACGATGTGGGCGGTATCGTGGGTTGCCTGACAGGCAAGGGCAGCCTGAGCAGCTGCGAAAATACCGGAATAGTCGATGCTACTGAAAATACCGGCGGCATCGTGGGCGTTTTGGACGGGGACACCAGCCTGCGCAACGCCATTAACACGGGCAAGGTCGTAAGTGGTGGGACGGCCGGCGGCCTGGCAGGCACAAACCGTGGCAGCATCAGTGATTCCAAAACCTCGGGCGCTGTTGAGGGCGGCACAGGCGCTAAGGGCGGCGCAGTGGGTCTAAATGACGGCGGCAGCATTGTCAGCTGTTACGCAGATCCCACCGGCATTACCCCTAAGGCGGATGCAGCCGGCTTTGTGGGCAGTCATGAAAACGGCGGCACCATCAACACCTGTGCCACCACAGCCAACAGCTTTGTGGGCACCAACTATAATTCATCCGCCAATCCCAAAATCACGGCCGACGGCGTCTATACGCTGGAAACCTGGGTGAAGGATGAAGCCACCGATATCAATGCTCAAAACCAAAACACCTCCGGCACCGTCAAAAACACCATCATGGTGGATACCCACGGCCCAGCGCCCTTTACCGCCACGGTAGAAAACAATGTATTCACCACCCTGCTCAATACACTCACCTTTGGGCTGCTTTTTGACAAAACCACCGACGTGGTGCTGGAAGCCAGCGACGATGTCAGCGGTATGGACAGTATTGAGTATAAGGTGTACGCGACAACAGACAAAAATACCGACCCGGCGGGGGACACATCAACGCCTGTGGAAACCAAGCGTGTCAGCGGCAAGGACAAGGTAACCTTCAGCATCACACCCGATTTCCAGGGTTATGTGCGCGCCACCGCCACCGACAAGGCTGGCAACACCACCGAGCTCAGCACCGACGGTTTCAGGATCAACTCCACCCTGCCAAGGGTCAAGGCCACCGCGAAAAAAGGCAGCCTTGATTATAATGGAGACTGGTCTAAGGATGCACTTACGGTAACACTGGAATATGTTGACAGAAATGAAAAGGGCGATCTCTTGGCAGGTGATTTCCAGAAGTATCAGTATTCCATCGACAATGGCAAAAACTGGGCAGATGTAGCTACAAACAGCTATTTCAGTGTTTCGGGCAGCGGCAGCAACCAGACCCTTACCTTTAAAAACACGACCAGCCAGAATTTTATCTTCCGGGCAGCCATTACAAATAGAACCGATAGTAAAACCGCCTCCGAAACCACGGCCGTCAACATTAAAATTGACACAGAAAAGCCCAAGGTAGAAGAGCCGGTATTGACGGGAACGCCAGTAACGACTAATAATGGCTACGCCATTTACGGCGCCCAGCCAACCCTTACCGTCGATGCCAAAGACCCAGAAGTGTCTGGCCTTATGGACGGTAAAACTGATAATTTCGCCAGCGGCCTGAAAAGCCAGCAATATAAGCTGAAATCAAGCGATACTACAGCCAAAGACTACACAGGCCCTCTGGCAATGAAGGACGGGAAATACGAGTTCAACTTTACAGCCACCGACAACGCGGGGAACACAGCGAGCACAACAGAAAAAAAATTTATCGTGGACACCATGGTGCCAAATGCGCCTGAAACAGAAGCAAAGGCCGGCGCCGTGATCTATAACGGCAGCTGGACAGCCGATAGTGTGACCATCACCGCCAAAACTAAGGATACAATTACGCCGCTCTCCGGCTACAACGGGAACGGCATACAGTATGCCCTTTACAAGGACGGTGAGCTAAAGCAAGACTGGAAGGACTATAACGGCACAAGCGTAACCATAGAAGCATTAGAGAACGGCAGCAATGACGGCAGCTGGAGCGTCTGCTTTAAGGTGGTTACCAATGCCGGGCACGAGAGCGCCCAGAGCGTGGTAAACGTCAATATCCAGAAAACAGCGCCCACCATTTCGGTCGGCGTCAGTGGAACATGCAGTGAAGGGGCCGATGCCCAGCCGGCATGGACTAACCAGCCGGTGACCCTGGAGGCTGCTACCAACGGCAGCACCCTGTACCAGAAAAAAGGGACAGGCAGTTACGAGGTATGTAAAGATACCAGTGGCCAAAGCACCACCCACCAGACAGTCACCGTCAATACCGATGGCGTGACCACCTACCAGTTTAAGGGGGAAAGCAAATCAAAATTAGAGAAGGTGAGCGATGTCTATAATATCGCCCTGGACCAGAAAGCTCCGGATATACCAAAAATATCCTTTACAAAGGACGGCGTTGATACCACACTGGAGGCTGCTACCAGCAGCCAATGGTATCAGGACAATGAGCGAAACACCCTCAAAATTACCGACCTCACCAGTGACACAGGTGACTATAGCCCAAGAACCCTAAAATACCGTGTCTACAAAAACGACGCGACAGTGGTTCCGGATTATACGAAAGCCACCGGGACAATAGCCAATATCAATGATACCAACATCACCGAAAGCGGCACCTGGATTCTGGAAGCCTATACCGAGGATGCGGCCGGCAATGCGTCGGCAGTCAACCGGCAGGTTTTTAATTATACCAAAAGCGACAACGTGCCCACCATCACCATCGGCTATGATAAACAAAAGGTTACGGAGCTAAGCGACAAGACACCGGTTTATAAAGGTGCGGTCACAGCGACCATCACCGCCACCGATGATCTGGTCGGCATTAAAAAGGACAGCCTGAAGTTTAAGCTCGAGCCAGATGAGGGAACCAAGCTGCAATACGGTACCCTGACCCGTTATACGGGACCAGTGGAGATTGAAAACTTTAAGGGAACAATCACCGTCGAGGTTACAAACAACGCGAACCAGACAGCAATGCTCACCCAGCGCATCTGCGCCGACAGCCAAAAGCCCAGCGTTTCCATTCGCGACGCGGGTAATAAGAAGGAACGCCAGTGGCAGAAGGAAAGCTTCTCGCTGCAGGTAAGCGGCGGGGAGGATACCAAATCGGGTTTTGCCAAATACCAGTATTATGACACAACAAGTAAAACATGGGTCGATTTTACAGAGAGCCACCGCATTAATGGTAATCTTGACTATTTATGGAACAATGTAAAATACGACGTTACCCAAAACGGCAAAACCCTTGTGCGGGTGCGCGCCGTCAACAACGCGGGCATCGAAGGGGACGAAGCCACCTTCGAGGTCTGGAAAGATGACACCACTGCGCCCATCACCATTCAGGTCAAGTCGGACCTAGTTGGAGATAGAAATTGGAGCAAAAAGGTTGAATTTACACCAAGTATTCAAGGCACAATGCCACCCTCCGGTGTGGATTATTATTACCGCGCAAGCGATACTGATCCCTGGCGCAAGCTGACCGGGGCCAGTCTGGCCATCCGTCAGACAACGCCGGGCGCCGGCCAGGCATACACCTTTAAGGCAGTCTCTGGCACTGGCAACGAATCGGCCTTCGTGGCTGCAACCGCCTATATCGACGGCGAAAAGCCAAAGGCACCGCAGCTGTCCCGGAGTCTGGAAACCCCGGACGGCGACAACGGCTGGTATGTCACCAGTCCAGAGATCATCATTACCGAGGCTGCTAAAGACGCGGGCCAAAGTACCACAGGCTTAGACATCGACGACGAGCTGCGAAGCAAGGTGCAGACCGAGTATCAGCTCGCTGCGCCACAGGCTCAGACGGCTAATCAAAAGTCCTGGCTGCGCAGCCGTGCGGCGGACACCGCCACCCAAACCTGGCAGCAGGGCGATAAAATTACCTTTACAGGAGATGGCAGCTTTGATTTCATGACCAGAAGCAGGGACGCGGCGGATAATCTGTCGGACCTGACGAAAAAAGAAACCATTAAAATTGATACCGCCAATCCAACGCTGGAAGGAAGTGATATTACAGTCAGCCGTGTAAGTGACGGCGGGCTGTTAACTAAAATTTTGTATAACGACACGGTGGAGGTCACCGCCAAAGCTGCCGATGTGGGGTCTGGTGTCAACCAGATCACCTATCAGCTGGGTAACGATGAAACCACCAAAAAAACCCTGACCGCGGACGGCAACGGCAGCGTCAGCTTCCGGCTGTCACCCAAACAGGGAACACCATTAAATACCAGTCTTAAGCTCATAGCCACCGACCTGGCAGGCCGTGAGAGCGCTCCGGTTACAGTGGATAACATTCTGCTGGAGGTTGAAAAGCCTGAAGCAAAAGTGAGCACCACCGCAACCCCCAACGCCCAGGGCTGGTATAAAGGGGAGCTGCCCTATACAGTGGAAGTGTCCGATAAGGACGCGGGCCTGCAAAGTGTTAAGGTGACCGCGAACCAAAATGGTACAGAAACCGTGATTGCCGATGAAAACATCGACGAGACAGACAGCAAAGCTACCCGGCAATATAAGGGAACACTGACAGCGAGCGGAAATGCCCAGACAGTTACCATTGCGGCCACCGACCAGGCGGGCAATACCCAGACAATCGAAAAGCCCTTTAAGCTGGAAACCAAAGCCCCAGACCTGGGCGTAAGCTTCAGCCTGGTGGACTCAGGCAGTACGGCCTACAGCGGCGCTACCAGCTACGACGTCCAGGCTCAGCTCAGCTATGACGAGCCGGTCTCCGGCGTCGAGGATTTACAGGTCAGCGCCGATAACGGAAAAACCTGGTCCTCGGTCAGTGACGCCCTGGACAAAACACATAAGCTTACCACAGAAACCAATGCCGAATACCGATTCCGTCTGGTGACCAACGCGGGCAATGTCTCCAATGAGACTGCGCCGCGGCGGATTGTGATCAGCCGGAAAATGCCGGATCCGGCCAGCATCGAGGTGAAAGATAAAAATGGACAAATCATGAGCGGTACCTGGAGCAACCAGGATCAGACCGCGATCATCAGCCTGCCAGCCTGCAGCGATGCGGGCGTACAGGCAGCCACCGAGTACCAGTATCGTACCCTGAAGGACAACACGGAGGATGCTGGCCGCACAGGCAGCGAAGCGCCGCAAGGCACTGCGCAGCAGATTGCGCTGGCAGACTTTACAGAGGAAGGGTCTTATACCATTAAGACCTGGGGACAGCAGAAGGACAGCGGTCTGAAGGACGAAGCGAACCTGTGCGAAGCGCAGGTGCTGGTGGATAAAACCCCGCCGCTGGCGGATAAGAGCAATGTTAATGCTGCGATGGACAACGGCCTTTTAAAGGCAAATGTTTATGTGTTTGACAGCCTGAGCGGCGGCGGAAGCGTGGACTATACCCTCACCCGGAGCGGTGTGGAATCTTCAGTCCAAAACGCGTCCTGCAGCCAGACGGGCGAAGCGAGCATCGATATCGGTGATCTGGCCCCTGGCGACAAACTAACAATTACAAAGCTCTATGACAAGGCTGGCAACAGCGCAGACATGACAGCGAAAAATGTGGTTGAGATTCCGGACACCATTGACCTTACCAAAATTACTGTGGGGCTCACCCCGCAGGAAACCACCGAGCAGGACTGGTACCACGGGGCAGCTCTGTCTGCTCTGGCAGACATCAACATTGAGGGTGGCACTAAGCCTGAGGATATTAAAGACGATGCCGGCAATGTGGTCAAAACCTATCCGGCGGACAACAGCCTGACAAAGCTGGAGGTCACTTATCCGGATAACTCGGTAGCGATACTCGACTATACCCAGCCGGACAACAGCGGAAAAACTGAGGAACAACGGCTCTTAGACAATATTACAGGCGAAGGAAAAAATCTCAGCTTTAAGGTAAAAGCCTATGACGCCTGGGACAACAGCGCCGAGGCCGAATGGATTTACCAAAACGACGCCACCCCGCCGGACAAACCCGAGTTTAAACTGACAACCAGCGACGGTGAGGTGGGCACAGACGGGAAAACAGACAAAGAAGTTACGCTGACGGTTAGCCCTGACACCCAAAACGAAAACCCGGACGATCCGGATAAAATACAGACCTCGCCGCTGCGCGACTGGCAGTACAGCCTGGACGGCGGCACTAGCTGGAGCGAGGCATACCCCATTACCGATCAGCCCCAAAGCCTGAGCCGTGTCATTGCCGGCAAGGGATTTATGGACACTGACGCCATTGTGGTAAGGGTGACCGACCTGGCGGGCAATATCGGCGCAAACAGCGATGCCAAGAGCCTGCACGTCACCGATACCCAAGCCCCTGTGGATCTGGGTATTACCGAGACAGACGGCACCAGCCCGGTGGACAGCGCCTGGGACTGCCGCAAGGCAGACCGTGTATTAAAGGTGCACGCCACCGACCCGGCAGATGGTGTCATCAGCCTTGGCCTTAAGGAATGGAACTACAGCCTTGACAATGGAAACACCTGGCAGGCTGACAACATTCCCTGGGACGAAACGGGTGAGAACAATATCACCATCACCGATGACGGTATTTATAACGTGATCTTCAAAGTCTGGGACAAAGCCGGCAATGTGTCGGTGCTGGACAAGGCGGCTGTGGTCAAAAAAGATCTGACCGCTCCTGTGATAGAAGAACAGAAGATTCTGTTTGAACAGAAAAAGGGCGCGGACAACTGGATCAAGGCAGCCATTCACTGGCTCAGCTTTGGCAACTTCTTTAATGACAGCATCCGTGTAACGGTGCCAGTCACAGACGCGCTGAGCGGGAACCATTCCGTTAGCTTCAGCGTTGGAGATACGACAACAGAAGTCGTTGTAAATGATGGAAAAGCGGTATTTACCATTCCGGTAAACGCGGCCAAGGATCAGACCCTTCAGGTTTCGGCCAAGGATGTGGCGGGTAATGTGTCCAGCACACTGCCGGTCACGGGTGAGGGAAACACTGCCCAATGGACCGTGGAAAACAGCGGGCCAGTCATTGGTGACAGCGTCACCGATATACCGGCCAACGCTGCGGGATGGTACGGCAAGGAGGTCACTGTCAATATTCCTGTTGAGGATGCAGACAGCGGCCTGGCTGCCATTACCTGGCAGCTGAATAATGAACCCGAACAGACGGTGATGCCGTCTGAAAATGGACGAAAGGACAAAGAAACCGTTGAGGTGAAAGTGACCGAGGATGGTGTAAACACCATAAAGGTAGCTGCCACCGACAACGCGGGCAACAGCGAAAACCGGGAGTACAGCTTTAAGCTGGATAATGGTAAGGAGCTTACAGCCTATATTAGCGAAACCACCGGCGAGCCGGTAGATGCGGATCGCTGGCGCGGTGGAGACACCGTCAGCCTCAAAGCCAACATGGCTGTGGGTGTAAGTGATATTGCCACCTGGGAATATACCCTGGACGGCGGCCAGACCTGGACCGACCCCAGAGCATGGGGCGATGAAAATATCCTCGAAATTAAGGAGGACGGCGTCTACTGTCAAAGTGTGGACCGCCAGGTGGTTGGGAACCTTATCGGCATTCGTGTGACGGATGTGGCGGGTAACCAGACCGAAAGTCCTTACGAATCCATTAAAAAGGACAATGAAGCGCCGGCCTTTGCCGCCGTCTATATGGATGAAGCCAATGGAAACACCCACGAGACTGTGCGCTGGCATAAAGAGGGAAAACCGAGCGTGCGCCTGGTTCCAGAAATGGAGCCGGCCGAAAAGGCGCCGGTAACCCACACCTGTGTCCTCAACGATGAGCCGGTGGTGTTTGACAGTGAAGCAGAGCTGAGAGAAATGCTCAGGGAAGGCGAAAACATCCTTCGTGTTTACGCAAAGGACGCTGCCGGAAATGAAGCAAAAGAAGGTGATCAAAACTATATTGAGAGAGTATTATATATTGACACGGAAATGCCGGAAATCGGCGAGGTAAGCTTTAAGGACAGCGGCAATAATCCGCTTGAAAAGCTCATCCACTGGCTAAGCTTTGGCAATTTCTTTAACGAAGCAGTGCAGGTGACCGTACCGGTAACGGATACGACCAGCGGCTGCGAAACGCTGTACTACAGCCTTGACGGCCAGACCAGGGAAATATCCGTAAAGGACGACAGGGCAAGCTTTGAGATCCCCATGGATACAAACGCTTCGCTCAGCTGCTATGCAAAGGACATCGCGGGCAATCGCTCTAAGACGCTGTCCATTGGTAAAGAAAGCGGCAGGTGGGTCATTACCGACAAAATCGAGATACCGGATCTTTGGATCAACGGCGAGGCCGCCCTTGGACAGTGGTATAATCAACCGGTTTCCTATGAGCTTCTTGTAAGCTGTCCGGAGGCGGGCATTAACAGCATTGAGCAGACCATTGATAAAGGCGAACCCGTTATCCTTCAGGAAGCCCTGTTTTTGAAAAGCCTTATTCCTGAATACCGTGTGACCGGAGAGCTGGGCGACGATGGGATTCATCAATTGCAGCACAGCATCACCGATCATGCTGGAAATCAGACACAGAGAGAGGATATTATCAAGATCGACCAGACAGCGCCTAAGGGGTTAAAAATAACCGGGGCGCCCCAGAATGGGGAGATTCTGGAACCGCAGACCTTAACGGTCTGGGCCGATGACAGCATAGAAGGCATTGACACCAGCGGCCTGAAGGAATGGTCCTACACCCTTGACGGTGGAAAAACCTGGACAGCGCCGCAGCTCTGGAATCAAAATGGACAGAATGACATAACCGTTAAGGACGCGCGCGCCTATGATATTTCCTTTAAGGTTTGGGATCATGCCGGAAATGTCAGTGAGCTGAGTGCGACTGAAAGTGTACGGTTTACCATTGCCAGCGATAATTCATTCAATGTGGTGAACCCTGTGACAGGGCTGTATTTTACGACAGTCCAGCTGATGGGATTAGCCGGATGCTTGATCGCGGTTTTGGCAACGCTGCTGCTAAGCTTGGCTTGGCGCCGTAAAAACAGGCAAAAATAACAGCGCTGCCTTGTCGAGTGATTGGCAGGAGCGGCTGAAAAGGAAATGAAATGGAGCAAAATAACCAGGCTTATCTCGGGCTGCGCCAGGCCCTTGAAACTGCCGTAGAGGCTATGGACCCGGAAATCCGGGCTCATAGCCTGCGGACAGGTCAGCGTATGGAGACTTTACTAAAAGAAATGGGCCGGTCTGATTTGTTAGACCTTTGGACATGGGGAGACCTGTCTCCCCTTAATTATCATGATCTGGGAAAAAAACCCGGTGAATATGGGGCAGCACACGCAGAGGCGGGTGAGATGTTTTTTAAACGCCTGCATCGGCTTTTTTCCCAAATAAGCGGCCAGGCAGCGATCTTTACGAGCATCGCCGCAGATGTCTGCCACTATCATCACTGCTATTATGGCGCGTGCCGGTTTGAATCGGTCAGCGGTGGTGATATCCCGCTGGCAGGCCGGGTATGTGCTGTGGCAGACGCCTGGGACAATCTGGCGCTGGACGGGCTGAGGCCCAGCCAGATTTTAACCAGTCTGGAGCCGCAGAGCGGAGGCCGGTATGATCCGGAGGTTATCGAGGCGTTACGGCGTTTTTATGAACGCCACGGCGCGCTGGAATTATAAAATATCGAATAAAGTAATTACCATAAAATGGGACAACGGCTGTCACCCATCAAAACACCGAAGGCCACATACGCACACGCGTATGTGGCCTTCGGTGTTTTTTGCTTAAAGAACCTAAAAAAAGGAGAAAAAAATGGTACTGGCAAAGTATATGAAAATCCATGAGCTGGATACAGATCTGGAAACCTATTTAAAAAGACATCCCGAGCTTTTTGAGGCAGTGGATACCGGCTACCAAACCAGAGACGGGCGTGCCCCAGAGGCAGAGCTGATTTATCATGGACACGAGACACACACCTGCCGCCACTGCGGCGGTGTCCTTAAAAAGAAAACCATGGGCTTAAAAATGAAGAAAAACGGCCTGCGCGTTGTCAACGGTTATGCCAAAGCCGTAGAGGACGCCAGCGGCCGGCTTTATATTATCTGGGTGTGTACGAGAGTATGTGAGCGCTGCGCCAAAAACCAGCGTGTGCTGCCCGTTTTTGCGGCGCGCTGGATGCGCAGCACCCTGTTTACCATTGGCCGAACCCTTTTGCATTTATTTGCAAACGATGAACAAAACGAAAAGCCCTTAAAACAAAAATGGAACCGCCCCTGGCTTACCATGCCTTTTTACGGGGAGATGAGCACCGTGTACCGATGGCGGCAGAAAATAAAAATAATTTTTGATTTTTAATAATAAAACGACGTTCGTGCGTCCGTTAAAACCATAAAAGCCTGTAAGATAGAACCATCAGCAGGCGTAAAAACAAACACAGCCTGCTGAAATAAAATTATTTTATTTTACAGGAGGATTACAAGATGAAAGAAACCAAAAGAGACCTGCTCGGCCAGCTGGCAATAAATAACCAGCTGGGGTGTGTTCAATGCGCCCTGGAGATGGGACAGGAGGTGCCCATCACTTTTTACCAGGCCTTTTGCGAGGGCTGCTGTAAAAATCAGAGCGCCATTAAAATGGACGATGGGCTCAGGGCTTTTCAGGCAATGGGCGTTTATGAGCAGGCGAAAAACCTTGAAACCATGAAAAGGCGTATCGCCGCGCTGCTGGAGCAGTATGAGGCGTCGCTGCAGATTTATGGTAAAAAGACACAGGAGGATCTGAAAAGAAAAATGGAGGCAGACGCCTGCAAGCGTGCCAGGTGCCTGAGCTGCCTGTCCGGCGTTTTGGACGATGCGGTGTGCCCGGCAGATATCAAGCTGCCGCCAAAAGGCAGAAAAGGCGGTGCGTGGTGAATTACCTGACCGAGCTGCTGGCTTTTTACAGATGGCTGGAGACAAGGGAGATGAGCCCGATGCTTCAGGCCTACTGGCACTTGCTTATGTTTTTTAACAATAAGGCCGCTGTCCAGGGTGAGGACGGCAGATGGTACTGGCCTGTGCATTTTAAAGTGACAAACGGTGATGTCAGCCGTTTTCTGGGGCTCTCCGACCGGTTTCAGGTAAACGCCCAGCGCAAGCACCTCATTCGTCACGGTCGCATTGACTATACACCCCACGTGAGCCAGCACGCCGGTAATTACCGGATAAAGCCCTTTGATACCGGGCTTTGCGAGGTGGAGGTAAGCGTGATGGACACCGGGCACAAGCGCCTGGTGTGGACGCAGGGTGTCACGCGTGAAGCGACCCCAGCCGCACCGTTCATAAATAGTATAAATAATAAAACAGGTATTCTATATGGTTCTGTTCCTGAGGCGGCGTCTGTTTCCAACGGCTTCAATCTGCTGCCGGAGCTCACCGGGGCCGAAAAAGCCGCCATTGCGTCGCTGTACCCATGGGACGAGGTGGCACGCTTTAACGCCATGTGGGCGGCGCGGGAAAGAAAACAGCTGGAGCAGCAAAAAAGGGATCGGGAGCAACAGGCGTTTTTTGCCGCCGGAAAGGATAAAAAATGATGAATCGATACGGAAAAGGCCCCGGTATTATCAACCGCCGGAGGGATTACAGGGTAGAGGCCGAGTGCCGGGTGAGTGTGGGCTTTTCTGCCCGAAGCCTGGAGGAGGCAGAGGATTTGTTTTATGAGTACAGCGGCGCGGTGGAGGATCGTTTTCCGGAAATGGTTCTGGAAATAACCGATGTGTATGAGGATAACTGAGGAGGTTAAAATGGATTACCAGGAAATTGACGCCCTGGCTTTAAAGGCGAAGCGGGGAGATTCGTCCGCTGCCGGGCTTTTAGAAAGCTGCTTTCGTCCGCTGATGCTGTCGGCGGCCAGCTTTGGCAAAACAGAAAACTACAGCTTTGAGGACAGCCTGCAGGAGAAGTGTCACTATTCGCACTCGAAAAGAATAAAAAAGAGATTACTCAAAAACCCAGTGTATTACGACGTTTTCGCCGTCTATATCAATATGATCAATTAGATTCCGTACAGCAGCTCGTTGCTCATCGGCGCTACCGGTCTCAAAAATAGAATCTACTCGGCTGAGTGTGGGTTCATAATCTTCGCGTTTTGGAATAGGCTTAATATTCAACTCTCGGATGCTTTTTTCGATTGCTGATTTTTCCTGAGTCAGTTTTTCGATCCGTTCGTTGATCGTTTCAACGGGGACTTTGCCATACTGGTAAAGATCCATAAAATTGTTTATCTGCTTGTCAATTTCCTTAATCTGTTTTTGCATTGCCTGAGTTGGGTCCGGAGCTTCTATTCTTTTTTGAATAACTTTATTAAATTTACTCTCATCCAAAGCTAATTCTTTAATTTGGGCGATAATTAATTGCTCAAGTTCTGCGGCCAAATATTTTGTATTATCGCAATGGGGGTCTTTGATAAGTTCTTTGCGTGATCTGCAAACGGAATAACACATATAACGGTCGTAATAATTATTTCCTGAATGGACGTGATAAGCATATTTTGCGCCACAACGCTTGCAATAAATCATTCCAGTGAGTAAGTGTTTCTGCCGTTTTCCTCTTTGATAGTTCCTTGAATGTTCGCGCTTTTCCTGGACTCTTTTCCACATATCCACATCAATAATTTTTTCATGTTGTCCCGGATATACTTCACCAGAATAGTGAACTAATCCTGCGTATGTTGGTCGGCTGAGAATTCTACGAACAGCGGCATAACCAGAAGCGGATGTTAGCTGCATTTTTTCATATAGCATATTGGAAACTTTCTCCATCCCATATCCCTGAAGGTACAAATCATATATTTCACGAACAATTGACGCCTCATATTCATCAACAATCAATTGTCCATCGACATAACGGTACCCGTATGGAGCAGTGGGGCCCATTACTAAGCCGCTTTTTGCTCTCGCGATGCGCCCCATCATAGTACGCTCTTTAATCTGCTCTCGTTCCAGTTGCGCAAAAGCTGAAAGAATCCCAATCATGGCCCGCCCAAATGCGGTGCCAGTATCCAGACTTTCATTTAGGCTTACAAAGTCAACACTATTTGGGATAAACACATCTTCAATCAGGTATAGCATATCCTTTTGAGAACGGGAGAGGCGATCAAGCTTCCAAACCAAGACAGTGTCGATGGTACCGGTCCCAGCGTCGGTAATCATTTTTTGGACAGCGGGACGATCAAGCTTTGCACCGGAGTAACCGCCATCAATGTATTCATCGACAACCAGCCAATCTTTTGCCTTACAGAAATTCTCAAGGCGTTCCCTTTGCTCTGGAATCGAATAGTTTTCAGTCTGTTCCTCTGTGCTGACGCGGATATAAAGTCCAACATGTTTCATATCAGTTCCTCCTAAAAAAAGGTATAAAAATACCCGGTATTGAGTTTTACCGGGAGGTCTGATATAATAATCTTGTCTAAGGATGTATATAAGGCCTCTCGGTTTTGTATATATCATCGCCCTACTGTTTTAAGCAGTGGGGCGTTTTTACATTAAAGAATGGGAAGTCCCTCACTATCAACAAATGTTTTGGTTATGGTTAATTTTATAAGCACCACTATGGCACCAATCAGGAAACATCCAACAGTTAAAGTAAATAATATTCCCATTTTTATTTTGCCAACATAAAATTGATGCACTCCTAAAAACAACGCTCCAAAAGCACTGATGTTTGAAAGTAAAGCGTTGTCTAACGAAACGCTCATAGTTGAGAATATCATAACCCATACCAGGGGTACAACAAGTAATATAATGCAGGTTAATCGGCTTTTGGGGCTTTCTTTTATATTTCCCTCTTTTTTTATTATGGGCTTCTGTAAAATTTCTTCGAATGGATTTGCGTTTACTAACGGGGCACCACAGTTTGAACAAAATTTTTGTCCATCTGGAATTTCACTTCCACATTTTTCACAATATCTCATAGCTTAAACCTCTTTCCACAATTTAGACATGTCACCCAAACTTTTTTTGAGTTAATTCCGCCAGCCGCCAGTCCGATGGAACCCAACAAACTAGCCCCTATTACAGCCTTACCAACGCCAAAACCCTTTTTATTGGCCACGAGTGATGTTGATCCGCAACGTGGGCAATGCGCCATATTATTTTGCCGTTCGGCTTCAAGTTCAAGCTTTTGCTTTTTTAGCAATAGATCTGCTTTTTTGTACTCTAAATCCGCATCAAGTTTTGTGGTGGAGAATGGCTTTCCGCAATCTCCACAAAATTGAGCTGAATCATCATTTTTTTGTCCGCAGAAAGAACAAAATTTCATAGAAATCCCCCCTTTTGTTTTAAATGTCTAACCCGATATTCAATGAGCTCCATATCAGGTATACCAAGCGCACAAGCCATCTGTGCGAGAGTATAATTGCACAACAAATATTCTTCAAAAATATAATCATCATAAAGGGTAAACGCGGCAAATTGATTTGCCTCCTTTTCCAAACGGTTTACTGAATAAAAAGTGCACTCGCGAAGAAAAGGCGTATTTGACTTTGGATGCAAAATTGCATGTCCTAACTCATGTGCTCCTGTAAAATAGGTTTGATACTCATTTAAATCCTGATTGATGTGGATAAATTTTTGTCGGCGCGTACAATTATAATAACCTCGGATTGAGCCTAGTGGCTCATAAAGAACAATAATATTCTTTTCACGGGCTATTCTAAATGGATCGTTTGTATCAAACTTTCTGACTAAAGAGCGGGCAGTTTTTTCGATGTTCATAGCGCCACACATCCTTCCGCCTAATCTTTTTTATAACGCTTGTTTGTGTATTTCTGTTTAGCGATCTGTTTCCCTAAGCGTATACTATTTTCTAAACTTATTTTTAAAAGTTCCCTCGTTTCATCGTCAAGAGGCTCTCCGTCAAACATAATGCCAGTTTGGGCTGTTTCTAACTGCTCCAGAGTAAAAGATAAGTCTTTAGCGATATCGCGTTCGTCTTTAGCGTTTAAATCTGGAAGGGAATCAGACTTTTGTGACCCTAACTGTTCGGTTTGAACCTCTTTGATGAAAGAGTCGTAATCACCACCAAGAAAATCAACTATTTCTTTTAATTTATCCGCTTTTATTTTTCGTTCTCCTGTTTCGTACCGCTGAATTGTTTTTTCGGTAAGGTCTACATGGGAGGCTACATCTTTTAGTGTATAATCTTTTTCTATTCTAAGTGTTCTCAATTTTTTACCAACTATAGAATAAAACAATTTATCAAATTCGTTCATTGTCTTTTCTCCTTACTTTGTAAAACAATTATAGACCATTTAAGGACAAAATGCAATAAAAAATAAAATATATTTTGTCCGAAAACGGTCTTGACATAGTTGTATGGGGGTGTTAAAATGAAAATGTCCAAAAACGGACAAAGGAGGGATAAAATGCTTTTGAATAAAGTGGAGATTGTGAATAAAATTACTGTTGAAGAAATTAGGATTTTATCGAATTATTCCCAAAAAGAATTTTCTGAGAAAATTGGGATTCCTTTTGGAACATATCGGAAAAAGGCAAGAGGTGAAATTGGATTTTGGGCTAGTGAAATAGCAAAGATTAGCGAACAATTTAATGTTCCAATTGAAAAAATAAAAGTGTAAATTTTTTTAAAATGAAATGTCCGAAAACGGTCAATTTATTACCGCCGATAGGATTGACGGGGTCGCCCCCTTAAATCCTCCTCAAATAGATTGAACATACGCTAACAGACTTTTGCCATACAGCGGCCCTGTCAATCGTATCGGCGGAGAAAGGAAAGCTATATGAAAATCAATGTTATAAATTTAAATAAGCATGGTAAACCGTTTGACATTCGTGGCTATACGGTCGATAGAGCACCAGAAACAGAAGCATTTTATAACCTGATAGCTGCACATGAATTGAAAACTCAGAGAAGAACACCCGATCAGGAGGCCGCCTCATGAAAGCCACCCAGAAAATTGCCCTCCTGAAGGACGCCATCTACTGCGCATGCATCTGGGCCATCGCCACGCTTCTCTGGGGCATCTACAACACACTGGCCTACGACCGGTTCGACGTCGGTAGCATGTGGGTCGTGTTCGCGCTTTTAGCCACAGGGATTTATGTGGCGCTGTACCGGTTCCGGATCCAGCAGGCCGATGAGATGCGCCGCCGCCGGATTCGCCGGATGCCTTATCCGGATGAGGAAGAGACATGGAAGGATTGATGTTAGAAATTCTGATCTCGTTATGCCAGACAAGCGCAAAGATTTACGGGTTTGCGCTTGGGTTGATCGGGATTGGAATTGGAACGGTTGTTGGATTGGCGGTATTGGTCGCGAAGGAGGAAGTGAGTAGGAAATGACAGATGAACAACGTAAAATTGCGCTTAACGGCTTTTACCGAGCGATTAGATACGTGAAAGAAGAAGCGAAAAACAACCGATTTTTAAATGATGTTGAATTTGCGGTTTTTATGGGAAAGATTGTCCTTTTAAGGGATTTGCGTCTTATTACAGAAAAAGAAAGGCACGCTTTAGTCCAAGATGTAAAATTTGCTCATAGTGGGCAATGTGAACAATAAAAAAGGTCCCAAAGCGATGCCACGCATTAGGGACCAGACATATGTTACGTGGTTATTCTACCACAGGAATGGAGAAAAAACAATGTTTAGCTACACAGGGATTCCGCCATAGTAAGAACTGTGCGACGCCATATCCAACTCTTTAAGCATAGTAAGCCTTATCCGCAGGCTAAAAACGCGGAAATAAAAAAACTAAATCGGTTTGTAAAGCTATTTATTAACAGTCCCGGGGAGCGTCGGGTAATCCGCTCACTCCAATTTAGGTAGTAAAAAAATGAGTAATGATTTTGTCATTGCCTATGGGCAATCCCGGCACGGCAGCGGGTGGTCTGCCTGAATTGCTTTAATGGATTAGAGTGTCATGCCAGCACCGCAGTGGCGTATATCTGCGGCACCGGTTTTAATTTTTATGAAAATAAAAAAATAGTCCTCATGCTTGGACGGCTTATGAGGGCTACGTAGTAAAAATATCAATTACAGTATATCACGAAAGGGGAGCTGTGTAAATATGAAACCCGATGAAATTGAATGGGCGATCTGTCAGCTGAATTACCATAACAAACACTTTGAGATCAAAGGAAGCACCGTATACCGGGCCATTGAGATCGCCATCCGGTGTATGCGAGAGGAGAAAAAGCGATGCCAGAAGTCATCACAATAAAGGGCAAGAACCCACACCCGGAATTTATAAAAATAATCACCGGCGTTCTGGTTCCGGCAGAACGGGATGACCAAATAACCATTTTTGGCCCGGAGGATCTGAAAGACCCGATCATTGACCGTTGCGGTTCAGACGTCTGGGACTATCTGAAGCCCTATCTGAAAGAACCGGAAGAAACAGAAACCGTCGATGAAGCAGACCTGTGTTACGAGGACATCGAGGGCCTCAATAACCTTTTGGAAGAAGTGCTTATAATGGTCTGGCACCTGCAGAACTGGCTCACCGAACGAAAGCGCTGGCAGCGCGAGAGTGTCTTAGAGCAAGTAGAGGCCATCGTCAATAAAATCAAAAGCTCCGAATATTATGACGGAGCAGAAAACATGGAGGGATAAACATTGATGGACAAATTAATTATGTACCGGGAAACCCACGAAGAGAAGTCCGGAAACAGCTTGCTGCAGTGTTCAAAGGACGTTGAAATAGAGGTCAAAGCCCTGGCAAAACAGACAGGCCGTCTGACCAAAAACGTCACTGATGATCTGATTCGTTTTGCCTTGGAACGTGTTGAAATTCAGAACAAAGAGGAGGAATAAACAATGAAATTTGTATTCGATAGCCACGAGGAAATCAGAGATTACGCAACACACACCCTGCACATGGTAAACGCGCCGGAGCACCAGCCGGCCTATATTGATAACTCCGGGCTGCATCCGATTGACGTGCAGCAGATGCACCAGCCGGCCCAGCAGCCTGCCCCGACAGGACAGGCGCCAACCGTGTCACCTGTGCAGACAACCGCACAGCCCGCTCCGGCGGCCCCCGCAGCTCCGCAGCCGGCACCCGTTCAGCAGACCCCGGTGACCCCGCCGCCAGCTCAACCCGCCCCAGTACAGCAACCAGCGCCGGCGGCACAACCTCTGCCGACCACTGCCGTGACCCAGGAGTACACCCAGGATCAGATCAGCGTGGCCATGGCCGGTCTGGTCAGCCAGGGCAAACAGCCTGAGATCATGGCGCTGATCCAGGGTTTTGGCGTCAACAGCCTGGTAGAACTGCCCAAAGAACAGTACGGCGCCTTGGCCATCAAGCTGCGGGAAATGGGGGCACAGATATGAGTTCAAAGAAAGAAACCCCAGCCCACGCCCTGCTGTCCGCCAGCAGCGCAGAGCGCTGGCTGAACTGTCCGGCCTCGGTCCGGTTATCCGAAGGGATGCCGGACCTGGCAGGTGATTCGGCCAGAGAAGGCACCCTGGCCCACGCCATCGCCGAGCTGAAACTCCGGAAGCAGTACACCGAGCCCATGGGAAAAGCAACCTTCACAAGACGGATGAACAAGCTGACCAAAGACAATGCGCTGTACAACCCCGAAATGCAGCGTTATACCGACCAGTATCTGGAGTTTGTGAACAGCATCACCTACGCGCAGACAACCGCGCCCTTTGTGGAAGTGGAAAAAAAGGTTAATTACAGCGCTTATGCCCCCGAAGGCTTTGGCACCGTGGACTGTATTGTCATCCACGGGAACCACCTCTGGGTGATCGATTTTAAATATGGCAAGCACAATAAAGTCGACGCCGAGGACAACAGCCAGCTGAAGCTCTATGCCCTGGGGGTACTGGCCGATTATGGCTTCATCTATCCGATCCAGACCGTGACCCTGTGCATTGTGCAGCCCCGTATGGACAACATTGTACAGTGGGACACCGAAGTGGCCGCCCTGTACCAGTGGGGGAATGAAGTCGTCAAACCCCTGGCCGAAGAAGCCTATGCCGGCGGCGGGGAATGTGTGCCCGGTAAACACTGCCAGTTCTGTCCCGTCAAGCCCGTCTGCAAAGCCTACGCCGGGAAGTACGACGTCAAAGAGGAAGAAATTAAAGACCCACAAATGATGAACGCGTCTGAGATGGCCCAGATGCTCGCAAAGCTGGAGGGCGTGGTCAATTACCACAAGAAGCTGAAAGAGTATGCCCTCACCAAAGCACTGGAAGGCTTAACCATCCCAGGATTCAAAGTGGTCGAAGGGCGCAGCACACGCAGCTTCAAAGACCTTGACGCCGCTTTCCAGAAAATCAAGGAGGCCGGCTTTGACGAATCCCTGCTCTATGAACGCGTACCCCTGACCCTGACCGGTGTTGAGAAACTTTTAGGCAAAAACCAGTTCGACAGCCTGTTAGCCGCCGACGTGGTAAAACCCCAGGGAAAACCAACACTGGTACCCGAAGACGACAAACGGGAGCCGTTCAAACCAAAAAGCGCGGCCGAAGTATTCAAAGATATTCAAGTTTAGGAGGATTAAATGGAAAATTTTACCGTTAGCCGTGGAAAATGGCGCGAATATGATGTCAAAGTAACCCTGCAGGCAGGAACATATAAAGGAGATTTCGTATTCCAGATACGGGGAAATATTCCCCCCTATGACGCGCTTAGAGATCTGGACCCGGAATGTGACCCGGTAGAACCGGTCCAAAATAACTGCAGCTACAAGGAGTCTGAAAATGATGACGGAGATTACTGGTTTGAAGCTTTATTAAAAGACGAAGCAGGGAATACCTGTCACATTGAAGATGAGTGCTGTTTTTTAGAAGATTACATCGTTGGATTAGAGATTATCGATTGTAGAAACCGTAAATTTTAGGAGGAATAAACAAAATGAGTGAATTAGTCATTGGTGAAGTAAGATTAAGTTTTGTCCACGTGTTTGCGCCTTATGCGCAGAATAATGGAGATCCCAAATATTCGGTTACCATGCTCATCCCTAAGAGCAATACGGTTCTGGTGCAGCAGATTCAGGCCGCTATTGAACAGGCCAAACAGGAGGGCGTCACGAAGAAGTTCGGTGGCACCATGCCCGGCTTTGTCCGGAGTCCGCTGCACGATGGCGATGGCGTTATGCAGTCCGGAAAACCCTACGGCGAAGAGTGTAAGGGGCACTACGTGATGGCCGCCTCCTGCAAGCCAGAGTTCGGGGCACCCGGAGTCGTCGCAGGTCCAGACCGCCACCCGGCAATGGACCAGAGCGAAGTGTATTCCGGCAGCTATGGCTACGTTGCGGTGAATTTCGGCGCATACAGTGACAGCGGCAACGTGGGCGTGGGCTGCTACCTGCAGCACGTGTGGAAAACACGGGACGGTGAAGCCTTCGCAGGCACCAGAACCAGTGTGGAAGATGCCTTCGCTGGCGTCACCATTCCCGTACAAGGTCAGCCCGCAGCGCAGCCCGGATACACACAACCGGCAGCTGTCCAGCCACCATACGGCCAGGCGCCGCAGTACCAGCAGCCCTCAGCTCCGACAGTCACTCCAGGATATCCGCAGCAGCCTGCCCCCGTACAGCCCCAGTACGGTCAAGCCCCGGCACAGCCCGCAGTACCCCAGCCGGTCGACCCGATCACCGGCCAGCCGATCCCGCCGGCGGTCATGGGTATCTGAGGATTCACAGCCCCCAGAGTGGGGCCTTTTTTAGCAAAGGAGATCGAAAAAATGGACGAAAAAACAATGCTCGAAAAAATAACGCAGTATGGTGAAAGCCACAACGTCGACGTGTACGGGCATATGCCGCCCGGGTATAGTATTGTGCCCGGTGCGTCAACCGCTCCAGTTGGATCCGCGTGGATATGCAACGGAAAAAGCCGCTTTAGTGACGAGAGAAGAAAAGCTTTGTTACTGGAACCTTGGTTATGGGAGCAGATTAAAGCCTGCCAGGGAGGTGCCGGATGAGTAAAAATAAATACAACGAACACCGCTACAACGGATCCGGTTATCCCGACCCAACCTGCGGTGATGCCATCGAGCATTTGGAGCGGGAACAGAAGCAGCGATACAAAAATCAGCCGACAAAGAAGAAACGGGGGCACCCAGATGGCAAAGAACCTCAGCATTGATATCGAAACTTACTCCAGTGTAGATTTAACCAAGTCAGGGCTGTACAAATACGTGCAGTCCTCAGACTTTGAGATTCTGCTCTTTGCTTACAGCTTTGACGATGAACCCGTGGAGGTGGTGGATTTAACCCAGAAAGGGCGAACCCTGCCGCAGCGTGTACTCTGGGCCCTTCAGGACCCAAACGTTAAAAAGACCGCTTTTAACGCGGCCTTTGAGTGGTACTGCATCAACAAGTTTTTCGTAAGCCCCCTGGAGCAGTGGGAGTGTACCATGGTCCATGCCTATTATGCTGGTTACGCCGGCGGTCTTGGCCTGGTGGCCGAAGCCATGGGGATGCCGCCGGATAAAAAGAAAGACACCGCGGGCAAGGCGCTGATTAAGCTGTTCTGCTGTCCTAATGGGAAAAAGACAAAGAAGCACCCTTATGACCGCGTCCTGCCAAAACACGAGCCCGAAAAATGGCAGCTTTTTATCGAATATTGCCGCCAGGACGTGGTCGTGGAAAAAGCCATCAAGGAAAAACTGGGCAAGTACCCTCTGCCTGAACAGGAGCAGCGCTACTGGATCATGGATCAGGCCATCAACAGCGGCGGCGTGGGCACGGCAATGCCGCTGATTGACGGCGCCCTTTATATCAAAGACGCGGTTGAGCAAGAACTGAAAGAAAATATCCGGGCGATCACAGGAACCGACAACCCAAACAGTGACGACCAGGTTAAAGCCTGGATTTTTGAAACCGCCGGCATTGAAGTGAAGTCCCTTGAAAAGAAAGTTGTTGAGGATGTCCTTGACGCCGTGTCCGCATTTCCGGAAGTGGTAACCGTGCTGAACCTGCGTAAGCAGCTGAAAAAATCCAGCCTGGCAAAGTACGCCACCCTGAAGGACGGCACCTGTGCAGATGGGCGATTCCGGGGAATGCTGCAGTTTTACGGCGCGAAAACAGGCCGGTGGGCTGGGCGCGCCGTGCAGCCACAAAATCTTCCCAGGAATTACATGGCCACACTGGACACCGCCCGGGAACTGGTTATGCAGAAAAATGTTGAGGGCTTAAAGATGATTTACGGCAATGTCCAGGACACCGCCAGCCAGCTGATCCGCACCGCGTTTGTGCCGGTCGAAGGCTGCATTTTCGCCGTGGCAGATTACAGCGCCATTGAGGCCCGGGTCATTGCCTGGCTAGCCGGAGAAAACTGGAAGTTGGATGTTTTCAGAACCCACGGCAAAATCTATGAAGCATCCGCCAGTGCCATGTTTGGGGTGCCCCTCGAGAAGATCACAAAGGGAAATCCTGAATACGAGCTCCGGGCAAAAGGAAAAGTGGCCGAGCTGGCCCTGGGCTATCAGGGGTCGGATGGTGCTTTAATCCAGATGGGTGCCCTTAAGATGGGGCTGGAGGAAGAAGAACTCCCGGACATCGTTAGACGCTGGCGGGCATCTAACCCGCGGATCAAAGACCTATGGTGGAAACTGGACCGCGCAGCTGTGCAGTGTGTAAAGTACGGTACACCGCAGTATCTGCAAAAAGGGCTTGTGCTCTCAAGAGACCAGGAATATCTTTTTATCACTTTACCCTCTGGCCGCCAGCTTTTTTATCTTCACCCAGGCATCCTGCCGAACCGGTGGGGCGATGACGCCATTTCCTACGAAGGGCGGGGCGCATCGAAAAAATGGGTCACCCTGGAAACCTATGGGGGCAAACTGACCGAAAACGTGGTTCAGGCCATTGCGAGGGACTGCCTGGCAGAAGCCATGTACAAGCTGCACTGCGCAGGTTATAAAATCTGCTTCCACGTGCACGATGAAGTGATTCTCGAAATTCCCCAAAATGACCCGGTCTATAACCTGGACAATGCCATCAAAATCATGTGTGAGCCCCCGGCCTGGGCGCCGGACCTGCCCTTAAACGCCGATGGCTTTACCAGTGATTATTATAAGAAAGATTAGGAGGCCCTTATGCAAAACAACATCAAGTTAACCATCTCCACCGGGTCCGGAAGGCACGCGGTCTTCTGGTACCCCCAGGAACTGTACTGGGCCGATTTTATACAGAAAGTATCAAGCCCTGTCGTAACCGCTGAAAACTTCACGGCCTACAAGCGCCTGCCCAAAAAACAGCAGGACGACCTCAAGGATGTCGGGGGCTTTGTGGGCGGAAGGCTGGCCGAAAACCGCCGTAAAAACGACAAAGTCATCGACCGGTCCCTGATTACCCTGGACGCGGATTCCGTCCCGTCTGGGGGCACCCAAGCCGTCTTACAGGCGGTATCTGCTCTGGGCTGCGCCTACGTGGTGTACTCCACGCGAAAGCACGAGGAAGCCGCGCCAAGACTGCGCATTGTGATCCCCTTGGACAAGCCCTGCACGGCCGAACAGTATGAGCCCATCGCGCGGAAAGTTGCCAGCTACATCGGCATGGAAATCATGGACCCGTCAACTTTTGAGGCCAGCCGGCTCATGTACTGGCCCAGCGTCAGCGCAGACATGCCACAGCAGTACGTTTTTGCCTATGAAGACAAGCCTTTTCTCTCCGGAGAAGGGGTGCTTGCCCAGTACACCAACTGGCAGGATGTGGCCGAGTGGCCCGAAGTGCCCGGCGCGGCCAAAGTACGGCAGACCGCTGCCAAGCGACAGGGGAATCCCCTGGATAAAAAGGGCGTTGTGGGCGCATTCTGCCGGACCTACGACGTGCCGGCCGCCATCGCGAAGTTTATTCCAGACGCCTACAACCCCTGTGACACCCCAGGGCGTTACAGCTACGCGGAGGGCTCCACCGTGGGCGGGGCCGTGCTTTACGACGGCGGGAACTTCATTTTCTCCCACCACGCCACCGACCCGATTTCCGGCCTGCTCTGCAACGCCTTCGACCTGATAAGGCTGCACAAGTTCGGCCATCTGGACGCGGACGCCAAACCCGAGACCCCAGTGGCCAGCCTGCCCAGCTACCGGGCCATGCGCAGCTTCTGCGTGGAAGACCCGGAGGTCAAGGCGTTACTCAGTACTGAACGCTATGCGCAGGCAGTGGAAGAATTTGAGGGCGTGGAGACGGTGCAGGCAATTGAAGACCCAACCGCGTGGATGGGCCTCATGAAGATGAACGAGAACGGGCAGTATGTGAAAACCATTGAGAATGTGCTGACCGTTTTGGAGCACGACCCGTTAATCCGGGATCACTTCTACCATGATGAGTTCAGCAACCGCCCCGTCGTGACCGCAAGGCTGCCCTGGGAAGAGAACGTCCCGGGGCTTTACCGGGAACGGGGCTGGAAAGACGCCGACGATGCTGGTCTGCGGCTGCACATGGAAAAGTTCTACAACATCAGCGGGCAGCAGAAAATCTATGACGCCATGGCTGTCTACGCGACCAAACACAAGCGCCATAAAATTAGAGAGTACCTGGGCGCCTTAAAATGGGATGGCCAAAAACGCCTTGAAACCCTCTTAATCGACTACTTTGGCGCCGAGGATAACCAGTATTCCAGAGACACCATTAAAAAGGCACTGGTGGCCGCTGTGGCCCGAATCTGGAACCCTGGCGTCAAGTTTGACAACATGCTGATTCTGGCCGGCGCCCAGGGGATTGGGAAGAGCACTTTTTTCAGCAAGCTCGGTAAGAACTGGTTTTCTGACAGCTTGAGAACTTTTGAAGGCAAGGAAGCCAGTGAGCTGCTGCAGGGCTACTGGATCATCGAAGTGGGTGAGCTGGAGGGCTTTAATAAGTCCGAAATGGGCACCATCAAGCAGTTTCTCAGTAAAAAGGATGATATCTACCGGGCGCCATATGGACACCGGACAGAGGCCTTTCCGCGGACGTGTGTATTCTTTGGAACCACCAACGAAAGCGACTTCTTAAGGGACCGCACCGGGAACCGCCGGTTCTGGCCTGTGGACGTTCATAAGGAAAAAGCAACGAAAAGCGTATTCACCGATCTGGATGACGAGGTGGATCAGATCTGGGCTGAAGCCATGGTCTATTATGCCATCGGCGAAAAGCTGTTTCTGGAAGGGGCTGCCGCCAACGAGGCCGAAGAAGCCCAGGAGGCCCATAAGGAAGTAAACCCCAAGGAAGGTGTTATTGTGGACTTTATCAGCCGTCGCGTGCCGCTAGAGTGGAATAAATTCGGACTGATGGAGAGGAGAACCTACTGGGCCACAGAGTGGCCTAAAGCGACGGAAGAAAACACGGTGCCGAGGGATCGAATCTGCGCAGCGGAAATTTGGTGTGAGTGCTTTAACAACGAGCTGAAGTTTATGCAGCGCAAGGATACCGCTGAGATTAATAACATCCTAAACAGTTTGAAAAATACCGAAAAGGTGAGATCGAGTCAACGTTTTGGACCGGATTATGGGAAGCAGAGAGGCTTTTGGTTGAAATAGAATGTAGACAAAGTACGTCAACAAAGTCGACAGACAAAAACACAATGTTGACGTACTTTGATGACGCAAAAACGTAGATTTTAAAAGACTTACAGCTGTTTGTCTACTATGTCTACATTCTTCTATATATAAATATAAAAATAAAGAAATATAAGAATATATACACCTTATAAATCTTATATATTCTTATATTACATAGAGTATATAGGAAAAGTGTTCCAAATGTTCCAGCTGCAAAATTTGTAAAAATAAAAAGGAGATAAAAATGAGTATAAATAAACTGTCGGAGTGCGTCCAATGGCTGGCGGATTTCATGAGAAGTCATCCAATCGTCGAGTGCCGAACCGTTCGAGGCGAAGCCTATAAAAAGGGATTTAGCCAACGAGAGCTTAGGGAAGCAAAAAAGATTTTAGGATTAATCACAGACTTCACCTACAACGAGAAGGGACAAAAAGTCTGGCAATGGAGGTTAGGATATGCTTGAAAAGGAACTGGAAAGAAAATTCGTAGAAGCGGTAAAAAAGGCAGGAGGCCGAGCCTACAAGTTTGTGTCCCCTGGAAATGCGGGGGTGCCGGACCGCTTGGTAATTCTTCCGGGAAACCATATCGGGTTTGTCGAGTTGAAGCAGACCGGCAAGAAACCGACAGCCATCCAAAACCGGCAAATGGACCGGTTGGAGAATCTGGGGTGTCACGTTTATCTGTTGGATCGGCCTGAAGAGATTGACGCGCTGATCAGTGACCTTAAGTGTACGGTTGCCCACGCGGACGATGAGGCTTATACGAAGGAGGTGATGAACCCATGAAATTTATCCCGCATGATTATCAGCGCTATTGTATTAACCGCATGATTTTTGAGGACCATCTAGGATTACTCCTAGACATGGGGCTTTGACTTGGCAAGACCGTCATCGCCCTGACCGCCGTCAACGATCTGCGGTTCAACCGCTTTGCCATTTCAAGAACCCTGGTTATTGCCCCGAAAAAAGTCGCAGAGGACACCTGGACAAGAGAAAGTTCCAAATGGGACCACTTACACCTACTGCGGATTAACGCTGTCTTAGGAGCCAAAAACAAGCGCATCCGGGCACTGAACACACCGGGGGACATCTGGGTCATCAACCGCGAAAATGTGCAGTGGTTGGTGGACTATTACCGCAACGACTGGCCCTTTGACTGTGTGATCATTGATGAGCTGTCAAGCTTTAAGAACCCGAGCGCCAAACGGTTCAAAGCCCTGAAGCTGATGCTGCCGCACATCAAGCGTCTGTACGGTTTAACGGGCACCCCGGCGCCCAACGGTTTACTGGATCTCTGGAGTCAGGTGTATCTGTTGGATCAGGGGCAGCGCTTAGGGAAAACGGTCACCGCCTACCGCGACCGGTATTTTAACCCCGACCAGCGGGGCGCGGACCGGGTTTACACCTACAAGCCAAAAGACGGGTCTGAAGGCAACATCAAGGCGGCTATCTCCGACATCTGCATCAGTCTTTCAGCCCGGGATTACCTGACCTTGCCCAAACGCATTGACAACGTGATCCCGGTCCACCTGAGTCCAAAAGCCGCCGCGCAGTACCGCGAGATGGAAAAAAACATGCTGCTGCAGGTGGATGAGGCCACCATCGACGCCAGCACCGCAGCGGTCTTAAGCAACAAGCTGCTGCAGCTGTGCAACGGAGCTATCTATGACGAAAACAAAGCCGTCTACGCGCTGCACGACGAGAAGCTGGAGGCACTGAAAGAGATTGTGGACACGGCCCAGGGAAACAGCTTGCTGGTGTTTTATAACTTCCAGCATGACCGGGACCGGATCAAGAAAGCCCTGTCCCGGATGAAACTGAGAATCGGGGAATTGAAAACCCCGGAAGACATCGAAGCATGGAACACCGGTAAGCTGGACATTCTGCTGGCTCACCCAGCCAGCGCCGCCTATGGATTAAACCTTCAGGACGGCGGGCACATCGTCGTGTGGTTCGGGCTTAACTGGTCCTTGGAACTGTACCAGCAGGCCAACGCAAGACTGCACCGTCAGGGCCAAACCGAGACCGTCATCGTCCAGCACCTGGTCACCCAGGGCGGCATGGACGAGCAGGTCATGGAAGCGCTGCAGGGGAAGGAAGCCACACAGGATGCCTTACTGAACGCTCTGAAAGCACGGATTGAAGAATATAAGCAGGAGGAAGAAGATGCCAACAATGAAGCCAAAGCGCTGTGAAGGCTGCGGGGCTCTCTTTGACCCAAAAGCTGGGAACCAGCGCTACTGTGGGCCCGCGTGTTATCATCTGGCCCGAGAGCGCCAAAAGCTGGAAGCAGCAAAACCAAGAGAAAAGCGGATGGCCATACAGGAGATTGAGGATGCCGCCAGAAAACACGGCTTAACTTACGGGCAATTTATAGCCAGAATGAGAATGGAGGGTGCCTATGAATCCAACCGAGATTAAAACGGAGTTGGAACGATTGAACAAAGTTCGTCTGGACATTTTGAAATACCAAGGCCCGGAGAGTGTGAAATCAGAGACAAGCTATACAGATGCAGACAATATTCACGGGAACCATCGCCGGGCGGCGATCGATATTTTTGAGGAATATCAGCGTGTTACCGACAGGATGGACGCCCTGAGACAAGAGCTTAAAGACTGTGTTGACCGTTTTGAAAGCTTAGCAGAGAAAGTATTGTTTCTGGTGAACGTATACGGAATGACGCAGAAAGAGGCAGCGGAATATCTGGGGTATAGCCACGACTACGTAAGACATGTTTATTCGGATTTGAATAAATAACACACTTTATAACACACTTCTCAGCACAGTTCAGGGCATAAAAAACACCCCATATGTGGTATAATGGCGTTAACAAGAGTGTAATTAAGAGGCCATGGCAGAAGCTATGGTCTTTTTTCGTACGTAAAAGAGAGGTGATCTTATGGGCATGACCGACAAACAGAAACGTTTTGCAGATGAATACTTAATCGACCTAAACGGAACAAGGGCCTATAAGGTCGCTTATCCGCGGGTGAAAAGCGATGCCGCTGCGTCAGTGAATGCATCAAGGATGCTAAGAATTGCTAAGGTCAAAACCTACATCGACGAACAGCTTGAAAAAATGCACAACGAAAAAACGGCTGATGCGCAGGAGGTGATGGAATATCTGACCGCCGTCATGCGCGGTGAGACCGAGTCCAGCGTCCTAAGCCTGTGTGGTGATGGCTGCCAGGAAATCCTTGAAAAGCCGCCCGATGAAAAAGAGCGTCTGAAGGCCGCAGAGCTACTTGGCAAGCGGTACAGTCTTTTCACCGACAAGGTCGAGCACGGCGGCGACATTGGGGGTGTGGTGATTGTCAATGACATCCCAAAAACAGACACCGGTTAAACTGACATCCCTGATCGCGCCCTCTTTTCACGAGCTGCACTGGGATATTTTAGAGCACAAGCACACGCATTACAAACTGGCCGGGGGCCGCGGATCGACAAAGTCCTCGTTTATCAGCCTGGAAATCATTCTTGGAATGATGCAGGACCCGGAGGCGAACGCCATTGCGATGCGGAAAGTTGGCCGTTTTCTGGAAGAATCCGTCTTCGAGCAGCTGCGGTGGGCCATTGAGGGACTGGGCGTTTCCGACAAATGGAAAGTCCGGTTCTCGCCGCTGGGGCTATCCTATCTCCCATTTGGGAATAAGATCATTTTCCGTGGCGCCGATGATCCTCAAAAGATTAAATCTGTAAAACTTAAAAAAGGCTATTTTAAATACATTTGGTTTGAAGAACGATCCGAGTTTGACGGACCAGAGGAAGAAAGAACCATCCTCCAGTCCCTGATGCGCGGCGGTACCGACTATTATGTTTTTTATTCCTGGAACCCGCCAAAAAGCATCAACAGCTGGGTGAATCAGGACATTCTTCTGGAGCGGCCCGACACCATTGTGAGCCATACAGACTACCGGAGCGTCCCGAGGGATTGGCTTGGCGAACAATTTTTCATCGAGGCCGAGCATCTGCGGGACACAAAGCCAAAAGCCTACGAACACGAATATTTAGGCGTGGCCACCGGGACCGGAGGAGCCGTCTTTGAAAATGTCACCGTTCGCACCATTACCGATGAAGAGCTGTCCCGGTTTGACCGGATTAAAAACGGTCTGGACTTCGGCTATGGCGCAGACCCACTCGCCTATATCAAAATGCACTACAACAAGACGCGAAAACGTCTTTTTTTATTTGGTGAAATCTACGCCGTAAAGCTGGGGAATACCAAAGCCGCCCGGGAAATCCGTAAGCTAAACCCACTCAATCATTACATAACAGCCGATTCAGAAGAACCACGTGCCATTGCGGCACTCAATGAACTGGGGCTTCGTGTCATTGGCGCAAAGAAAGGCCCAGGGTCCGTGGATTATGGGATGGAGTTCCTGTCTGATGAACTGGAGGAGATTGTCATTGACCCGAAGCGCTGTCCCAATGCCGCCCGAGAGTTTACCAGCTACGAACTGGAGCAGGATAAAGACGGCAATTTCAAGGGCAGCTACCCAGACAAGAACAACCACACCATCGACGCTGTGCGGTATGGGATGGAAGACGCCATGACCAGAAGAAAGGCTAAGATAAAAAATAAGGCCCGTGCCGGGCTTAGATAGGAGATTTATAAAAATGCTGACAATATTATTTCAAAAATTAATGTTGATAAAAAAAGGACTCCAAGCCAGAAAAGGTGAAAAGGAGTCGAAACGCGTTCGGGCAGTTTCTAACGGTGTTCATGAAGCTCTTGCATCAGCCATTCGTGATATTGACGAAGCAAAGCAAGTGTAACGGACGTGGAAGCCTGAGAAGCCCCGGCAAATGCATCGTTTTGTGAGGCGGCGGCTTTTCCTGCAATTTCAGATAATTGATCCCGGATCAACTGTTTTTAAAAAAGCATCAAAGTTTTCCATTCTGTGCCCCCTTTCTTTCGTACTTATAACCCGTGATAGGCTATAAGTACATTATAGGGATGTGAAAGCGGAAAAACAAGCACAGAAAAGAGAGGAAGTGATATTATGCAGGTATTTACCATGCCCGCAGAAAAATTTGACGAACAAAATATTGATAAGCAGGCCATCCGGCATCTGATCCTCAAGCACCGGTCCGGTATTGAGCGCCTGCAGAAACTGGAGAACTACTACGAGGGCAGGCATCAGATACTGAGCGATATTGACCGCGAGAATAAACTGGTCTGTAATCACGCCAAAGACATTGCGGACACAGCCAGCGCTTACTTTATTGGCAATCCGGTCTCCTATAAAGCCGAGGCGGACATCACAAGGCTGACAGAAGCGCTGGAAAGCGCTGGATCGGATGAAGCCGATGGGGACAATGGTCTGGACCTGTCCATCTATGGCCGGGCCTATGAATACATCTATGCCAAAGAAGGCGAGACAGCGCTTCAAATCAAAAACCTCAGCCCTAAAAATACCTTCATGGTTTACGATGACAGCATTGAGCAGAATGAACTCTTTGCTGTTTATTATTATGCTAAAGTCGATTCTACTGACAAAGCCAATACCGTATATGTGGCAACCATTGTGACCCGAAATTTTAAATATATCATGGACATCCAGGACATCGAAGGCCCACAGGCGTTTACAGAAGACGCAAAGCCCCATTTTATGGACGCAGTCCCCATCATCGAATACCACAATAACAAGCTGGCCATTGGAGACTATGAGCTGCAAATCCCACTGATCGATGCCTACAACGCGCTCATGAGTGACCGCATCACTGACAAGGAACAGTTCATTGACGCGATCCTTGCCCTGTACGGCGCCCTGCTTTCAGATGAGGATGACGAAAAAGAGGGCGATGGAAAGGGAACCGAGGCAGCCAGAAAGCGGCTGAATCAGGAAAAATTGCTTGAACTGCCCGCCGATGCAAAAGCCGAGTATCTCACCCGCACTTTTGATGAGGCCGGCGTTGAAATCCTGAAGAAAGCCATCGAGCAGGACATCCACAAATTCAGCCACATCCCCTGTATGACAGACGAGAATTTCGGCGGCAACGTTTCCGGTGTGGCCATGGAGTTCAAGTTACTGGGCATGGAGAACATCACAAAGATCAAGACCCGGTGCTACAAAAAAGGCCTCCGGAAGCGGCTTCGTATTTTCGCCAACTTCCTCGGTAAAAAAGCCGTTTCAATCGATGTTTCAGGTGTTTCGCTGGTTTTCACACGAGCGATGCCTAAAAATTTACTGGAGATCAGCCAATACGTGGCAAACCTCTGGGGTAAGGTCAGTAAAAAGACGCTGCTGTCTCAGGTGCCCTTTGTCTATGATCCCGATGAAGAGCTTAAAGCTGTGCAGCAGGAAGAAAAAGAGAACCTCCAAAAGCAAAAGGAAATCTTCGGTAATGCGCCAAACACATCGCCAGAGATAGAGGGTAAGGACGAGGAAGATGGCGAAGCATAGGCTTTCCTACTGGGAGCAGCGGCAGGTTCAGAATATGTACCATTACATGGAAAAGGCTGAGGACGCCGCCGATCAGATCGCGAAGCTGTACCAAAAGGCTTCCGGATACATCAGCCATCAGGCAGACGCAATTTTCGATAAATATCAGACAAAGCACCGTCTGACTGAAGCAGAAGCTTACCGCCTGATTAATCAGCTGCAGGATAAGGCATCTCTGGATGAACTGCTTCAAAAGCTCAGGAATGGCGAGGATCATCAGAAAGAACTGCTTGCAAAACTGGAAGCGCCAGCCTATCAGGCCCGCCTTGAACGCCTGAAGCAGCTGCAAAACCAGATTGACCAGATCATGACCGAGGTATACGATCAGGTAAAACAGAAAAACCGCAGTCACTATGTGGACCTTGGGAATGAAGCCTACTACCGGGGCATCTTTGATCTCCAGCAGCAGGCAGAGGCAGCTTTTGGGTTTTCCTACATTTCCGCCAAGCAGATCGAGGCTGCCGTTAACCGGAAATGGTCTGGAAAAAACTATTCCGAACGCATCTGGAAAAATACCCGGCTGTTAGCACAGGAACTGAAGCAGGAGCTGCTCATCAACCTGGTCACTGGCCGCACGAACCGGGAAGTGGCCGAGATCATACAAAACAAGTTCGGTAAAGGCGCCAGCAAAGCAAGGCGCCTCGTCCGAACCGAGAGCAACTATCTGGCTACGGAATTGAATTTTAAAGCCTACGAGGAATGCGGCGTCGAGAAATACCAGTACCTGGCAACCCTCGACCTGCGCACCTCTGAAATATGCCGAGGTCTGGACGGTAAACTGTTTCTGGTAAAGGACCGCAAAGCTGGCGTGAACTGCCCGCCAATGCACCCCTGGTGCCGGTCAACAACCATTTCAGTGGTGGAAGAATCTTTGATCGCCAAAATGCAGCGCTCCGCCATCGACCCCGCCACGGGCAAACGCATCAAGGTGCCACGCTCCATGAACTATGAAAAATGGTACGACAAATACGTGAGGGGTAAGCCAGCGGTTGAACGGGAAGAAAAGAAATTGAAGAACCGGACAGCTGACCGTTCACAGCACCAAAAATACCGAAAGGTCCTTGCAGACGAAGTGCCTGAAAACCTGGATAAATTCCAGGAAATGAAGTATAATAATAGTGAGCGCTGGCAGTTTACAAAGCTGGATTACCAGCGACAGAATGAACTTGCGAAGCACCCAGAATTAAAATTGCCAAATGCTGAAAATGTTATTGTTCCAGACAAAAAGTTTTCACACTATTTGTTTGGAGGCGATCATCAAAAGGGGTTAGCGAAAGGAGCGGCGTTTACGTCAAGACTGGGTTACGACATTAACAACTGGTCAGAGCTTCAAAATGAAATCACCGAAAGGGCGGTGAAATATCCAGCGGTCTACAAGGACAATAATGGGTATGGCGATAGATACGAGCAAAAAATAGTGCTTTATGGGAATAAAGGTACACCTGCTAACGTTGTTGTTGGGTGGTTACTAAAACCAGATGGCTCTGTCTCAATGTCAAGCGCATACATCAAGGAGGTAAAGTAAATGGAAATCAAGGAATTTGATACTGTACTTTTGAAAGACGGAAGAAAAGCCGACATTATGGAAGCCTTTGACAATAAAGTTTTTATTGCAGACGTCGGCAGTTCTCCAAAGGATTGGGAAACGATCGACATCACCATCGACGATATTAAAGAGGTGATCCCGAATGGATAACTTCACCATCATCTACAAAATCCTAAAGGCTTTAGAAGCAGCCATGGACTTTGAGGCTTTCGATGTTTCTAAGATATCCCATGAGCGCCTTGGCATCTCCTATGAGCGCTGGGAAAAGATTTTAATTATGTTAACAAAGTCCGGATACATCGAGGGCGTTTTTTATGATCAGTGTGCTTCAGATTACAGTCCAAAAATTGAACAGCCCATACAGCCGGTCATCACGCTAAAAGGACTTGAATATCTGGCTGATAATACGTTGATGAAAAAAGCTGCCAACATTTTAAAAGGCATTAAGGAAACCATACCGGAATTATAACCGCTGAATAAACTTCAGTGGTTTTTTTATACCCAAAATCAGGAAAGGTGATGAAAAATGGCAAGACCAAAAATAAGAATTAAAACAGCAGGCATAAAGGCCAAGATTTTTATTGATGGCGTAGAAATTAAGGGAGTTCGCGGATACCAATTAAAGCACACAGCGGGAGGCTTACCCATTTTGGAAGTAGATTTAAAAGCAGTCGACTTAGAAATTGATGGGGATATTATCCCAACATTGCCAGAGATTTATAAAGGTTTTTATGAAAAAAGAGCCGATTAACGGCCCTGGGTGCATTTGTCAAATCGAATCTGGAGCAGAACTGTAAATAGGGCATTGAATATTGCACTTATTTCCATACATATTGTAAGCGCAATCGAACGTGCCTTTTTCATGTTCTTGGGCATCAAAGGTAGACGTATCAATATACTTGACAATAATTTGATAGTCTTTCTTTTGGGTTGGGCAAAAGCCAGAGAATATCTTGTCCATTGTAGAGTCTCCTTTCAAACGTATTTCGATGTGTAGACCGATAATATAATTATAAGGGATTCTAAGCGAACTTTCAACAAGGCAAGTGGAAAGGTAGGTGATCCGTTTATCTCCCGTAAGGCGCAGAGTAACGCGCCTTTTTTCATGCTCCGAAACGAGGGTAAACTATGAAATTTAAGTGCAATGGCTTGGGCTTTGAACGAGCCGGGGCAGAAAGGAAGTACGAATGAAATACCCAAACGATGAACGGATTCCCATGAATCTGCAGCTTTTCGCTGAGGACGCCGCCGACAATGGAGGGGACGGAGCAGGCGAAGGGATAGATAATGCAGCGGGCGCAGAAAGCGCTCCCGAAGACAAACCGCAGGAAAAGCCGCCAAAAACCTTTGAGGAAATTTTGAGCAATAAGGATTATCAAGCTGAGTTTGACCGAAGGGTACAGAAAGCTCTGGAAACGCAGCGTTCTAAGTTAGAGGTGCTCTTTGATGAAAAGGCCACCGAGGCCGAGAAACTGGCAAAAATGACTGAAAAGGAAAAGGCGCAGTACCTGCAGCAGAAAAAAGAAAAAGAGATGGCTGACCGAGAAGCCGCGATCACAAAACGCGAGCTGGCAGCAGAGGCAAAGAACACCCTGGCTGAGAAAAAGCTGCCGGTTAGTCTGGCAGAGGTGCTCAATTATTCGGACGCCGATGCCTGCAAACAATCCATTGAAGCCGTTGAAAAAGCATTTAAAGAGGCTGTCGAGGCCTCTGTGGAAGAACGGCTCAAAGGCGATAAACCACTGAAAAAAGCCCCGTCACAGGACGACACAGACCTGGCGAAACAGGTTGAAAACTTGATGATGGGAAAAGTATAAATTGAAAGGAAAGATAAATTATGGCAATTAACACATTAGCAACCGCAACACTTTTCCAGAACACACTGGATAAGGTCGCCATCCAGGATGCCGTGACGGGCTGGATGGACGCCAACGCCGGCCAGGTCATTTACAATGGCGGCGCAGAAGTCAAGATTCCAAAAATGTCTGTACAGGGCATGGGGGACTATGACCGGGATAACGGTTATGTGCAGGGCGGGGTAACCCTCACCTACGAAACCAGGACCATGACACAGGACCGTGGCCGCAAGTTCCAGCTGGACCCCATGGATATCAACGAAAACAACTTTGTCACCACAGCCGCAGCGGTGATGGGTGAATTCCAGCGGATGCACGTGGTTCCGGAAATTGACGCCTACCGTATTTCCAAAATCGCATCTGAAACCATCACGGCGGACAAAGCGGGGATGATTGACTACGGATACACTCCCGGCGCAGCGAACACCTCCGCACTGAGAAAGGTAAAAGAAGGCATTAAGGCCGTCCGTGAAGCCGGTTATAATGGCCCGTTGGTGATTCATGCGACACCAGGTTTCATCCTGGAACTGGAGATTGAGCTGGCCGGAAAGATTATGGCCGTCACCTTTTCCAAGGGCGGTATTAATACCCAGGTGCCCTCCATTGACGGCGTACCGATTATCGCGACACCAGCCAACCGGATGTACTCTGCAATCACCATCAATGACGGCACCACCTCTGGACAGGAAGCGGGCGGCTACGCAAAGGGAACGAAAGCGCTGGATCTGAACTTTGTGATCCTGCCAACAGCGACTCCGATCGCCATTACCAAACAGGATATCATGCGTATCTTCGACCCGACCATCAATCAGAAGCTCAACGCCTGGCAGATGGACTACCGCCGTTTCCATGATATCTGGGTACTGGATAATAAACTGGACTCCATCTACCTGAGCATTAAAGACGCTAAGCCGTCCGTGTGATGGGGGGGATGAGCCATGAGACTGATTCGAAAGAACGTTGAGCGTGTCGCCGTTACAGAAGCTCAGATTGAAAAACTGAAAGCCCAGGGATTCCGGCCGATTGGCGGGGATGCCGCAGAGGCTGACCAGGCAGACGTAGACATCAACACAAAAACAGTGGCGGAATTAAAAGCCATTGCCAAAGAAAAAGAGATTGAAGGCTACTCAAGTCTGACGAAAGAGGAACTCCTGGCAGTCCTGAAAGGTGTGGTTTAGTTGACAGAGGCAGAAAAGATTAAGCTGCTGACAGGTGAGAGTGATGAAAATTTAATTACCGTCGTCCTGGAAGACGCAGAATCTTTTGTTCTCGGCTACACCAACCGGTCAAAACTGATTCCAGCATTGAAAAAGCCCGTGCGGGACTTGGCGGTGATCGCGCTGAACCGGATGGGCACAGAGGGTGAAACAGGCCGAAGTGAGGGCGGTGAGCGCTACAGCTTTGACACTGCCCCAAAGCATATATACGTTATTTTAAACCAATACCGTCTGGTCCGGGTGGGAGGAAAGGTCTATGAAAATCAAACGCAGTCGTCTGAAGACATACCATCACCGGCGTAAAAGCCTGAAAAAAGACAGCGAGGGCAATACCTACACCGATTATGGCGCGGCGACTTCTTTTACAGCCGAACTCTGGCCGGGCAGCGGCAAGCTACAGGCAGAGCTGTACGGTGAGCGCCTGTCCAATATCCGGAACCTGCGGCTTGAAGGCCCTTACACCATCACGGCGGATTCAAAAGATGTGGTGCACTATGTTTTTGAGGACGGACCGGATATTGTGGAAGGGGACGGCCTTTGCCTGGATGTTGGCCCGGACCGCCCGCCAGATTACAAAATTATCGCCGTGAAACCCTACAAAATTTTGCGGTTGGAGGCGGAAAAGATATGATTCTGGGGGCGTTAGAGCTTGAAAAGAAGCTGAGGACACTGTCTGAAATGGAGCTGCGGCAAGGCATTGAAAAAGGGATTTCCCTTGTCCAGGAGGACGCAAAGGCCAATTGCCCGGTGCACGACGGCGAACTGAGAGAAAGTATCTTTACAGCGGTAGAAAACAAAGACGGCAAGATTCGAGGGACCTGCTACACCAACAAACAATATGCGCCCTATGTCGAGTTCGGCACCGGCCCCAAAGGCCAGGCCGATCATGACGGCATCTCCCCGGATGTCGCAGTGTCCTACAGTCAAACCGGCTGGTGGATTCACGAAAGCCAGATCGGGCGGGATGTTGCTGAGCGTTATCGCTTTTTCCATATCGACACGGAAAACGGGCGCTTTTATAAGTGCTACGGCCAGGCGGCCCAGCCTTTTATGTACCCGGCGCTGAAGAACAATGAAGACGCCATTTTAGCGATCATCGCGCGATTTGCAAAGGAGCAGCTATGAAAAATGTAAAAGACCAGGTTTACGCGGCGCTGGATGCCGCTTTTGACAATGTGTCCGACCAGTACCCAAAGGACTGGGCGGACTTCCCAGTGATCCAGTACATTGAGGAAGACAACAAGGTTTATGAAAAAACCGACAAAGAAGATAAGGCGTATGTGCGCTATAAAGTAGATATCTGGCACAACCGGTCCACCTCTCCGGAGGCGATCAAAGTGGATAAAGCACTGGCGGCCCTTGGACTGGTCCGGACCTTGTGCCAGGATACCCCGGACCCATCGGGGCTAAAGCATAAAGTCATGCGCTATGAGGCCATCATCGACATGGAGAGTGACGATGTTTACTGGCCGAATTAAATGAAAAGGAGTGTGAAAACATGTTAGCAAACGGAGCAAAACTAGGCTTCAAGAAAAAGGGCGGCGCTACCTATACCGACCTGCCCGGCTTGAAAGAAATCCCGGAAATGGGCGTTGAACCTGAAAAGGTGGAAAACACTTGTCTGACGGATGCCAATAAGATGTATGAACAGGGCATCGGCGACCTTCCGGAAATGACCTATAAATTCAAATATGATAACACAAAAGCCGATTCGCCTTACCGAGTCATGCGTGAGGCGCAGGCCGCTGGGGAGGTGCTGAGCTTTCAGGAAACCCTGAAAGATGGCACGGCCACTGCCTACGATGCCCAGGTGTCGGTGAAACGCACAGGCGGCGGCGTGAACGGCGTCATCGAATTTGAGTTAACCATGATGGTGCAGAGCGATTTGAAATTTACCGACCCCACAAGCGGGGCAGGAAGTTAATAAAGGAGTAAGCAATGAGTGGTTTATACGGATTAGATAACGAAATGAACATTGAAGCATCAAATACTGGTTTTGAGGAAGTTAAACAGGAACCGGAAAAGCCAAAGCGGAAGCCCTTTCATTATTGGCGGGTAAGCGGCAAAGACTACAAGCTGAAGCTGACCACGGCCATGATCGGGAGGCTGGAAAGCAAATACCGCACCAACATGCTGACCCTGGTTTCAGATGGCGGTATCCCGCCACTTTCCATCATGTTGACCATTATCCAGGCAGCCATTGCGCCCTGGGAACACGGGATTGCTTATCAGGATGTCCAAAAGCTGTATGATCGATGGCTGGAGGAGGGCGGCAATCAGATGGAACTCTTTACCGAGGTACTCATGCCGACTCTGGCGGTTTCCGGTTTTTTTACCGAAAAACAGGCAGCGTCCATGATGGAAAACCTGAAAGATGTGGACGAGCTGCTGTAAGGACCCTGTCTGACCAGCTGTCAAAATTGTACACACTGGCCCTGGACTGCGGGATTTCACCGGCTGATTTCTGGAACGCCTCGCCCATGGAAATCTGTGATTTGATGGAAAGCCATCGCCGTATTGAACGGCAGCAGGCCAAACAGCGGATCAACCAGGATTTCATTATGGCAGAGGTCAACGCCCGCTATCTGGCCATGGCCATGGACGGAAAGGGTGAGATTCCGAAAGTATGGGAGTATTACCCTGAGCTGTACGCCGACGAAAAAACGCAGTATGAGACCCGAATGGCCGCAGATGCGATGGAAGATTACAAAGCGCGGCGCCTGGACTATGTCCGGGAATTTAACCGTCGAAGAAAAAAGCAGAAAGGAGGTGAACCCGAATGAGTGAAGTGCTTGAAAAGCTGCAGGTGGTCATTGAGGGCAGCACAGCCCAGTATAAAAAAGCGCTTAAAGAGGCGCTCTCTGAAACAGAGAAGACCACGAAAGCCATCAATCAGGCGACAGAAGCGGTCAAGAGCCCGTTAAAGGGCATCACAAGCGACCCGTCTCTTGGTAAGCTGAAGCAGGTACAAAACGTGCTGAAGCAGATTAAAGCCAGCATCGGCGATAAAATCAAGGACTTTCAAGTAGACTCAGGTATCAAAACATACACCGATGAATACAAGGCCCTTCAGGCCGACGTCGACCGGGCAGAAAAGGCGCTGGAACGCCTGAACCAGAAGCAGCGTGATTTAAAGGCAGAAGGCGCAGACCGACAGCTGTCTGAGAAATATCAGAAGCTGAGTGCTGCGGCCGAAAAAGCGGAGAAGACACTGGCTGCGCTTCAGGCCCGTCAAAAGGTCCTGGAAGCCTCAGGGAAAGGCGCTAAGCCAACAGAAGGATACGCAAGCCTTGCGAAGCAGATGGAAGCCGCTAAAAGCCGTCTGAGTGGCCTGGAGGATACCCAGAGCAACTGGAAATCCATGGGACTGCCTGACAGCGCAGTGCCGAAAAGCTTTCAGGCGGAAATGAAGGAAGCCGAGCAGGCGATCCGGCACCTTCAGGCGCGGATGGAAGCCCTTCAAAAGGAGGGTGGCGCGTTTAGCACGACTAAGGAGATGCAGAACCTCAGCAGCCGGATTCAGGAGGCCAGAGAAAAGCTAAGCCAGTATAATACAGAAATGAAGCGGATGCAGGCTTCTGGGAAGGACGTTGGCAGTAATGCCTGGAATAACCTTCAATCTGAGATCAGCCGGACCGAGCAGCGGATCAACAGCGCAACACGGTCTATGCAGCGCTTGAAAGCGAGTGGCGAGGGCCTCCAGTTTGCCGGACTTCGCAACGCAGCTTCCAATATTGTTGCAAAAATAGGCGGCATGAAAGCCGCTTTTGACCGGGTGACGCCATCAATTAAGCGGGCTGGCGGAGCCTTTGCCGCGCTCATTCAGCGGTTTATCACAGGCATTCCAGGCGTCCGGCGCCTGACAAGTGCCATGAACGGGATGGGGAGCAGCGGCCATCGTTTAGGCGGCATCCTCGGAACACTCGGCATGACCGCAAAGTTTATGCTTGCCAGCTTCCTGATCCGCGGTGCCCTTGAGGGGGCCAAACAGGGGATGCAGAACCTGGCACAGTACAGCAGCGCGACGAACGCCAGCCTCTCTATGCTGATGTCCAGCCTGACGCAGCTCAAAAACAGTCTGGCAACAGCCTTTGCACCGATCTTAAATGTGGTAGCCCCCATCTTAAATGTCCTGATTCAGAAAATTTCCCAGGCGGTCACGGCTGCCGGGATGCTGATTGCACGCTTAACGGGTCAAAGCACGTTCATCCGGGCGAAAAAAGTCCAACAGGATTACGCTGCGAGTTTAGATAAACAGACCAGCAGTGCCGATAAAGCCGATGCGGCAAATCGGAAGCTGCAACGGACCCTTTTAGGTTTTGATGAGATTAATAAGCTGGATGACCACAGCGACGCTGCCAGCAGCGCGGACACCCCGGGTTCCAGTGACATCGGCGGGATTTCGCCAGGCGATATGTTTGAAGAAGTTTCAATCCCGCAGCAAATTCAGGATTTTGCGCAAAAGATTAAAGATGCCTGGGCCGCCGCGGACTTTACCGAAATCGGCGCCACTGTTGGCAATAAGCTGAATGCAGCGCTCGCCAGCATTCCATGGAACCAGATCAAAGAGACGACCGCGCGCATTGCCAAAAGCATCGCCACCTTCTTGAACGGCTTTATCGAAGCGACCGACTGGCGTTTAGTTGGGGCAACCCTGGCAGAAGGCTTTAACACGGCCTTTATGTTTTTGGGGACGTTTGTCGAGAATTTTCATTGGGCTTCATTGGGACAAGCGATCGCCGACGGAATCAACGGCATCGCATCAACCGTCGACTGGGCTTATGTTGGGCAAACACTTTCCAATGGCGCAAAAGGGCTTTTGGAGATGTTAATTACAGCTGTCCAGCGGATTGACTGGTGGCAGCTTGGTGAATCGGTACGAACTTTTCTGATGAACATTGACTGGGCTGGAATTGTGAGAGGACTGTTTGAGTTGTTAGGCTCATTATTAGGCGGATTAGCAGCCTTTCTATTCGGACTGATCGGTGATGCTTTTTCTGGGATTGGTCCTTACTTTGAAGAAAAAATTGCAGAATGCGGCGGTAGTGTCGGATTAGGTTTTTTAAGAGGCATTACGGACGCAATTGGCAATATCCTTATTTGGATATGGGACAATATAGCGTGGCCTTTTCTTTCAGGTATTATGAGCGCCTTTGGCATTCACAGCCCTTCCACCGTAATGATGGAAATCGGCGGGAATCTTATTGCCGGCTTTTTTCAGGGAATCCTCGACAGCATTGGCTCCGTGCTCGCATGGTTTGCTGACCTGCCGAACAAAGTTCGGGAGGTGTTGGGGAACGCAAAAGAGTGGGTGTTTGAAAAAGGTAAAGACGTTGTTGAAGGTTTGAAAAACGGCTACGAGAGCGTCAAAGAAAGCCGCTTTTTATCGGGTTTACGGAACGCCAAAAATGAAGTCTTTAACGCGATTGGCGATATTGTGAATACCTGCCAGGAAAAAGGGATTGACATTGTCACCGCCATAAAGACCGGATATGAAAATCATAAAGATGAGATACGGTGGGCCGTGTCAGGCGTATCGGATTTGATTACCAGTGGTATTGGTAATTTATGGGATATTGGCAGAAGCGCCATTCGCTCTTTTGCGGATGGATTCTCTTCATTCCACATTCCAACGCCACGCATTGACTGGAACTGGCGTGACGTAAAACTCGGGAACCTGTCCATTCCGATTCCGGATTTTCACGTAGGATGGTATGCCAAAGGCGGATTCCCAGGTATGGGAGAAATGTTTATTGCCCGTGAAAATGGTCCGGAGCTGGTGGGACGAATGGGGAACCGAAATGTGGTTGCGAATAACAGCCAGATCGTCGAAGGGATCAAAGAAGGCGTTAAGGAAGCAGTGGTTGAGGCTGCCATGTTTTTTACAGGAAGTGGGCAAAACGACCTGCAGCCTGTCATTGAACTCACGATTATCGCGGATACAGAGACGCTTTATCGAACAGTGCGTCGCGGGGAAGAAAAAGCAGGCCGTCGTTATTCCGCTACGGTTAAGATTTAGGAGGAAGGCAATGGCAATGATTGAAGTGAATGGGGTCCCAGTCAAGGACCCCGCTGTTTTTGAATGGGGATTACAGGATGTTTCAAGTTCCGATGCCGGGCGTACGGAGGATACCCTCATGCATAAAAACCGGATCGCTCAAAAAAGAAAAATTAAACTCGCCTGGAATAATCCAACACCCGAAGAAACCGCAGCGATCCTCCAGGCTTTTAACGCAGAATATTTTTATGTGACCTATCCGGACGCTTTGAGTGGCCAGCGTGAACGCCGGGAATTTTACGCTGGCGACCGCTCCGCACCCATGCGCAACTGGGCAACCCGGTACAAACGCTATACACAAGTGGCGTTTGACATTATCGAGAGGTGATAAGCGATGATTCATACAAGTAATGCCTTTAAAGACGCGCTGCTTGAAAACAGCCATTGTGTGGCCAAAGCGACGATCCTTTTAAAAAACGGTGAAACCCTTCAAGTCGATCAAACCGATATTTTTCAGGAAGGTGTCAAGATTGATGATGGCACGAGCAGTACCAGCACTTTTGATGTTGGTGCTGCGGTCATCGGGAAGTTAACGCTATCCCTAAACAACATCAAGGATACCTTTTCAAATGTTGATTTTACTGATGCTGTGATTACTGTGTGGGTTGGAAAGTCCCTTGGAAATACAATGGAATGGCTTAAGAAGGGCGTCTATAACGCAGACGACCCGCAAGCCAGCGCCAGTATTTTATCCATTGAAGCCCTTGATAACATGGAGAAATTTGACCGTAACTATGATGGGAGCCTGACCTTTCCTGCAACGATGCAGTCGATTGTGCGGCACGCTTGTAACCAATGTGGTGTGATGCTTGGGACCAATACCTTTGATTTTGACACCTATGTTATCCAGAAAAACCCCTTTAAAAGTAACGAGCAGGTAACATGGCGGGAAATTTTATCCCACTGTGCGCAGATTGCGGGGTGCTATGCCCGGTGTAACACGGATGGGCAACTGGAACTGAAGTGGTATGACCAGACAGTTTTTGAAAGCAATGGTTTGGACGGTGGTTGTTTTGATAACGGTGCCCCGGGCTATCAAAGCGGTGACTGTGCAGACGGCGGAAACTTTGCAGATTATGCCAGCGGCAGTGCGGTTGATGGTGGGGAATTTGGTCAAAGCGCCTGGACGAACTGCCATCATATCTATGCGTTGTCGGGACTGGAGGTTGCCACCGACGATGTTGTGATTACCGGAATCCGGGTAACGGCTTCAGATGAGGTAAAGCGTGGCACCGAAACATTAAAAGGGGAAACGGTCCTTTATGGGCGTGCGGGCTATGTTCTGGAGATTACAGGCAACCCCTTGATTTGCTATGGTCAGGCGGAAACCGTCGCGGCGCATTTGGGCAAGAAAATGGTCGGCATGCGCTTTCGTAAGATGTCCGCCTCTTGTCTGGGTGATCCATCCATTGAAGCCGGAGATGCTGCGTATGTGACAGACCGTAAAGGAAATACGTATTCGTGCTATATTACCAATCTGACCTATACGATCGGCAGTTACGAGCGCATCTCAACCGACGCAGAAACGCCCAGCCGCAACACCTCAAAGCGCTATTCCGAAATCACGAAGGCCCTTGTTGAGGCCGACCGTAACACGGAAGCGAAACTTTCGGCATACGACCAATACGTCACGCAGATGAATCAACTGGCCATGAACGCCATGGGCTATTATCAAACGGTTGAAACCTTAGAGGACGGCAGCCGGATAACCTATATGCATGATAAACCCAAACTGGCTGAGAGTATGGTGGTTTATAAAATCACTGCCGATGGTTTTTTTATCTCCCAAGACGGTGGCAAGACCTACTCAGCAGGCATTGATAAAAACGCGAATGCGGTGGTTAATGTGCTCGCTGCGGTGGGGATCAATGCCGACTGGATTAATGCAGGCGAGCTGGTGGTCAGGGATAAACAGGGACGAGAAATGTTTTATGCGTCCATGGAAACCGGGGCTGTGCGCATCAATGCCGAGCGCTTGTCAATCGGAAGCAATCCGGTGGCAATGCCTGAACAAATAGAGATTGCCACCAGCTTTTACCTGCAAATGAATGACTATTTTGGGATTCCGACAAAAGCAGATGGAACTGGCGACTATACGGAGTGTGAAACAACGGTGAAGGCGATGTTTGGTTCCCAGAATGTGAGCGACGCAGCGGCGTATTCGGTTTTAGCCGATTCGTCAGTGACGGGCACTTGGGACGCATCGGCCCACAGATATAAAGTGACAAATTTAACAGGTGAAACCGGAAAAGTGACCTTTACGGTAACCTATCAAAACCGAAAAGCAACCGGCGTTTTTCAGGTTTCAAAAAATAAGGCGGGCGCCGACGGCGTCGTGTATGTTGTAACCCCAAGCGTCCAGACCGTCACGGTTACCGACAAAGGGCTAACACCCGGAAGTGTCACTTTTCGTTGTGCAAAACGCACCAATCTGGATGAAACGGTTCAGGCTGCCGCATGGTTATTGGAGAAAACAATGGACGGCATCACCTGGGAGGTCGTTGACTATGACCAGGAAGTCACTGGATATACGAAAACCTACACATTAGAGGACCAAACGTGGACAGGCATCCGCGTAACGGCGGCACCCTCATTTTGGCAAGGGGGTTTCCCCAGGCAAGGACTTTACGCCAGAACGATCGTTTCGATGATTAAGGATGCGACGGCTTTGACCCAAGAAGAGGTTTTTAATAAATTGACCAATAACGGTGAATGGCAAGGTCTGTACTCCGATAGTAGTGGCAACTTATATTTCAATGCATCATATATTAAAACTGGGATGTTAAGCGCGGATTTGATCCAAGGAGGCACGCTTCAAGCGGGAAATAAAAATAACGAAGCGGGTCAAATCTGGGTTTATAACGACTCGGGAGCTGTCGTTGCCACACTTGACAAGGATGGGCTCATCGCGTCAAAAGGAAAATTCAAAGAAGGCTGCGAATTTCTTGGAAAATTGGTTTCTGGCTACAGCACGATGGGACAGATTATGATTGAAGGCGGCACAATCTACGGCTATTTTGCCGGAAAGCAGCGTGGACTGATTGATTGTGCGGCATCCATCACCTATCAAGGCACCAATTACAGGGGATTCCAGATAAAAACAGAGTTTCTTGACATAAAAGCAGAGCGGTTAGCGACGATGGCCGGGCAGTCCGGCGTCAGCAATATGTGCGGCAGTGGATCGATGTCTGTCATCACAAATATTGTGGAGTTACAGGGAGCGCTTCGCTGGGAAAAATCAACATATTATTTTATAAACGGTCTGCTTTGTTCAGCGCTATAAGCCAGTGGGAGGAGAAAAATGTACAAGGCAGTAAAAGATAATGTGCAAATGTATTTGTCCGATCCAGAGAAACAGTCGGATCGGTTTTTGAGAGACGGCTGGCGCATCGTTTTTGAGGAAAGCCAAGGAAACGAGACGATCGTGGCCACACCAGATGAGGGGTGGTTTGGAGAAAAACCAAAGAAACAGGAGGGAGTGATTTACTTTGGAAGGCATTAATATCACGAAAATGGCTAATATGGATGCTGTTTACCACGAAATGGACAGCCGCCTGACCGAGATGAGCAGCCAATACGGACTGGATATCACGGACATTGAGGGGGTTGTGGCTCGACTGTCTCAAAATATCAAAGACGCCAAAAACAGGCTTTACGCTAGTGCCGTGCTTGAATTGGCTAAACCGTTAACCGAAACAAAAACCGGGACAAAAGAAGAGTTGCTGGAAGCGTTCAAAGCACAATCCGCTCAAACTGCTCAGAGCAAAACACAAGCAAGCCCGGCAAAGGAGGGAAGCTAAATGGCAATACAGATGCGCCGTGGCGCCGGTGCGGATTTTCGGCCAGAAAAGATGAAGCCCGGTGAGCTGGCGGTCACCATAGACGGTACAAGAAAAGTATATGCGGCGTTCGCTGCGGGAGATGTGAAAGAGCTCGCGTCGAAGGAAGATATTTGGCAGGAAGTGGAGGACGCAGAAAAGGCTCAAAAAGCAGCCGAAGCCGCACAAGCTGCGGCTGAAATCGCTGAATCGCAGGCAACGAAAGCTAAAAATGACGCGGTAATAGCCCAAACGGGAGCTGAAACCGCCGCTAAAAAAGCAGAAGCTTCTGAGATGGGTGCCGAAACGGCGCGCGAGGCTGCTGAAGCTGCTGAAAACGCGGCAGTCAAGGCAAAAAAAGAAGTCGAAAGCGATAAAAAACTGGTTGAGCAATTTAAAAATGCCGCTGAGTCAGCCGACGCAGCAGCCCAAAGAAGCGCCGAAACCGCAACCGCAAAAGCGACCGAAGCAACGAACAGTGCGAAAGCGGCAAAAGAGGGACAGGATGCCGCCGAAGCCAGTGCCACGACCGCCACAACAAAAGCCGGAGAAGCGGAAAAGCATGCGGACGAAGCCGAAGCGGCCGCCGCAAAAGCCGCCCAGGAAGCGGCAAAAGTCAAGACCTGGAAGCCGGATGTCACAACAGAAGGGGATTTGTCCTGGCAGGCCACACCAGATGAAACACCACCCAAAACGGTCAATATCACCGGACCACCCGGACCAAAAGGCGACCCTGGGCTTCCGGGCGTGGTGACAAAACTGGATCCCGGGTTGTTTGGACTTTATGTCAGTGAAGAGGGCCACCTAATTCTGGCCCACAATGATAACGAAACCGCCCCGCCGATCCGGATCGAGGATGGGCATTTGATCTATGAAGTGACCTAGGAGGTAAATAAAATGTCAGAAAACCAGACACAGTGTGCTCAAAACGCTGTGAATGCCATTAGCAGGCAAGAAACATGTGCGGACAAAGGCCTTGTGGGACCAACCGGCCCCATTGGACCAGTAACCAATAAGATAGCCGCTTGTGAAAAATGCGTGTGTCAGGAAGTTTGTCGACACCGCTTTGATTTTGTTCGCCTGCGTTACAAAGGCGCGAACATTGAATGTAAAAATTATTATGAGCATAAAGAATATTAGGAGGAAAAAATCATGGCAACCACGTTAGATTTAGGGAATGTTGTCGGACCAAAGGGTGAAAAAGGGAACGATGGGGCCACATGGCTTAATGGTGCAGCTGCACCGACAGCCGCCCAGGGAAAAGACGGCGACTTTTATATCAATACCGCCAATTACGACCTTTACATCAAAGTGTCCGGCACCTGGAATAAAACCGGAAACATCAAAGGGGCGACCGGGGCCAAGGGCGATCCGGGCGCCAAAGGAGACCCCGGCGCGAAAGGCGATCCCGGGGCAGCAGGAACGAACGGCGTCGATGGCGCCACTATCTTGTTTGGAAACGCGCCACCCACGACCCAAGGCAAGAACGGGGATGCTTTCCTGAACACCGCGAACTTTGATCTTTATACAAAGGCGTCAAACGCCTGGACAAAGGCCGGAAATATTAAAGGTGCCACGGGGGCCAAAGGTGACCCGGGCGAAAAAGGAAACCCGGGCGCCGATGGGGCGAAAGGCGAAAAAGGCGACCCTGGACCAGTACCGACCTTTTCGATCAATGCCAGCGGCCACCTGATCGCAACCTATGAATAAGGAGGAAAGACGATGGCAGTCACAACCGTAGATTTGGGAATGGTAAGAGGTGCTGATGGCGCTTCCATTCTTTTTGGAGAAGCAGCACCCACCACCCAGGGGAAAAAAGGCGATTTTTATATTAATACAACAACCTATGATGTGTACAGCAAAGCTACTGGAGCCTGGGTCAAAACAGGCAATATCAAAGGGGCGACCGGCCCACAGGGGGTTCCGGGAACCAATGGTAAAGACGGTGCGCCCGGGGCAAAAGGCGCCGATGGAAAAGCAGCAACGGTGAGCGTCGGAACCGTCACCACACTTCAACCCGGGCAGCCCGCCACAGTCAATAACAGCGGTACCGAAAACGCGGCGGTTCTCAATTTTGGGATTCCCCAGGGACAATCCGGTTCCGGCGGTACAACTGGCGGGTGTGCAGCCTTTAAAATAAAAAAAGGCTTCATTGCAGATGCCGATGGTGGGATTTTTCCTTTAGTAAATTATGTACAAAATCAAAGCGTCGCAACGCTTGCTGCCGATGGGTCGATTGATTTAGCAGGTCCAGGAGCCTACACTTTTGAATTTAATTCATTGTTAGAGCTTGAGTCAGAACCGAACACCGCGCTTGAGGTGGTTTGTAGTGTTACAGACGAAAATTATACTGATTTTGGAGATATCCCAGGCAGTAGAGTGAACGGCTCACAGGATGCGAGCAAATTTATATATGCTTTCACTGGAACAACTTGCTATCAGGTTGTTGCTTCGTATCTTCGAGTGACATTTTTTTTAGCAAGCGGAGTTAAAGGAACTGCACTACGGGACGGTTATTTAATTATAAATAAAATTTCAGATCAATATCCCAGCAGTTAATATTGCATTTATAAAATAGGAGAATAAACAATGGAAAACATGATAACAGTAAAAGGCCCGGTAATTGCGGGCATTGGAGCAGTCGGCGGTGTCATTGCCGGCTTTTTTGGTGGTTGGGACGCCGCGCTGATAACATTGCTTATTTTTATGGGTGTGGACTACATTACCGGCTTAATTGTGGCCGGAGTGTTTAAGAACAGCACGAAAACAGACAGCGGCGCATTGGGATCAAACGCGGCCTTTATGGGGCTGCTGAGAAAAGGAATGGTCCTTTTAGTGGTCCTGGTGGCGTGTCGGTTAGACATTATGATCGGCACAAACTTCGTCCGGGACGCGGTGGTCATTGCGTACTGCGTGAATGAAATGTTGAGCATTGTGGAAAATATGGGCTTGATGGGTGTTCCGATTCCAGAAGCCATCACAAAGGCCATTGAGATTTTAAAAAAGAAGTCTGAAACAGAAGATAAAAATGGAGGTAAGGAATAATGTTAAACGGTATTGATATCAGTGCATGGCAAAGAGGCATTGACACCGCAGCGGTGCCATCCGATTTTGTGATCATTAAGGCAACCCAGGGGCTTGACTACATCAACGACGACTGTGACCGGGCGTACCAGCAGGCTAAAGCGGCCGGAAAGAAGCTGGGCGTGTACCACTTCGCGGACGGGAACAGCTCCGGGGTGGCCGAGGCGGATTATTTCGTGGATAATATCCAAGGCTATATTGGGGAAGCCATTCTGGTTTTGGACTGGGAAACCGATGCCGTCAACTGCGGCCCCGGCTATGCCAAGGCGTTTCTGGACAGAGTGCAGGCCCGCACCGGCATTAAGCCCATGATTTACATGTCCGGCTCCGTGGTCGACGAATGGGATTGGAGCGCGGTCATGGCCGGGGATTATGGCTTATGGGTGGCTTATTACAGCGCCGATACCTGTGATGGCTACTGGCCGGACGCGCCTATGTATCCGATCCATTATTGGAGCGATGCGGCCATGCTTCAGTACACTTCTGGTGGCCGTTTAGCGGGCTGGGGTGACCGATTGGACTTAAACGTCTTTTATGGCGATCACGCTGCCTGGGACGCTTACGCGGGCGGTGGAACCGGCGTAACGCCGCAGCCACAGCCAACCCCAAGCAGCCCAAGAACCGCCCCCTGGGGCGTGGATACCATTCAGTATTGGATGAATATCTGCAATTATAACCCCGGCGCCCCGATCGACAACCTTGATGGACCAGAAACAAAGCTTGGCGTCATGAACGGGCAGCGTGCTTATGGGGTCCCGGTCGACGGTTTCTTTGGCGATCAGACCCAGGCTCCGGCGGAAGATCAGATTCTGGCCTACGAAAAACGTTTGGCGGAGCTGGGCTTCTATCATGGCGAGTTCGACAGTATCCCAGGACCACAGTTGTTCCAGGCCGTTATGGACTTCCAGGCCAGTAGAGGATTAACAGTGGATGGGATTGTCGGAGAACAGACCTTTTCGCTGCTGTTTGGATGATTAAATTATTCTTTAAAACTGTTTTAAAGAATTGCGTTATACAATAAAAAACGAGAAGTGATCGGAGTTTTTCATCCTTTTCTTTTCTTTAAATTAGGCCGTCCTTCGGGGCGGCTGTTTTGTTATAATCTTTGGAATGTGGGTATGTATCAATAAAAATTCATATTTTACTGTAGCAATCTTCTATGGAGTGTTATATAATTAATAGCACAGTAACCGTAGGAGGTATGTAATGGCAGGTTGGGATGATATTTTGAGAGAATTAAACGAAACAATGTCGCAAAGTGACTATATTCGTCGGAAATATCTTAAACTTTTGTCAAGGTATACTGGGAGAAACACTATAGCGTATTATTCTGCGTTTCTATCAAGGGGAAATAGTAATATCGGAAATCTAGATATTAATGATCTAGATATGACAGGATTTATGAATTCTTTAAAAGGTATGGATTGTTCAAAGGGGTTGGATCTTATATTACATACACCTGGGGGATCACCAGCTGCGGCAGAAGCAATTATTAGTTATTTAAGAAGTAAATTTAATTCGGATATAAGAGTTATTGTACCTCAATTAGCTATGTCTGCTGGGACTATGATGGCTTGTGCGGCAAAAGAAATTATTATGGGAAAGCAGTCAAGCTTAGGCCCTATTGATCCCCAATTCAATGGAATCCCCGCTTATAATATCCAAATGGAGTTTGAGGAAGCGAAAGAAGATCTTGCTGAAAATCCCCAAAACACTCAGTATTGGGCTATTAAATTACAACAGTATCCAGCGGCTTTTTTGAAAACTGCCATTGATGCAATTGAATTATCGAGCAAATTAGTGGAAGATTGGTTGGGCTCTTGTATGTTTGATCAAGAAAAACCCGAAGATAGAAAAACGATTGCAACGATAGTAGGTAAATTAAATGAGCATGTCGATTCAAAATTGCATGGCCGGCATTTTAATATGGAATTTTGTAAAAAAATTGGCCTTAAGGTAACCGCTTTAGAAGACGATAGTCAATTGCAAGATGCTGTTTTAAGTGTACATCACGCATACATGCTATCAATTGGAAGCTCTGATGTGGTAAAAATAATAGAGTCACAAAACGATAAAGCTGTTATTAACCATGCTTAATGGCAAGATAAATATAACGATTTAACGAAAGATTCTAGGAGGAAAACATGAGAAACAGTAAAAACGGTGAAGTGGAGAAATTGTATCGCGTTCTTGGTATCGAAAATACAAATAGGACGATAAGAAATACGATTAATTTGGGAACATTGAATAATGAATTGAATTCTAATTTTTCGTCATTTGGTAATAAGCTAAACGGAAGTTGGAATAATACGGTTGTCACATTTAACAAATGAGCGTAGATCCCCTTGCCGAGGCGAGGGGATTTTTTATTTTTTCATGTTTAAAATATTATTACCTGGGTATAATTAATCTCGAACACACATACCTCTTACTTTTTAAAATACAAATTACTCTCCCCATTAACTTTTCCTTTTTTAGAGTTCCCGGTCTTTTGGATCGGGAGTTTTTTGTTTTTTTAAATTTATGTGCGGTTAAGACAGTAAGATTCTGGGTATTGTATAATTGAAATCCATATAAAACGGAGGTGCTAAAATGTGTACGGCAGCGACATACACAACAAAAGATCATTATTTTGGTCGTAATCTTGATTTGGAATTCTCCTATAATGAAACGGTAACAGTAACACCACGAAATTATCCGTTTCAGTTCAGAAAGGTAAAAGCACTGGAATCTCATTATGCTATGATTGGTACGGCCTTCGTTGTGGATAATTATCCGCTGTATTATGATGCCACCAACGAAAAGGGACTAAGCATGGCAGGATTGAATTTTCCAGAAAATGCGGACTATAAACAAGAAGCAGAGGGAAAAGATAATGTAACCCCATTCGAGTTTATTCCCTGGATTTTAGGGCAGTGCTCTACCATTAAAGAGGTAAAAGAACTCCTTGGTAGGATCAATCTTATCAATATCAATTTTAGTGAAAAATTACCGCTTTCACCCTTGCACTGGATGATATCGGACCGGAACGAATCGATAACTGTGGAATCTGTAAAAGAAGGGATGAAAATATATGATAACCCTGTAGGAATTTTAACCAATAACCCAACTTTTGATATTCAGATCTTCAACCTAAATAATTATGTGAATGCCACCAGAGAAATACCCGAAAATCGTTTTTCAAGTGCAATAGCTTTAGATGTTTATAGCCGTGGTATGGGGGGGATTGGGATTCCTGGAGACCTTTCTTCATCCTCTCGTTTTGTAAAAGCAGTATTTACTAAACTAAATTCCGTCTCTGGAACTTCTGAATCTGAAAGCATTAGTCAGTTTTTTCACATACTTGGTTCAGTCAATCAAGAACGCGGATGTGTTCGTTTAGCTGAAGATACGTATGAAATAACTATTTATAGCTCTTGTTGCAATGTTGATAAGGGAGTCTATTACTATAAAACTTACGAAAATAGCCAAATAACAGGCGTAGACATGCATAATGAAAACCTCGACAGTCAAAGTATTGTCTCTTATCCATTAATTAAAGAGCAACAGATAAAAATACAAAACTAAAAACCGTATCAACATAAATTTTTCATGGTGTATTTTAGCCCCTAGTCGAATCGGGGGCTTTTATTGTTTTGGTGTTTTCTTGTATGGATGATAATAATGAAAATCGCACAAGAGTACAAAGGTTACTATTTGGATGTGTTCTACAAGAATGGGGTTGTGAATGGCATTATCCAGCAAACGCAGGATCGACTCCAGGGGTTGACGGTTGAGGAAGTTGTACGGGAATTTAAGAAGAAAGTAAATTTGATCAACTAGGGCACGTTTTGAACGTGTCTTTTTTATTGCGAATAGTAACGTCTTTCAGGACGCCCGGCTGGCTTTTCTTGAGGGAATACAGGCCTATGACGAGACCGCCGGAGCGGGTTTCGCGGCCTTTATCAAGCCCTACGTGTACCAGAAAGGGCAGAACCGCCGCCGCAAGTGCCTGCGCCGCCTGACGCGTGATGTGCCGGCAGATGCCAGAGCGGGCGATGGGGACGGCGAATCCCTGATCAGCCTGTTGGAAGCCCCCGACGCCGATATTGAGAGCGGCTATATCCATAAAGAGGAGCTTGAGTGCCTGAGCGCAGCGCTCAGGGAGCTGACCCCGGAGGAGCGGGCGCTTTTAACAGCGGTCTACGGGCAGAGCCAGTCCATCAGGAGAGCCTCCCAGAGTCTGGGGATTGGCTACAGCACCCTCCAGTACCGCCACAGCTGTATTCTTAAAAAGCTGAGGGGCCAGCTGTAAAAAATATAAAAGGCTTTGGTCAAAACAGTACCCAGAGACAATTTACAGGTATAAGGCAAAAACAGCGGCAGACACGCCAGAAAACAAGAGGAGGTGCGCCATGACCGGTCACTAGCGAAGCAGAAAAGATTAATAAAAGACCACCGTTTTATAAAAGGCAGCGCTGCCGCGAAAGCCTTAAAAAATAAATTGGAGGTTAAAAAATGGCATATGAGCGCGTAAAACTGAAAAATCAATTGCAGCTTATTCTGAATTACGGGGAGTTTGAGGGAAAAATTAAGAAGAAAACAAAGAGTTATCCCGACCTCGGCCTTGATGAGGCCATCGTCACCCCAGAGGCAGTGGTGCTTACCGGAAAGGCCATCGGTAAGCTGATAACACCCATTGTGACAGACAGCAACAACATTATGACTTACCAGAACATCGAAAGAGCATAAAGGAGGAAATGTAAATGGAGACAACAAGTACCAAAACACTGGAATTGGATTTTCTGACAAAGAACGGCGACAGCATGACCCTGAGCCTTCCAGACTATCTGGACGATCTGACTCAGGAGCAGATTGAGGCCTCGGCCCAAACGATTGTTGATCAGAATATTTTCCAGCCCTCAGGCGTGGGGCTGGAAAAGCTGGCCGGGTACCAGTATGTGGACAAAACCGTGCGCAAGGTGGAATTATAAAAGTGCCGAAGCGCGGTAGGCCAGGGCGCTTTAAAAAGCCCCTGGCCTTTTGCCTGGCAGCGGTCTGGTCTGTTACAGGGCTGGTTTTTACAGCCAGCATAAACGTGCCGGAAAAAGCCCAGGATGGGGTACAGCCCCCAGAAGCGGCGGAAACAGCAGAGGCGGCGCCTGTGGCAAAGCCGGAAAACCCTGTGAATACAGAGACTGCGCCGGAGGAGCGGCTTGTCATTGAGCATCCCCTGCCGCCTGATCCCATTATAACAGACGGCCCCTGGGCCTCTGCCCACTTTCTGATGGAGGAGTATGCCTGCGACTGTGACGGCTACTGCGACGGCTGGCCAGCCCCCATGGCGCCGGAGCTGCTGGAAAAGGTGGAAGCCCTGCGCTGCGCCCTCGGCCAGCCTGTGATCATCACCTCCGGTGTGCGCTGTGAGGCGCGCAACGCCGAAGTGGGCGGTATCCCCAATTCCTGGCACCGCTTTGGCCACGCCGCCGATCTGTACTGCCCCGGCGTGCCCTACACCGAGGTTGCCCGTGTCGCAAGGACCCTGGGCCTCGGCGTGATCGAGTATCCGGGACAGGCGTTCGACCATGTGGAGATATGGAATTAAAAAGACCCAAGGCATTAATGTCTTGGGTCTTTTTAAGTTTAAGCATTATCTTCGGAGAGATCACGGTCACGCAATGCTTCTTGATTCAAAGCTTTATTTTGAGCCAGAATATTTTCACAAAAGTCTTTTAGTTCAGGTATATTGTAATTTATTGTATTCCAAATAGTAAGGACGTCAATGTTTCCGTAGTCATGAGCAAAAATGTTACGGATACCCCGGATCTGTTTCCAGGGGATGTCTGAATATAGGTTTTTAAAATCATCTGTTAAATATTTACTGAGCTCTCCGATTTGGAGAATACACATGCAAGCGGCATTCTGATATATTTTATCTGCCTGAAAGCTCTCAAAATTATTGCCAAAGCGTTGAATTGTTTCGTCAATCTGGTAGCAGTAATTTAAAATATGATCAATAATGTCGATATTTCTATTTTTTATGTTCATAGATTAATACCTGGTCTTTTGAAATTTCGTTTTTTACATTTTCATACAGTCCGCCTTCTGTTACAACATCGACAGAAACACCAAGCCGGTTTTTTAAATCCAGGCGGAGACCGGAGAGCTCAAAAAGACCGATTTTTGTGCCTTGAATATCGACCTTTAAATCAATGTCACTATCTGCTTTTTCTTCACCTCGTGCATAAGAGCCAAAAAGATATACCCGGGGAATTCCGTATTTTTGGGCAATCGGCGCCACTTCTTTTTGAATTTTTTCAATGTTCAGCATGATACTCTCCTTTCAAAAATGCATTGTTATACGTGCGTATATTATTATTGTAACGTATTTTGATTAAAAATACTATAAAAGTCAGCCTTAAATCAATTTGACCCTGAATAAAAAATACAGTATGATTAAATCAAAAATAAGCGGAGGATGAGAACGTGAAAATCAGAAAGCGAAACAGGATTAACCGGACAGCGGGCATTATGGCCGCTGTGCTCATGGCGGTCTTTGGGCTGGTATCCCCTGTGTATGCGGATGAGCAGGAAAGTGCACAGCCAGGACTGGATCAGTCATATTATAATTTTAAGCAATCGGAAAACTTAAAGGAGTCTTTGCCCGCAGCTTATGACCTGCGCTCCCTTGGCAGGAGCACCAGCGTGAAAAATCAAAATCCCTGGTCCTCCTGCTGGGCTTTCAGCGGGATGTCGGCCATTGAGTCCAATTTGCTGACCCAGCAGAAAAAAGAAGGAGCGCAGGCTGCCGCAGAGCCGGATTATTCCGAACGGCACCTGTCCTATTTTGCCTATCGTCTGGCAGACTCTACCGGGGTGAATAACAGGGCCGAGGGAACCGCGTCCGCTAAAGGCCTTTTTATGGACCTTGGCGGCACCCGGGAGCTGCTGACCGGCACCTTGAGCACCTGGTGCGGCGTGGACACCGAGACAGATGTGCCCTATGAAGGGACTCCCTACGAGTGGTATCCGACTGAAAACCCCAAAGATATGAACTGGGAAGTCGCCGAGGATAAATTTTTTAACGCGGCGGTACACCTCCAGAACGCCGATTTCCTACCTGGAACTGCCACCTTTACAGACGCTGATAAACAGAATTTTGTCTATGATAAAAAAGCAGAGCAGGCCATCAAGGCAAGCCTGATGGAAAACGGCGAGGTTCAGGTGTACTTTGCCGCGGGCCAGAGCACGCCTCAGGAGGCAGCAGAAGATAACAGCGGCGGCGCTGAAAAGAAAGATGCCGCCGAGTTTAATAAAACCTATGAAGCGCCCAACCACCTTGTGTCCATTGTGGGCTGGGATGATGGCTATTCGGCCGGTAATTTTGCCGAAACTCCGGAGGGCGACGGCGCCTGGATCGTCAAGAACAGCTGGGGCAGCGGCTGGGGAAACAACGGTTACTTTTATCTGTCCTACTATGACCGGAGCGTACAGTCCTTTGCCGCCTATCAGGTGGATATCCCGGATGGTGACGGGCGGTTCGCCTATGACCATAATTATCAGTATGATTTTCTGGGATTAAAATCCTACGCACCGCTGGGGCTTCAGGAGCAGTCTGCCGCGGCCGCCAATGTGTTCACAGCCGCTGGAAACGAAAGCCTGAAGGCTGTCTCAGCAGTTACCATTACCCCGGGATCAGCGGTTCATACCCGCGTGTATAGAGATTTAAAGGATAAAAACAATCCAGAGAGCGGTACACTGGCTGTGGATCAGACCGACACTGTAAAATACGGCGGCTACCATACCCTCTCTCTGGCCCAGAACATCGCCCTTGAGCCGGGGGAGACATTTTCTGTCATTCAGGAAATTTCAGGCAGCGATGGATATTACTGGCCCATCGAGACAGGAACGGGAATGTATGATTTCTATGGTATGGAGGGAACCTTTCACTGCATTGCAAAGGCCGACGCCGGGCAGAGCTTTATCAGAAAAGCCGGCGAGGACTGGCAGGACGTCACAAATCTGCCTGATGAAACCATTGAGCTATATGGTCAAACAGCCACCCGAAACTACGGCAATGCCATGATCAAGGCCTTTACCAGCGATTTGGCAGAAGAACCCGTCACACCAGAGGTTGATCCACAGCCTAATGAGGGTACGGAAGAACCGGATCAGAATATTCAGGAATCAGGAGCAGATATGGCCGGAGCGTCTGAAACGGCTGAAAATACACAGACGGGCATCGAAGGATCACATACGACAACGACCTTTATCCTTGTGGGTGTGCTTGTGGTGGTGGCTGTCCTGATCGCGGCTTTGTATCTCAGAAGACGTAAAAAATAGAGTGACGGTACAGGGCCGTTGTGCTTGCGGGCATCTATTCTCCTGTGATAAAATAAGAGAATGATCTTTTACGAAATAAATTGAGGAGAGTAAAACATGAAACAAGACATGATTGTCATTTTAGACTTGGGAAATACCGAAAACACAACCCTGGCCAGAGCGATCCGCAGCCTGGGCGTATACAGTGAAATTTATCCGCATGATATCACAAAGGCAGAACTGGAAGCGCTGCCGAATGTCAAAGGGATTATCGTAAACGGTGGCCCGAATAACGTGGTAGACGGCGAAAAAATAGACGTGGGCCCGTGGGTCTACGAAGCAGACTGCCCGGTGCTGGCAGTAGACCATGCACCGGCCAAAGGCGTGGATGCATTGGAAAAATGGCCTGATGATGAAGCGGAATTAATGGGCGTTCTGGAAGAATTTGTGCTGGTACAGTGCAAAGCAGAAAAGAACTGGAATATGAAAAACTTTATCGCCGACCAGGTTGAGCTTATTAAACGCCAGGTAGGCGACCGCAAGGTTCTGCTGGCCCTGTCCGGCGGTGTGGACAGCTCCGTTGTCGCAGCCCTTCTCATCAAAGCTATCGGAAAACAGCTTGTCTGTGTCCATGTCAATCACGGCCTCATGCGTAAAGGCGAATCCGAAAGCGTGGTTGAGGTCTTTAAAAATCAGCTGGACGCCAACCTCGTCTATGTGGATGCCACCGAACGCTTTTTAACCAAGCTGGCCGGTGTGGCTGACCCGGAAGAAAAACGCAAGATCATCGGTGCAGAATTTATCCGTGTCTTTGAAGAAGAAGCCCGCAAGCTGGAAGGCATCGACTTCCTGGGACAGGGCACCATCTACCCGGATATTGTGGAAAGCGGTACCAAAACCGCCAAAATGGTTAAATCCCACCACAATGTCGGCGGCTTGCCCGAGGATTTACAGTTTGAGCTGGTCGAACCCGTCCGCCAGCTGTTCAAGGACGAAGTCCGCGCCTGCGGCACAGAGCTCGGCCTGCCAGACGATATGGTATACCGTCAGCCATTCCCAGGCCCAGGCCTTGGCGTACGTTGCCTTGGCGCCATTACCCGTGACCGTCTCGAAGCCGTCCGGGAATCCGACGCCATCCTGAGAGAAGAATTTGCAGCGGCCGGACTGGATAAAAAAGTATGGCAGTACTTTACCGTTGTCCCAGACTTCAAATCCGTCGGCGTCCGCGATAACGCCAGAAGCTTCGAATACCCCGTCATCCTCCGCGCCATCAACACCATTGACGCCATGACCGCCACCATCGAAGAAATCGACTGGCCCGTCCTCCAGAAAATCACCCACCGGATTTTGAACGAAGTAAAGAACGTTAACCGCGTGTGCTACGATTTGAGCCCCAAGCCTTGTGCTACGATTGAGTGGGAATAGAGAAGAATAAACTTTAAATCAAAACAAATCTTCAAGAATTTACTGTTCCTGAAGATTTGTTTTTTTACACCCTACCAATAATCCCTAAACTTCTCATCCCTCTGCTCCCGAACCCGCGGAAAATAAACCGGAATATCCTCTTCATTTCCGGCGGTTATGGTATTTGAAACATATTGAAACCCGCCGTCTTCCAAGGGACGGACGGTAAGCTTATGGGTGAAGAGCGCATCGGTTTCTTTTTCCGGGCAGATGGCGTCTACGGTCAGGGTTAGGGTGCCGTCGCTGTTTTTCTGGCTGGCAATGACGTTGGGGTACAGGGTGGGATTGGGGTAGGTATTAGTGCCTTTATATTCCTGCCAGGGATAGGCGTTGCGGTCTTCATCGTAGGAGGCCGCTTTTTTTAGCTGGGGAGCGGTCATGTTGAAAAAGGGCAGGATAACAGCTTCAAATTCACTGCTGGGGATATAGAAGTTACCGCTCTGTTTGTCAAAGGGGTAATCCTTTGGGCTTAGATAGCTGCCGGTGCCAAGCTTTTTCAGATATTCCAGCAGGTCATTAAAATTGAGGCTGTTAAAATCCGGCTCACTCCAATCGCTGATCAACAGGTTGTTGCCCTTATAGCTTACTGGCGCGATGTAGGCGAGGCTGTACTGGAGCAGTGCATCGGGGACGGGCTTGATGCGTAGCAGCTGGTAGCGGCCCATTTTTTCAAACACATGGGGAGTGGCGCAGCCGGTGGTGCGGGTGTATATGAAATTGCCGTTTTCGGTATACAGCCAGCTGTCGATGCTTGTTTTCTGAAAATCCTTTACCTTTGGCCGGCCCGTATTGTCCCACTCCAGATTGGCGTAAGCGAAATAGCGTTTGCCGCTGTGATATGAGAACAGGTAGTAATAAAAGCCGCCGTATTCTGAGAGGGCAATGGCTTCTAGCTCTGCGTCCTGCTGGGCGGAGATATTGTCCCGGAAATCTGAGAAGGACTCTGGATTGAGCAGGGTGGAGGTTTCATCGCCGTTTGCGTCAATGACGGAGATTCCTTCTTCCAGAAGTGCGGCTTTGATCTTTTCCAGATCGGTATCGCTCACGCTTGACTGCTCATAGCTGAGCTCAGGCTTTTTCTTTTTTGCGGCGTGATATTGGCTTTGGTAGAGGTCTGCGATTTTGAGACAGCGTTTTTCGATTTTTCCGGAGGTTTCATCATCCAGCTTTTCCGCGCCTAAAAGCCTGAAATCCGGGCTTGATCGTGTTTCGGATGGATTGTATTGCGGCGTAATGTTCTGCGCTGAGCAGCTAGATAGCAGGAAAACAAGGCAGAGAAATATGGAAAGAATCTTTAACTTTTTCAAGGGGTGCCTCCTTAATCTTACACGTGTAAGAATTTTATGGATTAATTATTACATGTGTAAGATTAAAAGTCAAGCATTGCAAAAAAAGAGTGGACATTCTTAAATGACCACTCCTTTTTTATTGGAAAATACCCATATCCCGAAGGATTGAAAGGGTCAGCTGCGCTGCTGCGGGGCCGTTGGCGTTGGCGCTGTCCTGGAGGTTGGTGGCAAAATAGCAGGTGTTATCTGGGGTTTCGACATAGCCGACAAACCAGCCGCTGACATTCTGTCCGTTCACCTTTCCAGACCCTGTTTTGCCGTACAGACGGCAGTCTGGGCTGTCTGAGAGAAGCAGGGCATTTTTAACGGCTTCAATATTTTGGGTTGAGAAGCCCCATGCATTCTCACGGAGCTTTCTTAGCAGATCTATCTGCTCCAGGGGCGATATTTTGAGGGTTGACGCGTTCCAGTAGTCTTCTATAGAGCGGCCGACCTCTGCGTTTCCATAGCCAATGAACTGATAAAACGAACTCAGCTCGCTGATGCCAGACTGCGTGTCCAGCCGCCTAAAATACCAGTTGACGGAATGGCGCATGGCGCTTGCCAGATCCAGATCCTGATTCCACGCTTCAAAGGGGTATGGCTGCTGGTCCCATTTTAGCAAGCTGGAGTCTGGTGTGATAACGCCCTGCTCCAGAGCGTTGAGGGCGCTATAGATCTTATAAGTTGAAAAAGGGGAGGAGCGTTCGGTCGTTTTTTCGGGGTGCCATGCCTGATAACGGTCATGGCTCTGGTCATAGAGGACAAAGCAGCCTGACGTACTGCCAAAATAGGCGTCTAAATTTTCAGAGGTCAGGGTGATGTCCCCGGGCGGCGTATAATGGTCGGAACTGGAGGCAAAGGCGGAAATGAGCGGTACCTGGCTCAGCGCGATGAGGACTGTGACCAGACAAACCAGGATGCTTTGCCATCGCTTTTTAGGGGGTTCTTTTTTGTATCGGGAGATCGCCAGTATCCGTTCCTGGAGCTGTTTTTTTGTTCCTCCGGCGCTGCTCGCAGTGCTGAAAGCGTTAAGGGAGCTGCCAGCGAAATTGAGCAGGGTATAGCCATAATTCAGGCGTTCTTTTTCGCTGGGAAGTCTCGCCAGGACAGAATCGTCACAGAAAAGCTCCCGGTCACTGCGCAGCCGGGAAAAAGCGTACCAGACAAGAGGGTTAAACCAGTAGACGATCCGCAGCGCGCACATGAGATGGTTTAAAAAAATGTCTTTGTTTTTGATATGGCACAGCTCGTGGAGCAGAATGTTTTTTACTTCCGCGAGGGTCAGCTGCTGTGTGATGCCTTTGGGGAGGACAATATAATGGGTGAAGAACCCAAAGGTCAGTGGGCCATTTATTTCGCGGGACTGGCAGAGTTTTACTCTGCCGTGACAGGGAATGACAGACTGACATTCTTTTAATGTAAGAGAAAGCACTGGATCTGGCTGAAGAAAGCGTTTTTTCAGCCAGTGCAGCCGAAGGACGCCGGCCAGGCAGACCATGGCGGAGAGTAGGGCGCCGCATCCCCAGATTGCTGTAATCCAGGCGGTAAGCCGGCCAGAATCAGCACGGCTGACGGACTGGGAAAAATCCTGCATCCATCCAGAGGCTTCGGACAGTGTGGCGGTACCGCTCCCTGCGGCGACTACGGCGCTTTGACCAGGCATTGGAAAGCTGGAAAAACCAACGGCTTTAAATAAAGAATCGGGCAGGAGCACAACGCACAGGGAGATTAACAGGACGAACCAGATGTAATAATGGTACCGGCGGGTCAGCCTGTCACCGAGGAGCTTTTTGATACCGGAGATGACACAGACGAGCAGCCCGCAGAAGATATTGCCGGCTAAAAAACGGATAAGAAACATGCTGCCGCCTCAGCCCTTTGCCTTTTGGTCTAAAATGGACCGGAGGCTGTCAATGTCCTCCTGGGACAAATCGTTCTGGGAAAGGTAGCTGACAACCATCTGGTCCAGGGCGCCGTTAAAAAATTTATTCAGAAAGGCGTGGCTCTCGTGGGAAATGTAGTCCTCCTTTGGGATGAGTGGGGAATAGACATATACCCGGCCTTCCTTTTCATGGGTGACGGCGCCTTTTTTTTCGAGGCGGATGAGCATGGTCTGGATGGTTTTGGGGCTCCAGTCGCTTGTAGCGCTGAGCAGACCGACGATCTCGTTGGTGTTGATGGGCGCTTTGTACCAGATGATCTGCATCACCTCGAACTCGGCTTCGGATATTTGGGGAAGTTTTTCGTTCATTCTAAGCCTCCTGATCTTACAAGTGTAATCAAGATGATTATAGCCTTTCTTCGTTTTGGTGTCAACGCGGCGGTTTCAGACAAGCCATTAAAATGTTTCCTCCCCTTGTCTTACCTTCAAAAAAATGCTAGAATGAATTTACTATAACAGGCAGGTGGTAACCCATGTTTGAAGAGCAGAGAATTGACAAAATAAAAAAATATTTGCTGGAGCACCGGAGCGCAGACTACAAGACCCTGTGTGAGGCAGTGCCGGCCAGCCTCTCGACGGTCCGGAGGGATGTTGACAAGCTTGCGAAGCAGGGCTTCCTCGAGAAAAAGCGCGGCGGTATGGTGCTCAGCGATACTCAGATCAACCAGGTGTTCTATGAAAATGCCGATGACCTGATCGGGCTGAAAACCGAGGTAGGCTACGCGGCAGCGGGACTGGTGCAGTCTGGCGATATTATATTCATCGGCGCCGGGAACAGCTGCTGGCAAATGAGCAAATTTATTACAGCCGAAAATATCACGGTGGTAACGCACAGCTTTAACGTGGTTATGGAGCTGGCGCCAAAGCCCAATATTCGTCTGATCTTTCTGGGCGGCGATGTGGAAATCGAGAGTAAGAAGTATTTTACCTCGGGCTCCTTTGCCCAGGAAACCCTTAAAAATATTTATATAGAGAAATCCTTTATAACGGTCAATGGCGTGTCCGAGGATTTTGGCTATACCATCAACAACAACTACCTTGCCGAGATATATACCATGCTCTTAAAATTTTCAGACAAAACTTATGTGCTGGCCGATGAAACCAAATTTGGCAAGCGCGCGTTTCGAAAAATCTGTGAATTTGACGCTGTTGGGCATATTATCACCACGACCGGTTATCCAGAGGAATATCAAAAGGCATTTGCTGAAATGCAGGTTGAGGTCATTACGAGCCGCTGACGGAGTAAAGCTCCGCAGCGGTTTTTATTTTTATAAAAATGTCAAAACATGTCAAAAATAGATCTATATATTTCAAATAATATCGTAAAAATGAAATTATTTGAAAAAATATGTTGACAATCACGTCAAAATAGACTAAAATGTGGTCATGAGATGTTGAAAAACACATCTAAATGGACAAACTGATCAGAATGTTTCAAAACGTATCAAGGAAGATGTAGTATTAAAAAATATAAGGGGATTAAAAAATGAAGGGCTATTTAACATTAGGAATCGATATCGGTACATCAAGTGTAAAAGCGCGGGTGCTGGACACCCGGACCAACCAGATTGTGGCTAAGGGCTTCCAGACGCATCCGCTGCTGCTCTCAAAGCCGGGCTATGCCGAGCAGGAGGGAGACAGCTACTGGTCCGCTGTAAAATCAGCTATCCGCCAGTGTCTGGACTGCGGCATTGACGCGGAAAACATTGCGGGTGTTGCTCTTTCAGGGCTGGTGGGGGTAATGCTGCCCATTGATAAAGACGGCCGCCCGGTGCGCCCGGGGATGATCTGGATGGACGCCCGGGCCGAGGAGGAATGTAATGAAATCCGTGAGCGTGTGGGCGAGGAGGTTATCAACTACAACAACGGTAACCGCATTGCCTGCTGGTTCATCGAGCCAAAGGCGTTATGGATGAAAAAGCATGAGCCGGGACTTTTTAACAAGACTTATAAGCTCTTATCACCTGCAGGCTACTGCACCTACCGGCTCTGTAAGGAATTTACCATCAATAAGGGGGACGCTGGTCTATTCTATCCCTTCGATTACCAAAAGGGTGAGTGGAACACAGAGCTCGCAGAAAAAATCGGCGTTCCCATTGATAAATATCCAAAGATCTATGACTGTGACGAGGTGGTCGGCACTGTGGATGACGAAGCCGCTGCCGAAACGGGCTTAAAGAAGGGTACCATCGTAGTGGCCGGCGGTACAGACATCAGCTCGGCTGCTCTGGGCTGCGGTGTCACCAAGGCCTACCAGGCGTATTACTCCATGGGCACAGGCTCCAACCTGGGGATCATGATTCCCACACCGGAGCGCAAGGAAGAATTCCGGATTCTCAAGTGGCCTCATGTTATTCCGGGGCTGACCATGTTCGATGCGCCCATGGCCTTTACCGGCGCTTCGCTTAACTGGTTTAACGGCACCTTCGGCGGTCACGAGCAGGTTGTTGCGAAATCGACCGGGCAGAATGTTTTCAGTCTCTATGACGCCGAGGCGGCAGCCCAGACTAAACCCGGCGCCGGCGGTCTTTTATACCTGCCTTATCTCGGGAACACGCTTTCACCTCACTGGAACCCCAACTCAAAGGGCGTATTCTTCGGCGTTACCCTGAGCACCAGCCGTGAAGATATGATCCGCGCGCTTATGGAGGGCGTAGCCTTTGACCTGTACTCCAACATCAAGATTGCCCAGGCCTCCGGCGCGAAGATTGATGGGCTGACCTTAAACGGCGGCCCCACCAAGAGCAGATTCTGGAACCGTATTACCGCGGATGTCACAGGCATTCCGCTGAGCACCACCAATGTGGATGAAGCTGCGCCGCTGGGCGACGCCATTCTGGCAGCCAAGGGGGCAGGGCTTTGTGACAGCATTATTGCCATGTCTAAAGATATTGTCAAGGTGACCGAAACCATTGAGCCGGATATGAAAAATCATGAAATGTATCAGGATTTCTTCGGCATCTGGCAGCGTGTATATGAAAACCTGAAAAAGGAAATGGACGACCATCATCAGCTGTTATTCAAATATAATTTTACAAAATAGGAGTGAATATTGTGAATTCTAGAGAGCGTGTGCAGATGGCGCTGCACCATGAACGGCCGGACCGGGCGCCCATCAATTTCCGGTCAACAGATATTGTGGCAGAAAATTTAGGAAAATACTATGGAAAAAGCTATGACGAGCTGCTGGAATACTATCAGGTGGATTTTAGAGAGGTGATCCCGCCTTATGTGGGACCGGCTTTCGAAAAATCCGCGGACGGCACCTTTTATGACGAGTGGGGGGTACGCCGCAGGGAACGCATCACAGGCCACAGCCGTGATTTATACGTAGACCTCAACCCTCTGGGCGATGTGGAGGACGATGACGATATGGATAAGGTTCTCGGCTATAAGTGGCCGACGCCTGACGCCTATGACTACTCGGCTGTGGAAAGGCTGTGTGACCAGTACGAGGGCTACGCGATCTGTGGCCCGGGCATCCACTGCGAGGGCTATCACGGGGTTTTCCATCAGCTGACTTACCTTTTCGGCATGGAAAATGCCATGATCCTGCTCATGTCTGAGGAAGAAATGATGCAGGAGGCAGTCCGCCGCGTTACAGACTTCTGGGTGGGCTATTATGACCGGCTGCTCACCGCTTCCAAGGGCAAAATGGACTTTATCTTTTACAAGGATGACATGGGGACTCAAAACAGCCTGATGATCAATCGGGATGTCTTTATGACCTACTTTGCGCCTGGACTCAAGGAGCTGTGCGATATGGCGGACAGCCACAACGCGACACTGATTTACCATACCTGCGGCTCTGTTATGCCGCTGATCCCGGATTTTATCGACGCAGGCGTCAGGGTTCTTGACCCGATCCAGACCTCAGCTAAAAACATGGACATTCATGTGCTCAAGGAAAAATTTGGGGATAAGCTCACCTTCCACGGCGGCATGGACACCCAGCAGGATCTGCCGAACCTCAAGCCTGATGCGATCCGTGAGCTCACAAAGGAAACCCTTTCTGTGCTGGGGAAGGATGGCGGCTATTTTTTCAGCCCAAGCCACCGTATCCAGCAGGATACGCCCCTTGAGAACATTGACGCCATGTATGATGTAGCATTGAACTGGAATGAATACTAAAGAGGCGAAACCATGATTATTATCGGAGAAAAAATAAACGGCTCGATTCCATCTGTGGCAAAAGCCATTGAGGAGAGAGATACGGCATTTTTGCAGGAGCTGGCTGAAAAGCAGAGCGCTGCCGGCGCGGATTTTATTGACGTCTGCGCTTCGGTACCGGAAAAGCGCGAGGCAGAAACCCTGAAATGGATGATCGAGGCGGTTCAGGCCGTCACAGATACACCGCTGGCTGTGGACAGCCCGTCGCCGGAGATCCTAAGAGAAGTGCTGCCACACTGCAATGAAGAGGGGCTGGTCAATTCTGTGTCCCTTGAGGGGAATAAGATTGATATTATTTTTCCAGCCATCGCGGATACAAAATGGGAATGTGCGGCGCTGCTCTGCGACGATTCTGGTATTCCCAAAACAGCGGAAAAGCGGCTGGAGATTTTTGAAGCCATTATGGATAAGGCAAAAGCATATGGTATAGCGCCGGGACGTATCCATATCGACCCGCTGGTGGAAATGCTCTGTGCGTCTGAGGACGGCATTGAGACCGTCACAGAAACCATCCGGGAAATTAAAAAGCGGTACCCGTCAGTCCATGTGACCGGCGCTGCCAGCAATATTTCTTTTAATCTGCCTGCCCGCAAATACGTGAACCAGGGCTTTATGATTCTGGCCATGAACGCGGGCATGGACAGCGCCATTCTGGACCCGCTGAATGCGGACATGATGGGCCTGATCTACGCGGCTGAGGCGCTGCTGGGTGAGGATGAATACTGCATCGAGTATATCAACGCTTATCGTGACGGCTTGTTTGGAAATGTGAAATGAAAAGAGGTTAAAATAATGATGAAAATTGATGAAATCAGCCAGGCGGTTAAAAAGGGGAAGAAAAAAATTATAGCCGGTCTGGTACAGGAAGCCCTGGACGAGGGCTGCGACGCAATGGATATTTTAAACATTGGCATGATCGGCGCCATGGACAAGGTAGGGGAAAACTTTAAAAATGGCGATATCTATGTGCCGGAAATGCTCATCGCGGCAAAGACCATGAAAAAAGGGGTGGACGTCTTAAAACCGCATTTGGCCACAGGCGCCACCGGTTCCATGGGGAAATACATTCTGGCTACCGTCGAGGGGGATCTTCACGATATTGGAAAAAATCTGGTGGGAATGATGATTGAAAGTGCCGGCTTTGAGGTGATCGACCTGGGCGTCGATGTGAAAAACGAAGTGATTATCGAGGCTATCCGTCAAAATCCAGACGTTAGAATTGTGGGGCTTTCTGCCCTTCTCACAACCACCATGCCCGCCCTTGGCGACGCGGTGGCAGCGATCAGGAGCTCGGATGTCGAAAAGAGTTTTAAGATTATGGTCGGCGGTGCGCCAGTCACCCAGGCTTTTGCCGATGAGATCGGCGCAGATGCTTTTGCGGAGGACGCAGGGTCTGCCGCAAAGGTAGCGAAGGAAATCGCATAGCGGTTGATTAGAGGATAAATAAGGGGATTTGATAATATGGATATTTTGATGTTAATTGCCGCCTTTGGCGGCGGCGTGTTCGGTGCGTGTATCGGCGGGGTAACAGCATTTATTTTTACAGGGATCACTGTTGTTGCAGCTATTCTTGGAGGGGCGGCCGGTGCGCCGATGATACCCTTTGTCAGCTTTGGCTCGTGGTTTGGGCCGCATATTTCTTTCTGCGGCGCGGCGGCCGCCGGCGCTTATCTTATGCGCAGGGGAAAGATGGAGAGCGGCGCAGATATTATTACGCCGCTGTGTAAATACAATGACGGCGCTGCGCTGCTGGTCGGCGGGGTGTTTGGCGTTGCCGGCTATCTCATTGAGTTTGTAATCTCGGATCTGTTCGGGGTGAATGTGCTCAATCTGGCAGGCTGGACTGATACAGTCGCCATCACCGTGTTCTTAAACGGCCTGCTCACCCGCCTCACACTTGGGACGAGCGGCTTCCTTGGAAAATGGGAAGGAGAGAAGCATGTCTTCCTGCCAGATAAAAACAGATTTACCTTTCTTCTGGTGCTGGGCGCCGGCAGCAGCCTGCTGGTAGGCTGTATCACCGTGGCGCTTGGGCAGATGGGGCTTGACGGCTCTCAGGAGGCCATGTACCTGTTTAACAACATGGGTTCTTTTGCCTTTGGGATTGCGGCAATCTGTTTTTTGTGGCTGCCCATGAAGCTGCCAATGGAAAACCTTCACCAGATCATTTTACCGGCGGCGACGACGGTGCTCACAGTTTTTGCGGTAACTCAGAATGCTGTGCTGTCGATTATCGGCGGTGTTATTATCGGTATGATCGGCGCTGTGCTCTGCGACATCGCGGCCCGTACCTTCAATACGAATGCCGACAGTCATATCGACCCGCCGGCCTTTACCATCGCTGTGCTGCAAATTTTTAATTTTTCGATTCTGCCAATGCTTCTGGCATAATTATAATGCTCCCTAATTAAATTATTATATAAAGAGGAACGCCTGACATCAGGCGTTTTTCTTTATGTAGCGCTTTACGCGGTAGGAACAATATCGAAATGGGTATAAGGATAATAAAAGTTGAAAATAAGGAGAAATACGATGCTCTTATATGTGATTAATCTCATTTATCTTTTATTCTTTCTGCTTGTGTACTTGCAGGATAGAAGAAGGCTGATCAATGGGTTTCTGTTTTTTATCTTATTGATGATCAGCGGTCTTTCACTTGTCATGCTGGCGGGTGAGACGGGAAACCCGTTTTTATTTTTCCTGGTGGTCATTATCGGGATAATTGTCACCCTGATTTTACTGACGGGTGTATTTATTATTTTGGCGATTTCCTTTTACAGCGCGGTGACGCTGCTGAGAAAGGAAGGGCGGAGCAAAGCCAATCTGCTCAGTCTTCTGGTGGGCATTGGTATTTTGCTGTGGCTGTTTTTGGGGATGGTTTCCTTTAAAAACGTCGAGATCAATGATGTGCTCTCAGTTATTATGCTGCTGGTCAACACAATTTTGTTATACCTGCTGCTGATATTTTCGAATTTTATCCTTTCGTCCTTTATTTATGGGATTTACAGGCCGCTTCTCAGGCAGGACTATATCATTGTGCTGGGATCTGGCCTGATGGGCGGTAATAGAGTTACGCCCCTGCTGGCTGGCCGGATTGACCGGGCCCTTAAGGTTTACCGGCGGCAGGCGGATAAAAAAAAGAAACCGCCCATGCTCATCATGTCTGGCGGCAAGGGAGGCGACGAGCAGATTGCCGAGAGCGAAGCCATGAAACAGTACGCCCTGGAGCAAGGGATTTCAGAGGATCATATTCTGGTCGAGGACCAGTCTAAAAATACCTATGAAAATATGCTGTTTTCCAGACGAATTATCGAGAGCCGGGAGCAGGATATGAAGCATCTGCGTATTTTGTTCTCAACTTCGAATTACCATGTGTTCCGCGCGAGTATATATGCCCGAAAGGCAAACCTCAAGGCGCAGGGGATTGGCGCGAAAACAAAATTTTATTTTTGGTATAACGCTCTGCTTCGGGAGTATGTGGCCATTCTGGCAATGCATAAAAAGACCCATATTATCTGCATTCTCATTTTAGTGGTAATTGTGGGACTCGCAAGCCTGCTGATGCACAATCCGGAAATTGTGACTCGGTTTATTTAAAAAATTGTATTGCTTTTCTTCTGAGACTATGCTAATATACCTATTAAAGAACTTACGTTATTATGTAATTACATTAAAACATGAATCTGCGTGTTGTTTTCATTAGGGGAAATACAATAGGGCGCAGGCATGATCCAGAGGAGGAGTTAATAATGAGAACATTCGTTGTTGGAAAAGACGGAAGCATGTCACTTGAAGAGGTAAATAAGCCAAAATATGATGCGCATCAGGCATTGGTTAAAACAATTGCCTGTGGTATGTGCGGTACAGATGTAAAGCTGCTTCACCGCACCTTTAAAGGCTTTCCGGAATCGGTATACCCCATTATGCTGGGCCATGAAGGCGTGGGCGAGGTCGTTGAAGTCGGCGCAGAGGTAAAGGGGTTAAAACCTGGCGATAAGGTGCTGCTTCCCTTTGTTGATCCAGACCCGGAAAACCTGCCCGGACTGGGCTCGGGCTGGGGTGCGCTGAGTGAGTACGCTGTAGTATGCGACCCGCTGGCTTATCCTGAAGGAGAAGCGCCGGAATGCGCCTTTGCCCAGACAGTGCTTGATGACGACTTGGACCCGGTAGACGCGGTCATGATCATTACCTTCCGCGAGGTTTTATCCTCCATCCGTTACTTCGGTATCCAGCCCACCGATTCTGTTGTGGTCTTTGGCTGCGGTCCGGTTGGGCTGACCTATATGAAGTTTATGAGTCTGCTGGGGGTTAAAAACCTGATTGCCTGCGATATTGTGCCGGAAAAGCTGGAGCAGGCCAAAGCGCATGGCGCCACATATCTGATCAACAGCAGGGATCAGGATGTGCGGGAGGAAGTGCGGAAGATTTTCCCGGAAGGCGTAGATTTTGTACTGGACGCTGCCGGCTCACCGGCCATTGTAAACCAGGGCATGGGGTTGATCAAGGACCGTGGGGCAGTGCTGTGTTACGGCGTGCCTGAAAAGGAAGAAATTACCATTGATTTCAGCCAGGCCGATTACAACTGGCGTGTTATTTACCAACAGATGCCAAGAAAAAGCGAAGAAGGAAAAGCCCATGAGCAGGTTCTGGAATGGATGCGCTCTGGGCAGCTGGAAATTAAAGATTTTATTTCGGATTACTTTAAGTTTGACGACAGCATCGCAGCCTATGAAAAGCTGCTGGACCGCAAGATAATGAAAAAAGGAATTATTACATTTTAGATGACGCGTATGCAAAAGAGGCAGCCGCCCCTTCACAGGGCTGCCGCCTCTTTTTGTCTGTTTTAATTATAACATATCTCGATATTTTTCGTGAATATAAGGATTAAGAATTTCGGCCTGTTCTTTTGTTATGTCCGCAGGAACAAAGCTTTCCAGTCTTTTTTTAACTTCGTCTTCGACCCGGTCATTTACAGAGATGCTGCCTTTGTTTTGCCATTGGTTTGGGTCGTCCTTATTAAAATATTTTGGCAGATAAACTTCTTCCCGGTACATTTTTGGCGTGCGTCCTTTTAAGAAAACGCCGCGGGGACCTGTTTTTTTCAAAAGGTCAAAGCAGAAGTTTTCATCATTGCAGTTAATCCCCTCAGTCATCCGGCAGGCCATATGATGTATTTCTTCATCGACTAAAAATTTTTCGAAATCAGATACATTAAAGGAGCCCATGCAACCGCAGGTGTGGAAGACGATATCGGCACCGGCATTACGTGTTGTTAAAATATTCATCATTGATTCCGCGCCAGCCTGTACATCCAGCTCCTTCGCGTCACTCAGGGAACCGCCGGTTCTAAAGGGCAGGCCGTATAGGTCTGCCAGTCCGGCTACGGCATAGATAACCAGTGAGCACTCGGGAGAGCCGATCGCTAATTGTATGGTACGCATATCGGTTGCCGCAGAGGTGTTTCCATAGACAATATTGGCATCTGGGTTGACCAGTTTGGCGAGGGTGTAACCAGCCAGAATTTCAGCGTTTGTCATTGCAATCATTGACGCCAATGAAGGAGGCGCTGTCATCAGCGGCATTGCGCATGGGGTAATGATCATTGCCTGTTGTGTTTCGGCTAAAATAAAAATACGTTCGATGGGGTCGTGATCCAGGGTCAGAGGCGATAATGTGTTTACGACATAAGCGCTATGGGTGCCTTCTGTTCCCTCAAAACGGTTAACAAGTTCAAGGCTTTTTCGGTAAGCTTCCGAGCCTTTTTCCTTGCTGTCGATGATAAATGTGTTTGGGGCAGACATCAGCATAGGTTTTTGACTGTATTTTAAAACCATCGCGACATTACCAAATACTTTCTGGTTCTCAGAATAAGAATCATCATAGCTTAGAAAGTAATTCATAGTAGATACCTTTGTAATATCGCTGGTGTCTGAAAGCTTGAATTGGTCGATGACATCCTGATTTGTCATTTTTTTAATGCCACCGTGGTTATGATGTCTGTATACATTCCCTAAAATGGGAACACCGTACTGCTGGCCGCTCCCAATTTCAAGATTGCCTTTGCAAGATTTGATGGTAAACTGTTTTTTTGCATATTTCAAAACCTCGTTAAGAAGGGACTCGGGGATAAATACGGTTTCGTTTTCGACCCTTGCGCCGTGTTTTTTAAAAAGTGTCAGGGCGCCTTCGTGTTCAAATTTAATGCCTATTTCCGATAGAATACGAAGCGTATACTCGTGAATTTTTTCAATTTCTGATTTGCTGATATAATTTTCATAGTTTTTCATAATGAGACTCCTTTAAATTAATTTTAAATTTTGTTTTCTTTTTTTAAACTCAGAAAGAAGCTGAGTAATAAGAGCAGTATGACAATAATATAGGGTAAGGTGAAGAAAACAGAGACCTGCTGCATTGCATTGATACCGCCTGAAAAAATAAGCATGCAGGCTAAAGCACCGATCAAAATACTCCATAAAACTCTGAAAAAATGACTGCTGATTTCTTCGCCTTTGCAGCTCATGGTAACAAGCACCTGAGTAGATGCATCTGCGGAGGTAATAAAGAAAATAGCCAGGCTGATCATAATCAATACGCAGGACACCAGCGGTACTGGTAAATTTTGAAGCAGTGCAAAGATACCGCCGGTACTGTCCTTGAGAACCGCTTCGACGATTATGCCGTTGCCGTTTTGGCTCATTTTTAAAGCGCTACCCCCAATAACAGAAAACCAAATGCAGCTAAACAGCGTAGGGATTAGTAAGACAACTGTAATAAACTCACGGATGGTGCGTCCTTTGGATATTTTTGCAATAAAAATTCCAACAAAAGGGGACCAGAGAATCCACATTGCCCAGTAAAAGATCGTCCAGTTACTCATCCAGTTGTACCCTTTAACTGTTTCTATGGTTTGTTGTGCATCGGTAAAAAAGGAGAGAGTAATAAAATGAGATAAATAACCGCCAATTCCTTCAATAAGTGTATTTACGCAATAGATAGTTGGTCCGAAAATAAAGACAAAAATAATAAAGGCTATTGCGAGCTGCATGTTAAAGTCACTGATGCGTTTCATGCCCTTTTCTATACCGAGCATTGACGAAAGGGTAAACGCGATTGTCCCTGCAATAATGACACAAATGGTTGTGAGCATTGTGTTTGGAATTCCGAACACAATGTTTAAGCCGGAGCTGATTTGAAGCGCTCCCATTCCAAAGGAAATTGAAATGCCTAAAAGCGTGATGATAATGGTGAGGGTATCGAGGGAGATATTCAGCAGACGGTGTTTTCTGCCTGGAAACAGAGGCGCAACACAGGAACTGACCAGAGGGCTTGTTTTCTTGCGGTAATGAAAATAAGCGAAGGGCAGTGCCACAGAAGCATAAATTGCCCAGGGATGAATGCCCCAATGAAAAAAAGTAATATACATACTTTCAGTGGCCGCGGCTCCTGTCCAGGCTTGTGTGGTCAGTGGATCCATAAAATGAGACATGGGCTCAGTAACGCCGAAGAAGATAAGGCCAACGCCCATCCCGGCGCTGAACATCATTGCAAACCAGCTTAAATTACTAAATTCAGGTCTATCCGTATCTTTGCCTAAGCGGATACGTCCATATTTACTGAAAGCAATAAATAAACAGAAAACAATAATGATGTCAGCGGCTAAAACAAAGCACCATTTGAAGTTCTGCATAAGAAAATTAAATATTCTTTCAGAAATCTGGTTCATTTGGACAGGGGCGATAAAGAAACTGAGGACTAAGAGTCCGCAGACCAGAAAAGCGGATATAAATACAGGCTTGTCCATTTTTTGAAATAATTCTTTCATTTAAGCTCCTTTCACAATGAAGATAAGCTGTTAGTCTGTTTGTTTTTTGGTGTATTCTTTATGAATCAGCAGACAGGCGACAATGCCGAGAGCGCTGGCTGCTCCCAGTAAGATAAATATTTTGTTAAAACCCGCGTTAATGTTTCCAGCGGCTGTCGCGGCATCAATCCAGGAACCTGCAATGGGACTGACGAGAATCTGAGGAATAAAACCAATGCAGGAAATAACACCGGTACACATTCCGGTCATTTCGATGGGAATGCCAGCTTCACCCATAACAGACCAGTAGGTTGATTTGATAGCGTTAAAGCAAAGCGAAAGAAACAGTGTAAGTGCGATGGATAAAGCTGCCACTTTGCTGCTGAAAATGAGCGAAAGACCAAGGATGCAGGTAAGAGCAAAGAAGACTGAGACAGCCTTGCTTTTGGTTGACATTTTATCCGCGATGACACCACCGATAATTCCTGAAAGGAAAACAATAATGTAATTTCTAAAAATAGAAATGGTACTTGCAATGCTTTCGGGAAGCTTGAGAATTTGTGTTGTGTAGGTGCCTAAATAGCCAGTGCAGCACATATAAACCGTAATACCACAGGCGATAACAAAGATGGTCAGCCAGGTCCCTTTAAGCTTTAACGCGTCGATCATGCGGTAGCTTTTTTCGCAGTCTGCGGTCTGGTCATGCTCCTTTATGTCTTTTGGCAGTACAATGGCCAGTGCAACGGCAATGATAATAAAGAAAGCGACGTTAACCCATATAATAGTTCTGAAACCAAGAGCTTCATTACCAATCGACCCTAAAATCCAAAGGCATAAGAATGAAATTGCAGTAGCCATAACGCCTCGGAAGGCCTCGCTCATCCCAAAAATTTTTCCTTGCTCGCTCTCATCGCCAAGCATTCTCAAGTATTTGAGATAAGGGGACCAAAAGGTTAAAATGCTGAATATCGCAAAAAAGCCGTGGATGATTAAAACGATTGTGTAGGAAGGCAGTAAAGAATAGACAAGAGAAGTGACAGCCATTCCTACAGCACTTAAAATCAGGAGCAGCTTTGCATCAAACTTATCAGCCATATACCCGCTGGGAATATAGCAAATAAAATTGACAAGAGCAACGGCCGTCCCGATGAATCCGAGTTGTGTATTGGTAAGGCCTAAAATTCGGATCATCTGGTCATAGTAGGTTAATTGGAAATAAGGAATGAAATAAACCATTCCAGCCAGAAAGCTTAAGAGAATCAGAATAATATTTCTTTTTCTCCGTGTTAATTGTTGTTCCATTTTTTGATCCTTTCCAGATTTTGAAGAAAATGAGACTTTTAAAAATACAATTTCCCCAAATTAAGTGTTTGCCGGATTATCGATAATCTGTTTGTTTAAATGCGCATGTACTTTTTTAACGCAAAAACCATGCCAAATTATAAAAGCGGGAAAAACAGGCTGTTTCAATAAATAGACTAAAATAATCATCTAAAAATATTTAATATTACCTAAAAATCCCTGGTGTTTTCCATCTGAATATATATAATAATGAATAAAGGGGGAGAGACCATGGAAAACACACAAAAACACAGTGAGAAATACCAGAAATATTTAGCGTCATTGCCAAAAGAAACTTACATAAAAATATTGGAAAATATTTTTACAGGTATCTATGTGAATGATAAGGATGGAAATACCATTTACGCCAATCCGGCGGTGACGCGGCATTATGGGAAAACGCCGGAGGAGCTCATTGATCTTCCAAATTGGGGAATATGGCAGGGCATAGTAAGCCCGCCTGTATATAAAGAAATGCTGGAAAAGCAGAGAACGCTTTTTTATCGCCAAATGCATTTTAACTCGCAGGAAATATTGACAACCATTGCGACACCGGTCATGGATGAAAATAATGAACTGGAGTTAATGGTTGGCGTTTTACAGGAGAATATTACAGATTTTGACAAAACCTATGAAGAAAATCAGATGAGGTTTGTCAAAGCTAAAGACAGCATCAGTCCTTTCAAAAACATTGTAAGCGAAAGCCGGAATTACCTGAAAGAGCTCGTGCTTCTGAGGCGTGCGGCTAAGTCGAAAACACCGATATTGTTATTAGGGGAATCCGGCGTTGGAAAATCGCTCGCCGCAAAATATATTCATGATTCCAGTGACCGGAAGGATAAGCCCTTTATGGATATTAACTGTGCGGCCATTCCGGAAAATCTGTTGGAGTCTGAGCTGTTTGGCTACGCACCCCATTCTTTTACAGGCGCTTCCAGCAAGGGAAAGAAAGGGTTGATCCAGCTGGCTGATGGAGGAACATTGTTTCTGGATGAAATTGGTGATCTTCCGCTGTCGCTTCAGGCGAAAATACTGTATGTTATTGAGACTGGAAAGTTTCTTCCCATTGGTTCAGAAACATACATGGAGGCCAATGTGCGGATTATTACGGCGACAAACCAAAATTTGAAAAAACGTATTTCCAAAAAGAAGTTCAGGGAGGACTTATACTGGAGGATCAATGCGATTTCATCAACGATTCCGCCGCTAAGGAAGAGAAAGGCTGATATTGTGCCCCTGGCTTTCCATTTTCTGAAGCTAAACAATAAAACCCATACTATACAGAAGTTTTTTGCGCCGGAATTTTTACCTTTACTGCTGCAGTATGACTGGCCGGGAAATGTTCGGGAATTAAAAAACGTGATCGACCGTTGTTATATCCTTTCTCCAGGGTACACGATCTATCCTGATAAGCTGCCGAAGGATATTTCGCTTTTGGAGGACAGCTACTATGAAAGCGCCTCCAATGATTATGACTCGATTATGGATTCCTTTGAGCGGCAGCTTATACGGGAGGTATTTAAAAAAGAAAAGACCATCGCGAGTGTGCAGAGAGAGCTCGGGCTGTCTCAAAATAAGGCCTACCGGCTTGTTAAAAAGTACTGTATGGATTTAATGAAAAAGGACGGTTAAAAAGTATGTCTGGTGAGACCCCTTTGGGAGCCTTTACGCAGGGCTGCCAAAGGGCTGCGGCGTTTATATTTTCGGCTGTCTGCCCGGTATTGTATCAATTTTCAAATTTATTTCCAGCACTTTTCCATTCTCTGTCAACCAAAAAGCTTGCAAGAATTCCGAGAACGCCAGCGACAGCAATTAAAATAAAAATCTTGTTGAAACCAGCTTGGAGGTTGCCAGCAGCGGCAGCGGCATCGATCCAGGACCCCGCGACAGGGCTGACGATAATTTCAGGGATAAAGCCAATACAGGAAATAACGCCCGTGCAGATGCCCGTCATCTCTAGTGGAATTCCGGCTTCACCCATGACAGACCAATAGGTTGATTTGATGGCGTTAAAACAAAGGGACAGAACCAGTGTCAAGATGATTGACAGGGCGATAATTTGACTGCTGAAAATCAGAAACAGGCTGATGGCCGCTGAACAGGCAAAGAAAATAGCTACGGCTTTGCTTTTGGTTGATAGCTTGTCGGCAATGATACCGCCAATGACACCAGAAAGAAAAACAATAATATAGTTGCGCACAATTGAAATAGCGCTGGCGATATTCTCTGGCAGATTGAGGATTTGCGTGGTATAAGTCCCCAGATAGCCTGTGCACGCAATGTAAATAGTGATGCCGCAGGCGATAACAAAAATTGTCAGCCAGGTACCTTTTAATTTAAGCGCATCGATCAGGCGAAGCTTTGCAGCCGCTGAATGATTGGACGCTTCCTTGATATCCTTTGGCAGGATAAAAATAAGGGCAACGGCAATGAGGATAAAGAGAGCGACATTTACCCAGATCACAGCCTGAAAGCCGAGAGTTTCATTGGTGAAGATCCCAAGAACCCACAGGCATAAAAATGAGATAACCGTGGCGATAACACCTCTGAAGGCCTCGCTCAAGCCGAAGATTTTTCCCTGTTCGGACTCATTTCCCAGCATTCTTAAATATTTTAAATAGGGGGACCAGAAAGTCAGGATGCTGAAAATTGAAAAGAACCCATGAATGATTAAAATGATGGTGTAGGAAGGGAGCAGAGAGTAGATAAGGGACGTGGCCGCCATGCCGAAAGCGCTGATAACCAACAGAGTTTTGGAGTTAAACTTGTCGGCCATATAACCGCTGGGAATATAGCAAATAAAATTGATAAAAGCCACAGATGTGCCGATAAAACCGAGCTGGGTATTGGTAAGCCCTAAAATACGGATCATCTGATCATAGTAGGATAAACGAAAATATGGAATAAAAAACACCATGCCGGCCAAGAAGCTCAGCAGTACCAGAATAAGATTGCGCTTACCTTTGGACATTGTCTGATTCATGTGTAAGACCTCCTTTTAAGGTTAAGAGGGAGCTGTATGAAAGGCAGAGGCTTTCATACAGGTTCCCTGGAAGGCAGAATGATCGAATGTGAAAAAACTTTTAACAATAGACATCAATAACGGAATTGCGGCGGCAGGTATTCGTTGAGCAGTTTTTGCTGAGTCTTTGTGGTTTCTGGAAGCTGGTAAGCCTCAAGACGTTCCTTTACTTCTCTGCCAGCTCTGTCTCTTAAGGTGCCATTTTGTTCAATAAGAACTGTCGAGTTTCCGCCATGACGGTTGAAAATCTTTGGCAGATAGTGTTCCTCACGGTAATCTCTGGAGGTTCTACCCTTGAGGTAGTCTCCTCTTGGCCCTACCTTTTTCATCAGATCAAAGCAGGCTTTTTTATCGGAGATCATAATCCCCTGATTCACGCGTTTCAGATAACTGGCTGTTATTTCATCCAGCACATATTTTTCGTAGCTGCCCATATTGTAGGTTGCCAGCGGCCCGGCTGTGTTCAGGATAAAGTCAGATTTTCCGACAAGGCCCGTTGTCAGCATCATCATGGTTTCCGCGCCGGCCTGATAGTCGGCGTCCAGAGCGCTGGAAACACCAACACCCGTCCGGATCGGCAGGTTGTAAAAGCGTCCCATTGCCAGCAAACCCATTTGAATAAGCATAGATTCAGGGGCGCCGACAGCGAGCTGTAAAGTGCGCATATCCGTCGGTCCGCTCACGCTTCCGAACATGGCTGGTACACCTGGGTTAACAAGCTGTGTTAGTACGATGGCTGCGAGAAGCGTTGCGTTGCTCTGAATGATTGAGCCCATCAGGGTTGGCGGTGAGGTAAGATTTGTCATGCCGCAGTCGATAAAAATGACTGGCTGATTTTCTTCGATGAGACCAAACATATTTGCGAGAACCTCGCTGCCAACAGCCAACGGTGAAAGGAGGGCAAGGTTTGACAGCACGACTGGCTTGTCCCAGATGTCAAAGAATTTTTTATGAAAGACGGCAATTTCCCTGGCCGCTTCGGTTAAATCTTTATTCTTCCAATTCAGTGGGGTGACTGCGTTTGCCTGATAAACTGGTTTGGAGCTGTACTTGAGGCCCAGAGCGACATAGGGCATATACATGTTGTCCAATGTTTTATCAATATCGTCTGTATCGTAACCAACGCTGGTGCTCATGCGTATGACCTCGCTGGTTTCTGCCAGCTTATGGAAATTGACGACATCGTCCAGAGTGGTGTTTTTGATAGAACCATCTGTATGGATGATTTGGAAATGTGCCGGATTACCAACGGTAACAGGCTCGTAACGTTTGCCGATTTTAACAGAATTATCCAGTGCAAATAATTCAAATTCTGAGGGTGCGGTTTTAAGCGCCTCGTGTAAAAGCTGTTCACTGATATAGACGGTTTCTCCATCAACACGGGCGCCATGATGTTTGAAAACCTCCAAAGCACGCTCGCTTTCAAAAATTATTCCGATTTCGTCTAGAACCTTTAATGTGTATTCATGAATCATCTGGATGTCGTTGGGACTCATGAATTTTTCATGTAGATTACGATTTAGATACATAGTGTTTTCTCCTTAAGTAAAACATTACCGGTAATGTCAATTAATTTGTACATGCCATTTAGTAAAGCAATAATTGTGCCAACTCAGTAAATGGCGGTTTTAAAGGAAAAAGATGCAAAAAAATTAAGCGTTTAAACTAAAATTAAATGAAATGACAATTTTGCCCATCTGAAATTAACTATTGTCTGTGCGGGTAGGCAGTGGTATGATAGCGAAAAAGGGGGAGATAACATGGATAATGAATTTAAGCACAGCGCGGAGTATATGGAATACCTGAATGCGCTTCCGAAGGAAATGTATATTAAAATACTTGAAAATATTTTCACCGGGATTTTAGTAAATGACAGGGAAGGAAATACCATTTATGTTAATCCGGCGGTTACCAGGCATTATGGAAAGAGACCGGAGGAGATGGTGGCACTGCGTAACTGGGGGATATGGCAGGGGGTTGTCAGCCCGCCTGCCTATAAAGAGATGCTTGAGGTCAGGCGTACGCTTTTTTACAGGCAGATGCATTTTAACTCACAGGAAGTTCTGACGACCATCATCAACCCGGTGCTTGACAATGATCAGGAGCTGGAGCTGATGGTTTCGGTTATTCAGGAGAACATCGAGAGCTTTGATAAGGTTTACGAAGAGGAGTCAGGAATTTCCGGCGAGCAGGAGAGCCCTTTTAAAAATATTATTGGCGAAAGCCAGAATTATATGAAAGAGCTGGTGCTTTTAAGGCGGGCATCAAAATCAAAAACACCGATTTTAATTCTGGGAGAGTCAGGAGTGGGGAAATCCTTAATCGCTAAATTTATCCATGATGCCAGTGACCGAAAAGATCAGCCCTTTTGGGCCATCAACTGTGCGGCGATTCCTGAGAATCTGCTGGAGTCTGAGCTTTTTGGCTATGTGCCCCATGCCTTTACCGGCGCTGGTGGAAAAGGAAAGAAGGGACTGATCCAGCTGGCGGACCGTGGAACGCTGTTTTTAGATGAAATTGGTGATTTGCCTTTATCCTTGCAGGCAAAGCTGTTATACGTGATTGAATCGGGAAAATTTCTTCCCATTGGATCAGAAACCTATGTGGAAGCAGATGTCAGAATTTTGACAGCGACCAACCAGAATCTTGAGAAGCTCATTGAGGAAAGAAAATTTCGGGAGGACCTGTACTGGCGGATTAATGCCATTATGTCTAAAATTCCTCCGCTCAGAGATCGGAAGGATGATATTATACCACTTGCCTTTCATTTTCTGAAAATAAACAATCAGAATAATACCATTCAAAAAAAGTTTTCGTCACAGTTTTTGCCGCTGCTTTTAAAATATCATTGGCCAGGCAATATCCGGGAGCTGAAAAATGTCATTGACCGGTGCTATATTCTGTCACCGGGATATACCATACAGCCGGATAAGCTGCCCGACTATATTTTTAAGGAGGAGGACAGAGTGAGCAATGCGGACAGTCTGAACTTTGATGTGATGATGGAGGCCTATGAGCGGCAGGTGGTCCGTGAAATGTACCGCGCTGAAAAAACAATTGCCGGCGTTCAGAAAAAACTGAATATGTCGCAGAATAAAGCCTACCGTTTGGTAAAAAAGTATTGTGCGGATTTAATTGAAAAATAACAGAAAAAATCCTCGAAGTTTGTGAAAGATCGAGGATTTTTTAGATGATTTACACTTTATAAGAATTTTCAGGCTTTTATTTTAGGGGAATCTTCAGGTTTTGTCGCAATCGGTTTTTCGGAAATATTGGAAATATTTTCAGGGAGCTGTTCCCCGGACAGCTTCCAGCCATTCTTTTTAATATCCTTGAAAAAGGACAGAGCCATCAGCGCGATGATCGCAAGGGCGGGAACGCCGCAGATGACGGTGATGGTCTGGAAGGGGCGGATGCCGCCGATCATCAGCAGGGCAATACTGATGACGCCAATACACAATGACCAGAAAATTTTGATCCAGGAAGGCGGTTCCTGACCGCTTTTCAGTACCTTGGTCGTGGACATGGCCATGCTGTAGGCGTTGGCGTTTAAGAGGGTCTGCATACAGATATTGGCAAAGATAAAGAGTACAGGCATAAGGATACCGGCAAAGGGGAGGTATTTCCAGATGGCTGCGATGGCAGCGCCCTGTCCGCCCTCAGCGAGGATCGCACCAAGATCTAGCCCCTGCTCCAGGAAGGTATTGATAGAGAAGCCCTGGAACACGATAAAGAACATATATGTGCCGATGACCGTGGCGCCCAGAAGCCCCAGAACAAGCTCACGCACAGTACGCCCTTTGGAGATACGGCCATAAAATACCCCGTTTTGGATGGACATGGTAATGTACCAGGCGTAATAAAAGACTGTCCAGTTTTGGGGAATGCCGGATTTGGCATAGGGGTCTGTGTTGCAGACAAGGTGGAGGGTGTTCTGCATGAGCATGCCCAGACCGTCTGTAAAGCTGTTGAGCATGAAGAAGGATGGCCCGAAGAGCAGAACGAAAACCAGAATCCCAAAGCCAACGTACACGCGGATATTGCTGAGCAGGCCGATTCCCTTTTTAAGACCGGCGAACAGAAGGATCGCCATGATAATGCTCCAGGCCATGATCAGGACAATGGAGACGATAAAGGGTGGTTCATAACCGATAATGTTGGTAATGATGGCGACCAGAGTAGGGACATTGACGCCCACGCAGGTCACGACAGAGGAGAGAAGGGCGACAATATAAATGATGTCAATGGTTTTACCAAGACCGCCCCGCGCGCGTTTTTTGCCAATCAGGGAAATGCAGGCTGTGCTCGGCAGGGTATCGTCCACCTTTTTACAGTAAAACTGATAGGCGAAGAGAACAGCGATCAATGCATAGCCCAGGTAGAATACAGGTCCCCAGTGAAACAACGGCATCATGGCAGCCTGCTGGAGAGCTTCCACTGTGCCGGCCTCAACGCCCCACATGGGTGACTGGTAGGTGTAAAGCCACTCCACGCTTGTCCAGGTGAGCACGCCGAGCCCAGCGGCGCCGGTAAAGATCATACCCAGCCAGGAGAGGGTAGAATACTCAGGCTTTTCATTGCCGAAGCGTTTCTTGCCGAGCGGTCCAAAGGCCAGAATGAGTACAACGACGATGAGCGCCAGATAGTACCAGTCAAACAGCCAGGCGAATTTATCCGTAATAAAGGAAAAGACTGTTTCCAGTACATTGCCGGCAACCGTCGGGTTGGACATAACCACAGCTGTCAGCAATACGGTAAAGATAAGCGGTGGAAAAAAGGTCCAGCCGTTAACCATGGAAAAAGGTGATTTTTTGTCAGATTTCATTTTGTTTTCAGGCCATTGCAGATGATGTCGCAACAGCCATCCCCCTTCTTATATTTTCTTACTTACTATCTATAAACACGCAATAAACATGCCAAAGCAGTAAAGGGGAAAAAGGGGGAGATTTCAAGGATTTTAAAATGATTTTCCGAAAAGTGATGAGTGAAAATCACTCGAGCGGATGATTTTCACTCGCATCAAAGCAAATATGGACTGGTCTGTATTTGAAAAAAAGCGTCTAAACGCCCTGCAATGGGCTTTTTTGATTTTGGCATAAATATTGCATTATCTAAACAGCATCAAATACTGGAGGTATCAATATGTATAAACGGAATTTTACAAGAAGCTTTGTCACACAGGAATCCATCGAGCTCATTCACGAAAAATCATTGTACTTATTAAAGAATAAGGGGATACGGTTTTGTTCGGAGGAACTGCTGGAGATGTTCCGGGAAAAAGGGTTTAAGGTTGACGGCGAGCTTGTCTATATAACAGAGGAACAGGTCGACGATGCCCTGGCCTCCTGCCCGAGAAATTTTGATTATGTGTCCAGAGGACACAAGCACCGTGTTGGAACAACTCAGAAAAAAACCATTGGACAGTCCTCGCTTGGGCCTGTCAATGTGCTTAAGGAGGGAGAACACCGCCCGGCTGCCGCAGAGGATTTCGTCAATTTTGTGAAGCTGTTTCAGACAAGCGACGTGATCGATGTGATCGACTGCGAGCTGCTGCACCCAAACGATGTGCCGGCCCAGTACAAAACGGATTTTATGACGCTGACCCCGATGATCTATAGCGATAAGCCATTGGCAGGCCTGAACGGAAGCCGGGAAACCTGCCGCCGGGCGATCCAGCTCGCCAAAGAATTCAATGATATTCACGATCAGGTGCTCATGTCAACCTTAATCACCAGCGCGCCGCCCTTTACCTGGGACCGTCTGATGTGTGAAACCATCATCGAATACGCGAAGAACGGACAGTGCAGTTGTATCGCAGGCGTTGGCCTTGCAGGGCTGACAGCGCCGCCATCTCTGTCTGGCGCGATTATCCAGAATAATACCGAGCGCCTTGCGGGCATTGTGGCGACACAGGTGGTAAACCCCGGCGCGCCGGTTATCTACCAGTTCTGCGCCCTGGAAACAGACCTCCGTTACTCACTTTGTGTATGCGGCGGGGCTGAAACCAGCGTGGAATGGTTTGTCGAAAATGAGCTCGCCAATTTTTACGGCCTCCCCAAGAGATCCCACGGCTGTCTGTCCGACGCCAAGCAGGACGACTACCAGTCCGGCAGAGAATCCACCATGGTTGGCCTTTCTGCCCTGATGTGTGAGCCGGAGCTGGTCTACATGCTGGCCGGGATCATGGATTCCTTTAATACACTGGGCTATGAGAAATTTATGCTGGATGAGGACACCTATAAAATCTGTGGCCGTTTCCTGAGAGGCGTCGAGTTTAAGGAAGAAAATCTCTATATGGATAAAATGGAAAAAATTGAGCATTCCGCCAATTATCTGGCCAGAACCTCCAAGATTTACCGCAACGATTTTGTCTTTCCAGAAATCGCCAACCGCAAGGCGTATTCTAACTGGGAAAAAGAAGACAACGCCATCAGCGTGCAGGAACGCGCGACCCTGGCCTGGAAAAAACGGCTGGAGGAATATGTACCGCTGGAACTGGACAAAAAGCAGCAGAAAATGGTCGAAGAGCTGCTGCCAAAGGAATGGAGAGTATAGCTATCCCGGCTATCAGGCTGTCACGCATTTGCGGACAGCCTTTTTGAATGGGAAAAAGTATTTAAACTGTTCTGGAAGACGTCTCTGAGGTATAATAAAAGAAGTAAAGCCTTGAAAAGAGCTGATGGAAAATTAAGTAAAGGATCGGTACAAAATTATGCTGGATATATCAAAGCCATCCCATTCCCAGGAATATATTGACTATTTAAACGCCATACCCCGTGAGACATTGCTGACGATTCTGGAAAATGCCTTTTCTGAAATTTACGTTCTGGACAAAAATGGCCGTATTATTTACATCAATCCTGCGGCCATACGTTTGTATGGGGTACCGCCTGAGGACTTGATCAATAAAAACAGCAAAACGGCCAAGAAAGATCTATGGGACCCTTACAGCTTTGATATGACAAAGCAGGCCCACCGGGCGATCGTGACAGAAAGTATTTATTATAAAACAAACCGGAGTATGATCTGCATCAATGTCCCGGTCTATAATGACAACGATGAGTTTGAGCTGATGGTGTCCACCTCTCTGGATAACATCCGCGCTGTGGATTTAAGCTATCGTGATCTGAGAAATCCCATTGAGTCCATTAACCTGGACTTTTCAGATGAGATTATCGGGAAGAGTATCCTGTTCGAGCAGTGCCTGACAGACCTTGAAAAGGCAGCGAAGTTTGACTGCAATATTTTGATTTTAGGTGAGAGCGGCACAGGAAAGAGCTATCTGGCCCAGATGGTGCACGAGGGCAGTCCGAGAAACCATAAGCCCTTTGTGGCCATTAACTGCGGTGCCATCCCGGACGGGCTGTTAGAGAGCGAGCTGTTTGGCTATATGCCCGGGGCCTTTACCGGCGCCAACGTCAAGGGGAAAATCGGGCTTCTGAAAAACGCCGACGGCGGCACCATTTTTCTCGATGAAATTGGGGAGCTGTCCCCGGCCATGCAGGTTAAAATTCTGGATGTTCTGGAAAATAAACGTTTTTTCCCGGTGGGGAGCAACAAGCCCGAATATGTCAATATCCGGATTATCGCCGCGACCAATCAGAATTTAATGAATGCCATCCGGGAGAAAAAGTTCAGAGAAGACCTTTATTGGCGGCTCAATACCGTAAAGGTCGTGCTGCCGCCTCTGAGAAAAAGAAAGGAAGATATCTTCTACCTGGCGACCGCTTTTCTGAACGACTTTAACAAGCGCTACAATACCAATAAGGTATTCAATGAAAAGATACTTTCCTGCTTTAATAATTATGATTGGCCAGGCAATGTGCGCCAGCTCAGGAATGCTGTGGAGCGCATGATCATTTTGTCCGATGGCATTATTATTAATGAGGAGCTGTTTTTCCGCTATCTGGACCAGGAGGAAGACCGGGAAGAGACCGACGGGGAAACCTACAATGTTGAGGAGTTTAAGAAACAGACGGTCATCAAGCTTTATGCAAAGCACAAATCGAGCCGGGCAGTGGCCAGGCGTATGGGAATCAGCCAGTCCACCGCCAATCTTTTGATTAACAAGTACATTAAAAATAAAGCGTGATGCAGTGAAAGCTGAACGCTCTCGGAAGAAGAAACCTCCAAGCGGTCTCTGGCCGTGAAGGAGGTTTCTCTGCTTTTGGAGGACGCCCGGACAAAAAGCGCAAGCAAGAGCAAGAAATATTAAAACACCTCCGATATAATGGGGTATAATGCTCTGAGAAAGGAGTGGCAGTAATGAATAACATCGAAAAAGTACAGGCCGCCATTGATTATATAGAGGACCATCTAACCGAAAAGCTGGATCTTGATGTCATTGCCGGTGCAGTCCATTACTCAAAGTACCATCTGCACCGCGTCTTTTCAAAAACTGTGGGGCTGACCCTGCATGAGTACCGGAACCGGCGGCAGCTGACAGAGGCTGCCAAGCTGCTGGTGTTTTCGGAGAGAACCATACTCGACATCGCCCTGCAGGCCGGGTATGAGAGCCAGCAGGCCTTTACAGCCGCCTTTTCGGCCATGTATAAGCAGTCCCCCAGCCAATACCGGGAAAACGAAAAATTCTATCCGCTGCAGCTGAGGTTTCAATTTGAAGGGAGCTATAATATGCGAAACAGCACAGAAAAAACACAGTGGAAGATCACCTACGCTGACGAGGGCGATATCCCCTGCTGGATGGCTCTGGTCCACCTGGTCATCGACGGTTTTCCCCACTTGTATGAGGAGGAATATGTCGGTGAGCTTAAACGCCGGATCCGCAAACGGCAGGCATTGATCCTGAAGGATGGCGAGGTGGCTGTCGGCGCAATGCTTTTTTCCGGCGAAACCGGCAGCATTGATTTTATGGGGACACATCCGCTGTACCGCAGCCAGGGAATCCCCAGGGCGTTTCTGGATAAAATGATGAGTGAACTGCATAAAGGCAGGGAGATCAGCATTACTACCTACCGGGAGGGTGACAAGGCCGACACCGGTCACCGGCAGGCCATAATGGAGCTGGGCTTTGCCGAAGCCGAGCTTCTGGTAGAGTTTGGCTATCCAACCCAGCGCTTTGTCTTGACAGAGGAGGGCAGCAATGAGGCATGAAGAAAGCCATAAGCCAGAGCGTGGGACCAGCGCAGTTCCCTTTCCAGAGGAGATCAGGCATCTGGAAGCGGTTGCCGGCCGTCTGGACGCAGCGCTTAAAGCCACAGAGGACAGAGTGGGACGGGCGGATGAGCAGTATATGGAGACAAAACGTTATATGGTTGAAAACCGGGGAGAGATTGACCCCCATGAAATGTTTCAGAATGAGCTGGCCTTAAAGCAGCTGGACAGGAAAGGGGCCTTTACTGTGGGCGTCCGGGAAAAGCTGGCGCGTCTGAAGGCTTCGCCCTACTTTGCCCGGATTGATTTTCAGTATGAAAATGAAGAAGACACGGAAAAATATTATATTGGGCCGGCGTCCTTTAATGATAACAATGAGCTGCTGATCTGTGACTGGCGCGCGCCGGTGGCAGGCATGTTTTATGACTGCGAGGTGGGGCCGGCAGGCTATGAAGCCCCCTCGGGTAAAATCAAAGGCCATCTGACCCGAAAGCGGCAGTTTAAAATCAAAGATGGAAAAATGGAGTATGCGCTCGAAAGCTCGGTCAATATCCAGGATGATGTGCTGCAGCGTGAGCTGAGCCATACCTCCGATGAAAAGATGAAATCCATCATTGCCACCATCCAGAAGGAGCAGAATCAAATTATCCGAAACGAGAAGGCCGGAACCATGATCATCCAGGGGGTAGCGGGATCGGGTAAAACCTCCATTGCCCTGCACCGGATCGCCTTTCTGCTTTACCGCTTTAAGGATCACCTTTCAGCGTCGGACATCCGAATTTTATCGCCTAACAGGGTGTTTGGGGATTATATCTCAAATGTTTTGCCAGAGCTGGGAGAAGAGCCTATCTACGAGATAAGCTTTGAGGATATTGCCGAAGAACAGCTGGAAGGAAAATTTCGGTTTGAAAAGGAAAAAGATCCGCTGGAGACTGAGGACACGCGCTGGGCAGAACGGGCCCGGCTGAAATCAAGCTATGCGTTTAAAACGGAGATGGACGCCTATCTGAAAAGCCTGCCTGAAAATGTGTTCGCACCTGAGGATTACTGCTTTGGCCGGTTTAAGGCAGAGGCAGATTGGATAAAAATCATGTTTGAGGCGGACAGCGGTCTGCCGTTTAAAAAGCGTCTGAAGCTCATGGCAGAAACGATCCACGAGCGGTTTGAGGCGGATAATATCCGGGGAGAGGAGCTTCCAAAGCCGGGTGCGATTTTGAAAAGCCTCAATGCCATGCTCAGAGTGAAGAACACCTTTTCCCTTTATAAGAATTTTTACCGGCAGGCAGGGCTGTCACATATGCTTGTCCTGCCTGAAAAGAAGACCTTTGAATGGGCGGATGTTTACCCATATCTGTATTTTAAGAGAGCTTTTGAGGGCTTGAGGGAGAATAAGTCAATAAGACATCTGGTGGTCGATGAAATGCAGGATTACACGCCGGTCCAGTACGCGGTGATCAACAGTATTTACAGCTGCCCCAAAACCATCCTGGGCGATTTTGGACAATGTGTCAATCCTAATTATCAAAATACACTGGACGATATGAGAAGGCTCTACAGCGGCGCTGAATTTATAGCGCTCAACAAAAGCTACCGTTCCACCTATGAGATCATACAATTTGCCGGGAAAATACAGCCGGTCAGCGCATTGGAGCCCATGGAGCGGCACGGTGAACTGCCGGAGGTTATCCGCTGCAGTAACCAAAAGGAAATGCTTGAAAAGCTTGTGAATAAAATCCGGGCTTTTGAAAAAAGCGGCTGGGCATCTCTGGGGATTATCCTGAAAACAAATCGCGAGGCGCAGGCATTATATGCTCTGCTCTCAGAAAAACACAATGTCCATCTGATCACGCCAGAGGGCACGCGGTTTAAAAACGGCGTTTCCGTTACCTCTATTCAGATGGCCAAGGGGCTGGAATTTGACGCAGTCCTTATCCCGGACGCAGACAGCAGGCATTACAGCGACGCGTATGAGAGAAGCCTGCTGTACGTTGCCTGTACCCGGGCCATGCACAGCCTGACGCTTCTTTACAGCGGGGAGATAAGTCCTTTGTTAAATCTTCCTTAATCCCCTTGACGCTTGCAATTTTTTTATGTAAAATTTAGAAAATATTTATTTTAGATGTAAAGGAATTTTAATTGATGGACGATAGTGACGAGAGCGACACTGACCGAAAAATCAAAACCTTAAAAGCGAATAAGCCTCAGAGTATACAAGGCACAGTCACGCCCATTTGACACATGGGTGGTTTGACTGTGCCTTTTTTACATTCTGGCTTAGATAAAATTTTTATATGAAAGGGGTGGTTTATCCAATATGGATAATCACAGACAGAAGCCTTGGCACGCGCTGCCGGCAAAAGATGTTTTTGCCGGCCTGCAGACCTCAGAGGAGGGCTTAAGCGATGCTGAGGCAGCCGAAAGGCTAAGAAAAAACGGACGCAATGTGCTGCGTTCAAAACCGCCGAGATCCATTGCACAGATGCTCTGGTCTCAGATCACAGACCCCATGGTCCTTATTTTAATTGGCGCTGCCATTTTTTCAGCAGTGCTGAGAGAATGGACCGAGGCAGGGGTCATTTTTACCATCGTTGTGCTGAATGCCCTTATTGGCATTGTTCAGGAGAAAAAGGCCCAGTCCTCTCTGGAGGCGTTGAAAAATATGAGCGCACCCACAGCCCGCGTACTGCGGGAGGATGAGGAGAGCGTTGTGCCTGCCAGTGAGCTGGTGACCGGGGATATTGTATTTCTGAGTGACGGGGACATGGTGCCCGCAGACCTGCGGCTCATCGATTCGGCCAACCTGAAGGTGCAGGAGGCGTCCCTGACCGGGGAGTCTGTCCCGTCAGAAAAGGACGCGGATGAGCTGTTTCCAGAGCGCTGCGCGCTGGGTGACCGGGGCAACATGGCCTATACCTCATCCATTGTCACCTATGGGCGTGCCACTGGTGTGGTGGTGGCAACCGGGATGGATACAGAGGTGGGAAACATTGCCGGTATGCTCGACAGCCAGGATGAGACAGATACGCCGCTTAAGCGTAAACTGGGCGCTGTTGGCAAAACACTGACCATCATTGGGGTCATTGTCTGTGTGCTGATCTTTGCCATCGGCGCTCTTTACCACCGGCCGCTGATCCCACAGTTTCTGGTGGCGATTTCTCTGGCCATTTCCATCATTCCGGAAGGCCTGCCCGCTACGGCGACTATCGTTATGGCCCTGGGGGTTCAGCGTATGGCCAGGAAAAACGCGCTTATCCGAAAGCTGCCTGCTGTGGAAACCCTTGGGAGTGCTACGGTTATCTGCAGCGATAAAACCGGCACCCTGACCCTGAATCAGATGACGGTTACTCAGGTAGCGGTAAACGGAGATTTTGAGGTGGGCCGGGCTGTTTCAGTTGATGCGGCGGCCAAGGCCCATCCTGAGGTATACCGTGAGCTGATATACGCCGCGGACTTATGCAATGACGCCAGCTTTGACCCTGACCAGGAGGGCGCGATAATCGGCGATCCCACAGAGGGCGCACTCCTGCACATGACAAGGGCTTTTGGCCTGGATCACGATAGTATGGAGGACACCTGTCCCCGGGTTTTTGAAAATCCTTTTGACTCTGACCGGAAGCGTATGACCACAGTCCATCTGGTGGAGGGCCGGCTGACAGCTTACACTAAGGGCGCAGTGGATGAACTGCTTCCCTTTTGCACGCAGATGCTCACTGGGCAGGGAATCCGCCCTATGACGGAAACCGACCGGGAAAATATTCAACGGCTTTGTCTTAAAATGTCAGAAAAGGCGCTGCGTGTGCTGGGCTTTGCCACCAGGCAGCTTGAGGAAATCCCGGAGGATGAGGAAGAAAATGTGGAGCATGACCTGACCTTTATCGGTGTCGTGGGGATGATTGACCCGCCGAGAAAGGAAGTGGCGGAATCCGTAAGAACATGCCGGAAAGCGGGCATCCGTACGGTGATGATCACCGGCGACCACAGGGTCACAGCCATTGCCATAGCCCGGGAGCTGGATATTTTCCAGGAGGGCAACACAGTACTGACTGGCGACGAGCTGGAACGCCTGTCGGAGCATGAGCTCGATAAGGCGGTTAAAACCACAACGGTCTATGCCCGGGTATCGCCGGCGGACAAGCTGCGAATCATCAAAGCGCTCAAACGGGGCGGGGAGGTCGCGGCCATGACCGGGGACGGCGTCAACGACTCACCGGCCCTTAAAGCAGCGGACATCGGTGTTGCCATGGGCGTCACAGGAACGGATGTGGCCAAGGAGGCCGCAGACATGATTCTTTTGGACGACAGCTTTACGACCATTGCCTACGCAATTAAGGAAGGGCGTCGTGTTTACCGGAACATTCAAAAGGTTATCCAGTTTTTGCTGGCCGGCAACATCGCCGAGATTTTAACCCTTTTTGTGGCAACCGTCTTTAACTGGGATGCGCCGCTGCTGGCGGTTCATATTCTATGGGTTAACCTGGCAACCGCAACTCTGCCGGCGCTCGCTCTGGGGGTAGACCCGGCCAGCAAAAATATCATGCGCCATCCGCCAGTCAAGTCGGGCACGCTGTTTGAACGAGACCTTATTTTCAGGGTGATCCGCCAGGGGGTTTTTGTCGCGGCCATGACGCTTGTGGCTTACTGGATCGGCTTTAAGACTGGCAGCCACATCACTGGCCAGACCATGGCCTTTTGTGTGCTGGCGCTTTCCCAGATGCTCCGGGCCTTTAATCAGCGTTCTAATACTGAGCCGGTCTGGGTGCGGGCCGAAGGTGCAAACCCATGGCTGATCCTGTCCTTTGTGGCATCTGCCGCGCTGATGGCCTGTATTCTCTTTATTCCGCCGCTGCAGGCAGCCTTTAAGGTAACGCTGCTGAGCGGCAGCCAGTGGCTGACTGTTATAGGGCTTTCACTGCTCTCTGTTGTCCAGGTAGAGGTTGTTAAATGGATTAAACGGATGCGGGGATCAAAGGCCAGCCGTTAAGATAAATAATAAAGGGTCCTGTGGTTTTTATGCCACAGGGCCCTTTTTAGTTTGCGCGTTTACAGCCTGTTTTCAATCCAGCGGATTACATCTGCCATGACCTGGTCTTTGACGGCTTCGTTAAAAATTTCGTGTTGGGTGTCGCCGTAGATTTTAAGCTGTTTGTCTTTGGAGGCAATCTGCGCAAAAAAATCGGTGGAATCGCTGGGATCAACCAGGGTGTCTTTTTCGCCGTGCAGCAGAAGCACTGGGAGATGGAAAACAGGATTTGCGGCTAACTGCCGGATACCGAGTGTCAGCTGCTGGCTCAGGCCAGCCGTAAAGTAGGAAGCGTTTAAGGGGTCTGCCTTGTAAGTGGCAGTAACTTCGGGATTTGAGGTCAGCCGCTTTGCCAGCTTGTTTGGAAAGCGGGTCAGCGGGTCAAGGGACTGGGAGACACGGCTGAAGCCGCCCAGATTATCCCGGGTGGCAGCGTCAAACAGAATGGCGCCGTCTGCCTTGTCGGGATATTTTGTGCCGAAGTCAGCTACGGCAAAGCCGCCCATGCTGTAGCCCAGCAGGAAGCGCTTAAGCCCAGGACTTTCCGCTGTGACAATGTCCACAATGCGGTGCAGGTCCTCAGTGATTTCATCCGGTGTGCTGTAGAAACCCCGTTCGCCCTCGGATTTGCCGTGTCCCCGGAGGTCGTAGCGGTACACCTTAAACCCATGGTCGAAAAGTTTCTGGGTGACTGCCGCGTAGCGTCCAGAATGCTCGCACATGCCGTGGCTGATGATCACCACAGCCCTCGGGGATTCGGGCGTATCGGTTGTCATATAAAGGTTCAGTCCATCATAGGCCTGTATCATTTGCATGATTTTTTCTTTTTTCATGGTTCACCTCATTTGAAAGCGTTTCAAATATTATATCAGGCCTTTCTTAATTAGAGAACGAGGGTGAGCAGTAAGTACTGTATAAAAATAGAAATAAAAAACTCCGGAAATCTGTAAATAGATTTCCGGAGCTTTTTTATGCGGTGATTTTGTCAATTTCAGCGTTAAAACAGCGGACCCAGTCCTGCCTTTCGGCTTCGGTGATATCGCCTTTTTCCAAAAGCTTTAAGGCGTTTTCAAAGCCATCCACCAGGAGATGGTTGATGGCCCGATACCGCGCCACCGTCTCGGGATCGCCCGAGGCGCTTTTCTGCCAGGTGTCGTGCATATAGTCAAAAATATGGTTGGTAATATCCCGCATTATTTTTGCCATGGTGGCGATACAGGGGTTGACATAGTCGGTATTGGCCTCGTAGATGGAGTGCTCGGATATGTTCAGCCTTCCCGCAGCCAGAAGATCATGGTAAGAGCTGCTGCCCGCCAGAATAATCTGGTGATGGTAGAGAACATTGACCGAGATTTCCAGTGTTTTTAAAAGAGCGTTGCGCTTTAAAAATTCCAGGTTGATTTTTAAGTCGTCGATGGTAGAGTCCGGTTCAAACATGATAAAGCCCACACTGGGCTCGATACCAGCCTCGCGCAGCACCCGCAGCGCGTTTTCGTTGTCTGCTACTGTCGTATATTTATTGAGCCGCTTCAGGGAGGCGTCCTTGCCGGATTCCAGGCCGACAAGAATATTCTGCAGGCCGGCGTCCACCAGTGCTCTGGTGGTTTCGGGCTCGATATCGTTGGCCCTTGCCTCAATGCCAAAACGGATATTGCGCTCTTTTAAAAGGGCGGCCAGTTTGAGTACGCGTTCCTTTCCAGCCTTTCCCGGGCCATAAAAATTGGGGTCGGTGAAGTAGAAATAGCGATAATCGGTCTGAGCGATGATCGTGTCGATTTCAGCGATGATATTTTCAGGAGAGCGGCCGCGCCACTTGGGGCAGTGCATTTCCTCTGCGCCATAATAGGGGTTGATGTAGCAGAAGGTACAGCCCCCGTAGCAGCCGCGGCTCCCGAAGATATTGACCTCGCCGCCGGGGTAGGAGCTCGCCTTGCGAAGGGGAAAGGGCAGGCTGTCCAGATCGCGGACGAGCTCGCCCCGGCTGGCCTCATAGCCGTCCCCACTCCGGTAAGCCAGGCCCTTTAAGCCCTTATAATCCGGGAGATTTGCCATGAGGTTTATGATGGTTATTTCATTTTCTCCCAGCATACAGGTGTCGATCTCCGAACACCGGTCCAGGATTTCTTCATAGGCAAAGGTGGGGTAGTAGCCATATACGGTCACATGGCTGATCTGATATTTCGCTTTCATTCTGGCGATGAAGGCATAGAGGGTGTGGTTGTCCTCCCAGTTATAAACCAGGTGGATTCCCAGCACCTCAGGCTTGTGGGCGGCAATGCGGGCTTCGATGTCTTCGTAGCTCAGGTTTTCCATATAGCCCTCTACAATGGCCGGCTGATAGCCGTTTTCGAGCAGAACGGCGGCCAGGTAGCCGCTGTTCAGGCAGGAGGACAGGGTGGTGTTGGCAATGTCATTTTGACGGTCCTCGCCGGGTGTTCTGGGATGTTCGAGTAGTAGGATTCGTTTCATTTAATCGCTCCAGTCTTTGTTATTAGGCGTCCTGCCACATAAAGATATTTCGTTTGTTATGGTAGATTTCAAGGTCATACCGCACGGTTTTAAAGGGATCGGGATTATAGTAGGTGGGGAAAAGCAGATCTGTTTCGGGTGTGATCACGCCATTCTCCAGCGCGAGTTTCTCAACCTTGGTTCTTGGCATAATGCGGATCAGGTTGAGCACGATGGTGCCGATGGTTTTGGAGGCAGCGTGGATGTCATAGATCTGGTCGATGAGCGCTTTTCCCTCATCCACTGTTTTCCAGGTATCACCGGGCGTGTTGACAAGGAAATGGTAAACCGTGGTAATGCCAACGTCTGACAAGACCCTGGCGGTGTGAAGAATCTCATCGACTGTCAGGTGCTTGTCCAGAATATCCAGCGCAGTCTGGCTGAGCCCGTCGGGCGACAGGGAGAAGCACTCACAGCCCGAATCACGGCACAGCGGGGCGTTTTCGGGTGTCAGCAGGTGCTCCCTGAAAAAGCCGCTCCAGTGAATATCCAGCCTGCGCCGGATCAGCTCTTTGCAGATGTCGTCCAGATGGTTTACCGGAAAGTTGACAATGGAATCGGTGAGGTGGATACGGCTGACGCCGTACTCTTTGTGTAAAAATTCGATTTCATCCACCACGGATTCTGGCTCGCGGCAGCGCATGCCACAGCCGGAGAGAAGCGGATAGGAGCAATAGCCGCAGTTATAACAGCAGCCGCGTTTGGTTTCAACCCCTACGCTCTCCACATATTTGTTGACCTTCAGGTATTCCCGCGGGTCTAAAAGCTCGCGGTTGGGCATGGTGTAGCTGCCCATGTCAAATTTTCCAACAGGCGGAATGATTTTTACCGCTCCGTTTTCACGGTATACCAGCCCGGGCAGCTTTGGCGGATCGTCGATGCTGTCCAGAAGCGGCAGAATAATTTCTTCGGCCTCGCCGGCAACGCCCAAGTCGATTTCAGGGAATTCTCGCATCAGGCGTTCTGGAAAAAGGGAAAAGGCGGTGCCGCCGGCCATCAGAGTGACGTTAGGCAGATAGCGTCTAATAAAGGACAGGGTAATGGCAAAGGGAACGATCAGCGAGGTGGTCCGGTTGCCCAGCGGGTCTACGTTTCGCAGGGAAATACCGATGATGTCCGGCTGATAGCTGAGCATTTTTTCACGAAGCTCGCCGTAGGGGTCCGCGGCCATATTCATGTCAAAAATTTCCAGGCTGTACCGGCCAGCCTTTTCAATACAGGAGGCCAGGGTCACAATGCCGATGGGATAAACCCGCTCGATGTCCATACCTTCCATGGATATGGCCTGAATTAGTAGGATTCGTTTCATTTTCAACTCCGTTTACTCCAAAAGCAGCAGTGCATAATATTTAATGACCTCGCCGCGTTCGCTCAGGGTTTTCAGGGACTCTCCAGCTTTTTTTACCGTGGCGAAAACATCGATACCAGACCCCTCCATGGAGGGGCGTGAATGGGCGTGGTTATTGCAGGGAGCGGTGAGATCGCAGTCCGGGCAGATGCTGCAGGGGCCGGCCCAGAAAACAAAGGCCTTGTAATAGCCAGCTTTAAAAGCCAGGGTTTCTGCTCTCAGCGCCTTGCGCTGGAAATCGCCGGTAGGCGGCTCGCTTTTTAGCAGCAGGGCCTTGCTGAAGCTGTTCACGAAAGCTTTTGTCTCGTCTGCGCTCATTTCCTGGTTGGTGCTGCAGTGCTTTTTATCCCAGGAGCGGCACCCGAATTTACATTTGTTTTTGGCAAAGGGGGCGACCACCACGTCCTTGGGGTTGTAAGGCATCACCCTGTCAAAACCGATGGCCTTGATGGGTTGTAGAATTTTCTGAACCGGCGTAATGGTCAGACCCTCAAGGGCGTTTGGCTCTCTGGCGGCAAAGATAACCGCCGTATCGGTTTGCAGCGGGATGAGCCCTGTGGTGGACAGACCGTTGTTTTTAAGGGTCTGATCAACCCATTTTGAGTCAAAGACCTTGCCGTTGTAGGTATTGATGAACATATTAATATCTGAAAAGGCAGCCTTGATGTTCCAGTGATCCAGAAAAAAGTCGTGAATCAGCAGGATGCCGCCCTCTGAGAGAAGCCTGGATACGGTTTTTATGATGCCGCTGATTTCTTCTTCGGCATAGGCGTGGACAATGTTGGACAGGATGATGAGGTCATAGCTGCCCTCAAGCTGCCAGTCTGGCTCCAGGATATTCTGTTCATGAAACAGGACGCGGCTTTTATCCCGGAGACTGCTTTTTTCAACCAGCTTTTGGGTCTGCGGCAAGACCTGGCGGATATCTAAAAGCGTAGCCTGGACATCCTCGAACTGTTCAAGAAAACCAAGGGCAAAGGCGCCGCTGCCAGCGCCGACGTCCAAAATGCGGGCGTTGGTTTTTAAGCCATTGCCAAAGAATTCAAGCACCTCCGGCACCTTCAGCCGGATAATATTGTCCATGGCAGTGATGTACTCCTCGCGCCGGGCGTCCATTTCGGCTTCGCTGATATCTTCTGTCGGGAAATGGACACGTCTGCCGGCTTCAAGGGCTGGCTTTAAGGTGTCCCAGTCGGCTTTGATCTCACGCCGCCACAGAATAGAATTCCCCTGATAAAGCGGCTTTCCTTTAATGAGATAGGTGCTTGAGAGCGTGGTATTATACCAGCTGTTTTCATAGCAGTCTACGAGATCCAGTGTTTTTAGCAGATGCAGATAGCGGGCCAGGCTGGGTTCGTCACAGTCCAGAGCTTTTGCCAGTTCGGGAAGGGGGGTGCTGCCTTCCTCCAAAAGTTCAAAAAGGCCCATGTCCAGGGCCGTGAAAAGTGATTCCGAATACCAGTAAGCAGTGGACAGATCTTCAAGATACTGTCCACCGGATGTGTTGGGGTCCCATTTAAGCGAGGCCATTGGTGACTCCTGCGTCTTCAAAGGTGAGCATGTCGTTCATGCACCGGGCGGCGCACTCTACGAGATGCATGGCCACCGCAGCACCGGTGCCCTCGCCAAGACGGAAATTAAGATTTAGAAGCGGATGCATTCCCAGGGTCTGCCACATCATTTGATGCCCTGGCTCCTCGGACTGGTGAGAAGCGATCATATAGTCTGCGCAGGTGGGGCAGAGTCCCTTTGCGATTAACGCTCCGGCAGTGGAGATAAAGCCGTCCACAACCACCGGAACCTTATGGTAGGCTGCGCTCAGGATCATGCCGGCAATACCGGCGATGTCGTAGCCGCCCACCTTTGACAGTACGTCCAGGGCGTCATTTTTATCGGGATTGTTAAGGGCGATGGATTCGCGGATAATTTTAATTTTATGCATAAGGCCGGCGTTGTTAAGGCCTGTGCCCCGTCCCGTAATGGAGGTCAGGGGATATTCGCCCATGACGGCGAGTATGGCCGCGCTGGGGGTGGTGTTGCCAATACCCAGGTCGCCGGTGCCCAACAGCTCGACGCCCTCCTCCTGAATCACTTTAGAAGCGACGTTGATACCTGCCTCCAGGGCGGCGACAGCCTGATCTCTGCTCATGGCCGGCCCCTTATGGAAGTTTTCGCTGCCGTGAGCGATCTTGGCGTCGATGACGGCGCCCTTTTTTACCAGCTCGGGCATATCCTCCTTAACGCCCATATCCACCAGCCGCACCTCTGCACCGGAGGCTTTTCCCAAAACGTTGACGCCTGCCCCTCCGGCGACAATATTGGCGACCATCTGCATGGTAACCTCCTGAGGAAAGGCCGAGACACCTTCCTCGGCGATGCCGTGGTCAGCCGCCATGGTTAAGATCATTTTTTTATCCACACAGGGGTGGATGGTCCGTTTAATTCCGGCCAGCTGGACGCCCAGGGTCAAAACCTGACCCAGGCTCCATGGCGGAATAGCGAGTGACTCCACATGTGCGCAGGCCCTGGATTCCCAATCGGGGTCTTTTGGTTCAATATTTTCAATAACTTCTTTTAAAGTTAATGCACTCATGATAATTACCTCGTTATTTGAATTTTACAGATTTCAGGTGATCTTCAAGCTTCATTATAGCACGAATCTCAGTGGTCATGAGGAAGATTTACCTGATTTTTAAGACACCGTGAACGGTCAGGCAATGCCGAAAAATTCAGCGGCGACATCTGCCGGGCACTTGCTTTTGCCGCAGGCAGCACAGCCGTGGCTTTCGGGCTCAGCTTTCAGCTTGCTTTCAAGGTATTCTGGATCAAGAGCGTTGGCAACCTGGGCTTTTTCATCCCGCGCCACCCGCGCCTTGGACATTGCCAGAGAGCGATTCCACGCATTGCCGCCACGTTTTAGGACATTGGCGGCGTCCGCCGCAATTTTGGTTGTACGGACACCCATACGTACATCGTCTTCGTTTGGCAGGCCAAGGTGTTCGGCCGGAGTCAGATAACAGAGGAAGTCTGCGCCGTGCATGCCGGCAAAGGCGCCGCCAATGGCCCCGGTAATATTATCATAGCCTGGTGCCACATCGGTTGCCAGGAAGCCTAAGATATAGTAGGGAACACCGTAGCAGAGCTGCTTCTGGAGCTGCATGGTGGTTGCGATCTGGTTAAGCGGCACGTGACCAGGCCCTTCGATCATGACCTGCACACCAGCCTCCAGCGCACGCTTGGTCAGCTCGCCGGCAACGATGAGGCCCTGTACCTGGGCGGAGTCCAGAGAGTCTGCATTGGCACCGGGGCGGATGGCGTCACCGATGGATAATACGGTATCCGTAGCCTTGAGAATTTCAAGGAGACGGTCAAAATGCTCGTACAGCGGATTTTCCTTTTCGTTGTGGAACATCCAGGCTGTCAGGAAAGAGCCACCTCGGCTGACAACGTCGGTGACGCGGCCGCTTTTTTTGAGAGCGTTGAGAACAGACCAGTTTAAGGCAGAGTGGATGGCCATAAAGTCCATGCCTTCCTGGCATTGCTTTTCAACGGTGTCAAAGAGCTCATCCTCGGTCATGCCAACCATGCTGCCGTGCTTTTCAATGGCTTCAACGCTGGCCTGATAAACAGGCACACAGCCTGCCGCAATATTGGAGATTGTAAGACTCTGTTTGCGCATGGCGTCAATATCGTCGCCGGTGGATAAATCCATAAAGGCATTGGCGCCGCATTCTTCCAGAATACGCAGCTTCTTTGCTTCCATTTCCATATCGTTACGGTCGGAGGAGGTTCCCATAAGACCGTTAACTTTTACATCCAGACCGCCGCCAATACCGCAGATTTTATCGCGGCTGCGAAATTTATTTTTGGGGATAACGATGTGGCCCTTGGCGACCCCTTCGCGTACAAATTCCGGGGTAACCCCTTCAATCAGGGCGACCTTTTCCATTTCTTCTGTAATGTGGCCTTTGCGGGCTTCTAGCATCTGTGTCATTGTCTTGTCCTCCTTACTCTGCTCTCAAATATTTTTCAACAATTTTCATGGCGCAGTATTTACCGCACATGGTACATTCCGAGGTAAAGCTGGTGCTGCGTTCACGCCAGACACGCTCGGCGGTTTCAGGGTCGATGGAAAGCTTGAACTGTTCTTTCCAGTTCATGGCCCGGCGGGCGACAGACATATCCAAATCCCATTTGACAGCCTGAGGATGCCCTTTTGCTACATCGCCGGCATGAGCGGCAATGCGTGAGGCCATGACGCCCTGATAGACATCATCGACATTTGGCATACCAATATGCTCAGCCGGGGTGACATAGCAGAGAAAATCTGCGCCGGCGTAAGCGGCAACCGCGCCGCCGATGGCAGAGGTGATGTGGTCATAACCGGCAGCTGCGTCGGTGGGCAGACAGCCGAATACAAAGTAAGGAGCGCCGTAGCAGAGCTTCTTTTCAAGCTGTACAGTCGTGGCGATTTCATCGAGCGGCACATGGCCAGGTCCTTTAACCATGACCTGCACGCCGGCTTCTCTGGCACGTCTGACCAGACCGCCGAGAATGACCAGCTCCTCAACCTGGGCATGGTCGAGGGAGTCTGCAATACAGCCCGGACGCATACCGTCCGCAAAGCTCAGCACAACGTCGTATTTTTTGCAGATTTCAATGAGGCGGTCAAATTCAGTATACAAAGGATTTTCGGTATTGTTATAGAGCATCCAGCCAATGAGGTGGGAGCCGCCGTAGCTCACAAGGGGATCGATACGGCCTTCATCCTTGGCGCGGTGAATAACAGAGAGGGTGGTTCCGGGGTGCACTGCGATGAAGGCAACGCCCTGTGACGCCTGTTTTTCAATCATGTCGAACATATCGTCCGGCGTCATATCCAGCGCAGTGCCATATTTGGCTTCGGCGACAGACAGGGTTTCGTACATGGGCAGCGTGCCGACTGGACGGCCAACCGTGGAGAGTACCTTTTCGCGCATTTCTTCAATGGGGCCGCGGACAGAGAGATCCATAATGGTATCGGCGTGAGCCTTGACAGCCGCGTCGATTTTTGCCATTTCACCGTCGATGGTGTCGGCTTCCTCATACATTCCCACACTGGCGCTGACCTTGGTAAACAGGCCCTTACCAACAGCCACGGGATGAATGTTTTCTCTTGAGCTGTAAAGAATGACAATATCACCGTTAGCGACGCCCTCGCAGATAAACTCTGGGCGAACGCCTTCTTTTTCAGCAACGTACTGCATTTCCGCGGTAATTTCACCGCATTTCGCTTTTTCCAACAAAGTCATGGTTTTTAAATCCTCCTAAAACAAAAATGAACTTGTCGTAAAAGCAGCTGGAAATTAAAAAATGGTAAAATCCATAGCTGCTTTACCAGCTATGAACTTTACCATCGTTCATACGCGTTAAGAATCATAGGCAGGTCTCCTGACTTACGGATTAACATAAACCGACGCCTTCCCTTTCAGTGGCACTTGCCGGTCACTACCGCTTACAGTGATGGGTTCGCTCAGGACTTTCACCTGATTCCCTATTCTCCCCTTGTGGGGCACCATATCATTCACAGTTATTAACTTGGTTTTATTATAACGGCATTTTTTTCTTTTTGCAAGCGTTATCTGCAATTTTTGATGTACTATAAAAAAACCATTTCAGGAAAAGCCCACTGGGAGTTGCCCTCAGAGGGTTTTGCGCGTATAATTTTATTATGAGAAAACTTTAAGAATTTACCAGGCATATTTTGGGACAGACGAGAAAAAAGAACCGCAGGTAAAGGCTTTAGAGAGAAAACAGGATAAAAATATCATAAACCTTACCCGCCTGGTAAATATGGCGAAAAATGGCTGACTCAAAGGGATAAGAAGGAATTTGTTGTTTTAAGATCGGCTTGTTTGCTATCGTTGAAGTTTAACATGAGATGTATTTAAATGAAGGGGCGAAAAGGGAATTTATAAAGTATTCTTGTTGAAGTTTAACATGAGATGTATTTAAATCCCTCTGCTGTTTGATGTGATGTAAAACTTGTTATTCGTTGAAGTTTAACATGAGATACCTTTTTATTAAACAATATTTTACGAAGCTTTTCAGATTAGATTTTGCGAATGCTTAGCATAGTCTTTCTGGCTGTTGTGATATTAGGGTTCCATGTTTTAGAAAGATTACGAAGCAGAGGAAGAGATTGGGCTGGGTTTAAGCATAGTGTCGGATAATGGATAAAAAGATGAGGAGGGAAGTGCATGCTTTCGAGGGAAGCTTTTCTGGAGAAACTGAAAAAAGAAATTGAGGCAGAGAACCATTTGATTGCAGTCGCATCTGGAACAGGACTGACAGCAAAATACGCAATTCAGGGCGGCGCTGATTTTCTTCTGGCCTTGAACTCAGGCATTTTCCGCGGGATGGGGCGAGGTTCTCTCGGCGGGCTTTTACCCTACGCCAACAGCAATGATATGGTCTATGAGTTTGGTGTACGGGAGCTTATTCCGCTGGTAGGCGATTTTCCTGTTATATTTGGCTTAAACGCCACAGACCCTACAAGGGATATGACCGCTTATCTAGATAAAATTAAGCGGAGTGGGTTTATCGGGATTAATAATTATCCGACGATTGGTCTCATTGACGGTAAATTCAGGGAGGCACTGGAGGAAAGCGGCAGCGCTTTTGAGTATGAGGTAGAGGCCTTTCGTATAGCCCATGAGCAGGGAATGGTGACGGTAGCTTTTGTATTTGATGAAGACCAGGCGGAGGCGATGCTGGACGCTGGAACAGACATACTCTGTGTGCATCTTGGCCTTACTCAGGGCGGTATGCTCGGGGCGGCAAAGGCACTGTCTCTGGTAGCCAGCAAAGACCGTGTTGAAGCAATTTATGCACTTTGTGACCGGCGGCGCCCTGAAGTGATTAAAATGCTCTATGGCGGCCCGGTAAAAACGCCGGTAGATGTGCAGTATATGTATCAAAACACCACTGCCCACGGTTATATCGGAGGCTCAGCCTTTGACCGGATTCCCACTGAAAAGTCTCTTATGAACATTACCAAGGCTTTTAAGACAACTGACGACATCGATGAGAGTGATCTGATGTCCAAGATGCTCAATGGGATTACCAAGTATTACGACTATACGGGTTTTATAAAGGAATATGTGAAGGAAAACTATATGAATGAGATATCCTTTCTAGATCTCGCAAAGGTCTGCCATGTTTCCAGAAGCCATTTGAGCGCTCTGTTTAAAAAGGAGGTGGGATGCAGCTTTCCAGAGTATCTGGTCAACTTCAGAATTCATAAGGCGGCCAAGCTGCTGAAAGAAGAAAACTTAAGGGTTTCTGAAGTGTCTGAGCTGGTAGGTTATCAGGATGTAGCCCATTTCAGTAAAATGTTCAAGAAATATATGGGGGTTTCACCGAAAACGGTTAAACATAAGACATAAACACAAATTGGAAAGACATAAGCACATGTACTTTGTAAAGGTTTGGCAGTATCATATAAGTACACCAGATAATACAGATGCTCGTCATTGGCAGACAGTGGCTGTCTGGAAATCATCTGGAATCTTTTACAGGGGGTAAATGCATTTGAAGACAATCGCAATTGCAGGAACATTTGATTCTAAGGGTCATGAATACGCGTATGTCAAGGATCTGATCGAAAGCCTAGGACTGAACACACTGACCATTAATACTGGCGTTTTTGAACCGGTATTTGAAGCAGATGTTTCCAACGAGGAAGTCGCGAAAGCGGCGGGGGCAGACATAAAGGAAATTGCAGCTAAGGGTGACCGTGCTTACGCGACAGAGATTTTATCAAAGGGAATGGAAATTCTTGTTCCACAGCTATACCAGGAAGGTAAGTTTGACGGAATCATTTCTTTTGGCGGAAGCGGCGGCACCTCTCTGGTAACACCGGGGATGCGTAAACTGCCCATCGGCGTTCCCAAGGTAATGGTATCCACCATGGCCTCTGGCGACGTGTCAAATTATGTCGGCACCAGCGATATTGTCATGATGCCGTCTGTTGTGGATGTAGCGGGCCTAAACTCCATATCCACTAAAATCTTTGCCAATGCGGCCTTTGCTATTGCTGGTATGGTGAAATTTGAAGATACTCATGTGATCGAGAAAAAACCACTGGTAGCGGCCACAATGTTTGGTGTTACCACTCCATGCCTCACAGCAGCCCAGGAATATCTGGAAGACAGAGGCTATGAAGTGCTGATTTTCCATGCAACGGGTACAGGCGGACAGTCTATGGAAGCCCTGGTGGAAGGCGGCTTTATCGAGGGTGTCCTGGATATTACGACAACGGAATGGGCCGACGAGCTGGTCGGCGGTATTTTAGCGGCAGGCCCGCACCGTTTGGAAGCAGCCGGTAAAATGGGTGTTCCACAGGTTGTTTCGGTCGGCGCTGTCGATATGGTTAACTTTGGCCCAATGGATTCTGTCCCGGAAAAATTCAAGGGGCGTAATCTGTATAAGCATAATCCGATGATTACTCTCATGCGGACAACCGTAGAAGAAAATAAGGAAATCGGCCATGTTATCGCGGAAAAGCTGAGCGCAGCCAAAGGGCCGGCAACCATCATGCTACCGCTTAAAGGGGTATCAGGTATTGACGCTGAGGGTGAGCCCTTTTATGGTCCAGAAGAGGATAAAATGCTCTTTGATACCATCCGCAGTGAAGTTAACCGCGATGTGGTGGATCTGGAAGAATTTGACATGCATGTCAATGATAAGGAATTTGCAGAAGCGGCAGCTCAAAGATTAATCGACTTAATGCAGGCTGCAAAATAAATAAAATATTTAAAGGAGAACGATAATGAATCAACAAACAAGAGCGGAAATTGTTAAAATGTATAAGGAACAGAGAGCTAAAGGCGATATTTTAGTTGGTGTCGGCGCAGGTACCGGGATCACAGCTAAAAGCAGTGAACGCGGCGGCGCAGACATGCTGATTATCTACAACTCCGGCCGTTACAGAATGGCTGGACGCGGCTCTCTGGCGGGCTTGCTGTCCTATGGCGACGCTAACCAGATCGTTGTTGAAATGGCGTCTGAGGTACTGCCGGTTGTTAAGGATACCCCAGTACTTGCTGGTGTCTGCGGTACAGATCCTTTCCGCGTTATGGATGTTTTCTTAAAAGAATTAAAAGACATGGGGTTCAGCGGCGTTCAGAACTTCCCGACTGTTGGTTTGATCGACGGCGTTTTCAGACAGAATCTGGAAGAAACAGACATGGGTTATGATCTGGAAGTTGAAATGATCCGTAAAGCGCATGAGCTGGATCTTCTGACGACACCTTATGTTTTTGATCCAGACCAGGCACGTAAAATGGCAGAAGCCGGCGCGGATATTTTAGTTGCACACATGGGGTTAACCACTAAAGGAACCATTGGCGCGAAAACTGCTTTAACGCTGGATGACTGTGTTGTAAAAGTACGCGACATCATGGAAGCCGGCCGTGAAGTTAATCCGGACATTATGGTTATCTGCCATGGCGGCCCGATTGCAGAACCAGAGGATGCCAAATATGTTATTGACCGTATCGACGGTATTGACGGTTTCTTCGGCGCTTCCAGCATCGAACGGTTTGCGGCGGAAAAAGGGATTACCGCTCAGACAGAGGCCTTTAAAGAAATTAAAAAATAAACATTGAATGTAATCAGTAATCTCTTTCGGGGACTATAAGAGATTTTTTACCCGGCAGCCAGTATTGGCTGCCGGGTTTCTTAATTTTACCAAATGAGTCCTGTTATTACTGAAATTGACTGTGACTTTCACTCGTTTTGGGGTACAATAAAGTTAATTGAATTCTATAAAAAGGGGGAATGCGATTTTGAAGAAAAAATCCATGGCAACCACTGTTGCTGTCATGTCTGTCATTGCTTTATTTGTCTTTGGCTGCGTGCAGTATGTTAGCGCCAATGATACCAATGAACCAGTCACCGCTGCCGACGGGTCTGTGACCCTGACCAGTAATGAAAGGGTTCAGGGCGATATGACCATTAGGGAGGGGAGCGCGGAAGGTGATATTTATGTCCGTAATACCCAGGTGGATGGAGACATTTTCGTTATTCCCGATGCAGACAGTAAAACCGTCCATCTGGAAAACACCAGTTTCCAGGATCTTATCGTCAATAAAACCGGAACGGTTGTAACGCTCGATAAAGCATCTCGCGGCAACAGCTTTTTTGTCAGCAGCCCGGCAGCAGCCGAAATCGGCGGAAAAATACCTGAGGTTAAAATTTCTCAGGTCGCTGGCGGCAGCAATCTTACCGTCACACCCGATGCCGGTGTTGATCAGATGGTCATTGATGGACAGCAAACAGAAGTTACCATTAACAGCAGTATGAAAAAGATAGTGGTCAGTCCAGGTGCCGCAGGGTGCCGCCTGAATATTAACGCTCCGGTAGAAACCCTTGATTTGAACGCGAGAGTGGATGCTGTTGTGGGTGCAAATATCCAGACCATGCTGCTGACTAACGGCGCCAAGGGTAGTAATGTTACCCTGACAAACGGCGCTGTAATTGATAATTTTGCCTCTGAGGCGCAGATGACCCTTGGAGGAGACGGCAGTATTAATACCATGTATGTCAATTCGCCTGCCAACATTACTGGCGGTGTGGCAACCGGTAAAATCAATGTGCTGAACCACCCCATCGAACGTAAGGCAGAGGGTAATGCCATCAATATGGACCCCAACGCCAGCCCGTTTCAGATGTCACAGCCCCCGCTGCCGATGATCACACAGTCTCTGGAACAGCCTGAAAACCGTAAAGAAGAGCCATCTTCAGCTTCTCAGAGCACAGAAACCGCAGCACCAAGACAGGAAGTCACTGCTGCGCCTGAACAAACGGTAACGCCACCAGCGCCGGAAACACCGGCAGTGACGCCAGCGCCTGAGCCTGAACCAGCTCCCGCGCCCACTCCGGAACCAGCGCCTGAGCCTGCTCCAGAACCTGAGCCAGAACCAGAACCTGAGCCTGCTCCAACGCCAGACCAGACGCCGAGTAATGATGAACCGGAAGCGGCTCCGCAGCCAACCGCAGTGGTTGTAGAAGCGGATGACGCTGCAGTTAGTTAAATCTCTTTATTAAAATAAAAACCAGTTTTGATCCATGTGATCAAAACTGGTTTTTATTTTGAAGATTTGCTTGACGAATTGTCCTGAAAAGCTTAGACTGGGAAGTACTTACCTAAAAACAAAAAAGACCGGCCGGGAAATGGTGTGTTGATGAAAAATTCAAAAAGTATTGTATACGGAAGCTTTATTATTTTGCAGTGCATGTTCTGGGGACTGGGGAATCCTGTTGCTAAAATAGGGATGGAAACGATCTCCCCTTTTTATTGTCTTGCCCTGCGTTTCTTGATTGCCTTTATCATCTGTTATGGTTTATTTTACAAAAAGATCAAGGCACAGATCAATAAAAATAATTTTAAGGACGCGGTGGCTATCAGTATTTTTAATTCTGCGGCCTTTATTTTTTCAACGCTGGCGCTCATTTACAGCAGCGCCACCATTGCAGGGTTTTTGATGGCACTGGCGGTTATTTTTACTCCATTCATGTCCTATATCGTTCTGGGCAAAAAATTAAAAAAACGGACGCTTCTCTTTGTCGGGCTGGTCGTGCTGGGCTTGTATTTTCTGTGTGGAAGCCAGGGGAGCTTTAGTTTTGGAATCGGTGAGCTGCTGGCTCTGCTCAGCTCGGTTTCCTACGCGGCGACGATTACTTACAGCTCAAAGCATATAACCAATATCGGGCCAGAGGTATTGTCGACCATTCAATCTGGTGTGGCAGCAGTGATCTGCTTTATTTTTGCGTTTCTTCTGGAGGATGGACGGGTGCTCACCCAGGCCGGACTCGCTGGATGGTCCGCCGTGGTGTATCTGGCTATTGGCTGTACGGTAATAGCTTACCTGCTTCAAAATGTTGCCCTTAAGCATCTGTCAGCTGTCTTTGTATCGCTGGCGCTTTGCTCGGAACCCATCTTTACAGCCTTTTTTTCATTCTTTTTACTGGGGGAACGCCTCACGCTCAGCGGTATTTTTGGCGCTGCTCTGATCATGGCAAGCATTGTGCTGGCCTCGCTCTTTAACGGAGAGTGAAGCGGCTTATTTTTGGGACTGTCCTATCTGCGCTTTAAAGCTTTTGAGTTCTCGTACCAGCCGGCTGATGGGCAGGCCGACCACATTGTAGTAATCACCATCAATCTTTTCCACAAGCAGGGCGCCTTTTCCCTGAATGCCGTAGGCGCCGGCCTTATCCATGGGTTCTCCGGTGGCGATATATGCCCGTATTTCTTCCTCAGACAGAGGAAAGAAAGTAACATCTGTGCGTGTGCAGAAGGCGTTTCGATGGCCGGATTTGGTGTAAATACAGACGCCTGTAAAGACCTGATGCGTTTTGCCGGAGAGCGCGGAGAGCATCTCAAAGGCCTCTTCACTGGTATCAGGCTTACCGTAAATGTGCTTACCGACCGCGACGATGGTATCCGCGCCGATGATGAGATCATCCGGGAAATGTTCGGCGGCCAGCTGGGCTTTTCGGGTGGCCAGCATCATGACCGCGCCCTCTGGCGGGGTACAGCAGAGAATGGTTTCATCAGCGTCTACCGGGCGGGCTTCAAAGGGAATGCCAGCCAGGGTCATGAGCTCTTTGCGCCGCGGTGACGCAGAGGCGAGTATGGTTTTCATAAGGAACTCCTTTTTATTGCGTGTTGGTTAGCCTTATTATATGCCTGGAAAGCTAAAAAAACAAGCCTCTCGCCCAAAGGCGGAGAGGCTTGTTGAAGGAGAGCGAATTTAACAGTGGTTTCTGATGCTTTAATATTTACTGGATTCTGCTTACAAAGTCTGCATAGGCCTCGCATCCATGCTCATGAACATCGAGCCCCTCAATTTCGACCACCCGCGGAACCCGGAGACCGTGGCATTTTTTAATGATGAAGAACATTGCGCCAGAGGTTAAAAGAGCCCAGGCGGCCACTGAGATAATCCCCAGAAGCTGAACACCCAGCAGGGTGAAGCCGCCGCCGTAAAGCAATCCGGTGACAGCGTCCTCGGTGCCGGGCGCGTAGTTGGCTAAAAGGCCAACCAGCAGAGTACCCATAACGCCGCAGCCGCCGTGGACGCTGATGGCGCCCACAGGATCGTCGATTCTGAGCTTTGCGTCGATAAAAGGAACCAGGAGGGAGACGGTGATGCCACAGATCAGACCAACGAGAAGTGCGCCCCACAGCGTGATGACCTGACAGCCGGCAGTGATGCCGACCAGTCCTGCCAGCACACCGTTGAGTGTCATGGAGACATCAGGCTTTCCATAGCGCAGCCAGGTAAAGAACATGACGGTTAAACCGCCGACACAGGCAGCCAGGTTGGTGGTCATGGCAATATGGCCGATATCGCCGTTTACAGCCAGTGTGGAGCCGCAGTTAAAGCCAAACCATGCAAACCAAAGGATGAATACGCCCAAGGCGCCCAGTGTCAGAGAATGGCCTGGAATGGCATTGGCTGAGCCGTCTTTATTGTATTTACCGATGCGCGGCCCAACCATAATTGCGCCCATCAGTGCAACCCAGCCGCCCACGGAGTGGACAGCGGTGGAGCCGGCAAAGTCGATAAAGCCCATCTGTGCCAGCCAGCCGCCGCCCCAGATCCAGTGGCCTGAAACGGGGTAGATGATGAGGCTGACAAAGGCAGAGCAAATACAGTAGGCGGTAAATTTTGTTCTTCCGGCAACAGCGCCAGACACGATGGTGGCTGCGGTTGCGCAAAAAACCGTCTGAAAGAAAATGAACAGCTCTGGCGTAACAGCGTCAAACTGATCCAGAGACAGGGCAGTGGGATTGAAGAAACCGGCAGTGCCGATGATGGCGCCGTCGCCGCCAAACATAACGGCAAAACCCACACACAGGAACAGGACAGAGCCGACCATAAAGTCGACGAAATTTTTCATGATAATATTACCGGCATTTTTGGCGCGGGTAAAGCCAGTTTCTACCATGGCAAAGCCTGGCTGCATGAACATAACAAGGCAGGCTGCCAGGAAAACCCATACAATATCTGCTAATTGCTGCATTTCCATAATAAGACCTCTTTCTGAATAAAAAAAATAAGGGATCGGTTTTGATTTTTATAGAGTGTGTAAAAATCAAAATCTATCCCCGTTGATAAATAATGGTTTGAGTATTTAATTGTTATAAGTGCGTTTTAAAAATTGTTTATTGCTTTAGTAAATCGAAAAGTGCTGAACAGTAAGGAGATACCGAGCTGTTCTTAAAGGGCGTCCGAGCCAGTTTCGCCAGTTCGGATACGGATAACGTCGGAGACATCATAAACAAAGATTTTACCACCGCCGATTTCATCAGTGGTAAGACGGTCGGTCACCAGCTTGATGATGATGTCGGCAGTCTCATCATCTGTGATGGTTTCAACCTTGATTTTTGGCAAAAAGTTTACGGTATAGGATGTACCGCGGTAGGATTTTTTAAAGCCCTTTTGGTTACCGTAGCCCATAATGTTGGTAATCATCATTCCCTGTACATCGCAGGTATTTAAAAGGTCTTTTAAATCTTCCAGCATGTCGGGCTTAATGACTATTTCTAATTTTTTCATAAGAACCTCCTTTTAGATTTTATAATAAAAAAGAGGCGCCCGCTTCTGGATCGATTTCCAGAATTGCGGGCTCCTCTTTGAGCCGATTAAGAAAGGGTTATATCATTATACATAGAAGAGCAGGTCTTCATAGATGGGGTATGGCCAGTATTTTTCACCGACCATGGTTTCCAGCTCGTCTGCGGTTGCGCGCAGGCTTTCCATGGCTTCAATGACCTTATTCTGGTAGAATCTGGCCTGCTCCTGCACATCCTCGATGCCCTGGGCTTCAATGACGGTTTTATCGAGAATTTCGACCTTTTTAACCAGAGAGCCGGATAATTTAGAGACAGTCTCCAGTACTGTTTCTTCCGCTGTTGCGTCGATGAAATCACCGAGGGCTTTTTTCTGTGTTAAAATAGCTGCCAGATCCTTGGTGTAGTCCAGAACCGCTGGAAGAATTTCACGTTTTGCCATGGTCAGCATGGTTAAGGCTTCGATGTTTAGGGTTTTGCTGTAATCCTCAAAATGGATTTCCTGACGGGCATCCAGCTCGCCGTGGGTATAAATGCCGTGTTTATCAAACAGCTCGACATTTTTAGGTTCACAATAGGTTGCAAAAGCATCCGGTGTAGCTTTCAGGTTTGGCAGACCGCGGCGTTCTGCCTCCTGAACCCACTCTTCAGAGTAGTTGTTACCGTTGAATACAACGCGTTTATGTGCTTTAAGGGATTCTCTTAGCAGTTCGATCAGTGCGGGTTTGAAATCATCTGCCGCTTCCAGCTTATCAGCAAACTCGCCGAGTACCTCAGCAACCATTGTGTTGAGGGCAATGTTCGGGCCGGCGATGGACTGGTTTGAGCCAAGCATTCTGAATTCAAACTTATTGCCGGTAAAGGCAAACGGCGAAGTACGGTTACGGTCGGTTGCATCAACAATAAAGTTTGGCACTGCGTCTACGCCCAAGTCCATCACCAGATCTTTTGCTTCTTCGACCGGTTTACCGGTTTCGAGTGATTTAAGCGCTGGTGTCAGCTGGTCGCCCAGGAAGATGGATACAATGGCTGGCGGAGCCTCATTTGCGCCGAGCCGGTGATCGTTGCCGGCGCTTGCAACCGTACAGCGCAGTAACTCAGGATAGCGGTCAACCGCTTCGATCACAGCGACCAGGAAGGTTAAGAACTGTAGGTTTTCGGAGGGGGTTTTACCTGGGTTCAGCAGGTTTTCACCGGTATCTGTGCTTAAAGCCCAGTTATTGTGTTTACCGGAGCCGTTGACGCCGGCAAAGGGCTTTTCATGAAGCAGGCACTGCAGGTCGTGTCTGAAGGCTACCCGCTGCAGCGTTTCCATGATCAGCTGGTTGTTGTCAGTAGCCAGGTTAGAGGTTGAGAAAACCGGCGCCAGCTCATGCTGTGCGGGGGCAACCTCGTTGTGGCGGGTTTTTGAGGGAATGCCAAGCTCCCATAATTCGCGGTCAACGTCGCGCATGAAGTGGCAGACACGTCCGCGGATACGGCCAAAATAGTGGTCTTCCTTTTCCTGGCCCTTAGGAGCTTTTGAGCCGAACAGGGTTCTGCCGGTGAGGATCAAGTCCTTACGCTTTTTATACATATCTCTTTCGATCAGGAAGTATTCCTGCTCTGCGCCGACTGTGGTTGTAACCTTTTTGACATCCGTTTTGCCAAAGAGTCTGAGGATACGGATGGCTTCATCACTGATAACCTTCATGGATCTTAAAAGCGGTGTTTTTTTATCCAGAATTTCACCGGAGTAGGAAATAAAGGTTGTTGGAATATACAGTGTTGTTCCTTTTACAAAAGCAAAAGAGGTCGGGTCCCACGCAGTGTAGCCTCTTGCTTCAAAGGTTGCGCGAAGGCCGCCTGAAGGGAAGGAGGAAGCGTCTGGCTCGCCCTTGATCAGTTCTTTACCGGAGAATTCCATGATGACCTTGCCCTCTTCAGTCGGGCTGATGAAAGCGTCGTGCTTTTCTGCGGTGATACCGGTCATTGGCTGGAACCAGTGCGTGAAGTGGGTGGCGCCCTGTTCCAGAGCCCAGTCCTTCATGGCGTTTGCGACAACCTCGGCCACATTTTCATCCAGAGGGGTATCTTCTTTGATGGTACTCATCATGGACTTGTAAATGTGCTTTGGCAGACGCTTGCGCATTACCGTAATATTAAACACTTTTGAACCGAAAAGATCAATAACGTCATTCTTACAATCTTTTACTTCTAACTCTTCAGACATAACAGCCTCCTAAATATAGATAATATGATTTTATTTTTCCTGCGTATGATAATGATACATGGGGTCGTTTATAATGTAAAGGGAAAGATTAACCGTCACAGAAGAAAGGGAGATTTCTCTGCGCGGCAATCATTCCATGAGGAGGCGGAGAAATTGAGGCGTTTCTCCGCCGATTAATTAAGGTATCCTGAGGAACTTATAAACAGTTCATTTTAAGGAAGCATTGGTTGTCAATAAAAATAGATGCAACTGCCTGTGGAAGAAAGATACCGTCATTAACTTTTTAAACTCAAGCAAAGAAGATAATAAAAAAAGGCGCTATTAAAAGTGCGAAAACACTCTCAACAGCACCATTGCTATCTTCAATTGCGGAATGTTGTTTCCGCGTTTCTCTCAAGTTGTGATGTCATTATAGACCAATTCCAGAGGGTTGTAAAGGGGTTTTTAAAGAAAAATGCATTGAAACGGTTATCAAGATTACAATAAATTTACAGGAGCATATTGTATACATTTTGCAATCCTTATCAGGCAATTTTTGATTGAACTTGTATACAATCTATGGTATAAATATTAAAAATAAATAAGTACTCAATTAAGAACAATGGCGTTCGAACCGTACAGGATCAAAACAGACTGTATATGTAAAGATGGATAACACTGGCGTTGTCCAATCTGACATATGCGCGTTTAAAATGTGTTTTTGAAGTTTTGATCAGGGGTTGGTTCGTCATGTTCTTTTTTTATTGTTTTAATTCAGAGACAATGCGGTATTCAATTTACGTAAAAGAAGGAGAGAGCTATGTTAAAAAAAGAAGGACAAATCAGAATCCCAAGCGGTTGTGCGATCTCGGGAATCATACATAAAAAGGGAAAACCTGTGATTAACGGCAGCCAGATTGTGGATTCTATCGCGGTTATGCATGATCGTTCGAACGGGCTGGGCGGCGGCTTTGCGGGATATGGAATTTATCCGGAATACGCAGACTCCTACGCGTTTCATGTCTTTTATGACGACTTTAAAGCCAGACAGGAAACGGAGCGCTATCTGGATAAATACTTTGACGTGGTTAATCTGAGCCGGATACCCGTGCGTAAAAATAAAAATATCAAGGACGAGCCTCTGATATGGCGTTACTTTGTCGATCCGATCTTCACTAAAATACAGGAGGAGAAGGGCGAAATTGATGAAGAAAAATTTATTGTTGATACAGTGTTCTACATTAATACCTATATCGACGGCGCCTATATCTTTTCAAGCGGAAAGAACATGGGCGTTTTTAAAGCTGTTGGGTTTCCTGAGGATGTCGGTGATTTTTACAAGCTTGAGGAATATGACGGCTACTGCTGGACAGCCCATGGCCGTTATCCGACCAATACGCCAGGCTGGTGGGGCGGCGCCCATCCTTTCGCGCTTCTGGATTACTCTATTGTCCACAATGGGGAGATTTCCTCTTACGATGCAAACCGGCGTTTCATTGAGATGTTCGATTATAAGTGCACCCTTCTGACCGATACAGAGGTTATTACCTACATTATTGATTTTTTAAACCGCAAGCAAGGCTTTGATTTTGAGGACATTGCCAGCATCATCGCTGCGCCTTTCTGGGAAGAAATCGAAAAGATGGAGCCGGAGAAGGCCAGACGCTTTAAAACACTCCGCAACACCTTTGCCAGCCTGCTGATCACCGGTCCCTTTTCAATCATGTGTGGTTTTACCGATGGATTAATGGCACTGAACGACCGGCTGAAGCTGCGTTCGATGGTGGCCGGGGAAAAGGACGAGGTGGTTTATATCGCCAGTGAGGAAAGCGCTATCCGCGCGGTGTGTCCGGATGTAGGCGATATCTGGGCGCCAAAGGGTGGTGAACCCATCATTGTCCGAGTGAATCGTGAAGGAGAATAAACAATGGGAATCAATTATATTTATCCGCAATACGAAATTGTCAGAAATCCAAACCGCTGCATCAAATGCCGGGTCTGCGAAAGACAGTGCGCCAACGAGGTGCACAGCTATGATGCAGAGCTGGATGTTATGAAAGCAGACGAGACCGGCTGTGTGGACTGCCAGCGCTGTGTGAGTATGTGCCCGACACGCGCCCTTAAGATTGTCAAGACCGACAACCAGTTCAGGGAAAATTACAACTGGAAGCAGAGCACCATCGAGGAAGTTTACCGCCAGGCGGGCAGCGGCGGTGTCCTGCTCTCCTCCATGGGAAACCCCAACGAATACCCGGTATATTGGGATAAAATGCTCATTAACGCCAGCCAGGTAACTAATCCGTCCATCGACCCGCTGCGCGAGCCAATGGAGACAAAGGTGTTCCTGGGTAAAAAGCCTGGTCAGCTGGAGATGGATAAAGAGGGAAACATTATTTCCGAGATTCCACCGCAGATTGAGCTGGAGCTGCCCATTATGTTTTCGGCCATGTCCTACGGTTCCATCAGCGAAAACGCCCACAAGTCCCTTGCCCGTGCGGCAACGGAGCTTGGAACCTGCTACAATACCGGCGAGGGCGGTTTAAACAAGGGCCTGTACCAGTACGGGCAAAACACCATCGTCCAGGTAGCTTCCGGCCGCTTTGGCGTGCATGAGGATTACCTGATGGCCGGTGCCGCCATTGAGATTAAAATGGGACAGGGTGCAAAGCCCGGAATCGGCGGTCATCTGCCCGGTAAAAAAATCGGGGAAAAGGTGTCAAAAACCCGCATGATTCCAGAAGGGGCTGACGCCATATCACCAGCGCCCCATCATGATATTTATTCCATTGAGGACCTGCGTCAGTTGATTTTTTCATTAAAAGAGGCCACCGGCTACACTAAGCCGGTGATTGTCAAAATCGCCGCGGTTCACAATGTGGCCGCCATTGCATCGGGCATTGCGCGCTCGGGCGCAGACATCATTGCCATTGACGGCTTTAGAGGCGGTACCGGCGCGGCGCCGACCCGTATCCGTGACAACGTTGGGATTCCCATTGAACTGGCGCTGGCGGCGGTGGATCAGCGTCTGAGGGATGAGCAGATCCGCAATGATATCTCCATCGTTGTCGGCGGCAGCATCCGCAGCTCCGCCGATGTGGTCAAGGCCATTGCCCTTGGCGCAGATGCCTGCTATATTGGCACTGCCGCCCTTCTGGCCCTCGGCTGTCATTTATGCCGCCACTGCCAGAGCGGCCGCTGCAACTGGGGCATCGCCACACAGCGTGAGGATCTTGTAAAACGGCTGAATCCGGAAATTGGCGCACAACGCCTCACCAACCTCATGCGTGCCTGGAATCATGAAATCCAGGAAATGATGGGCGGTATGGGCATCAACTCCATCGAGTCTCTCAAGGGAAACCGCCTGATGCTGCGGGGCATTGGCCTGTCCGATAAGGAATTGGAAATATTAGGAATAAAACATGCGGGGGTTTAATGATGAAACGAGTATATGTCAATGAAGAATGGTGCCTGGGCTGTCACCTTTGCGAATATCAGTGTGCTTTTGCAAACTCCGGCGAGGAGGATATGTTCAAGGCCTTTAATCGAAAGGAAAAACCATTGCCGCGCATCCGTGTGGAGGATGGTATGGAAAACGGGGAGGAAATCCATTTTGCGGTTTCCTGCCGCCACTGCAAAACACCCTACTGCGTCAAGGGCTGCATTACCGGCGCTTTATCGGTCGGGGAAGATGGTGTGATTAAAATCGACGATACACGCTGCGTGGGCTGTCGTACCTGTATTGCCATGTGCCCCTACGGCTGTCTGGTGGTTGGTCACACGAAAACCATGCTGAAATGTGAACTGTGCACAGAAAACGGCGGTGAGCCAGCCTGTGTTAAAAACTGTCCGAACCGTGCCATTGTTTTTGAAGAAAGGGGTGCTGTCAATGAATAAGACAAAGTATTTAATCATCGGAAATTCCGCCGGAGCCATCGGCGGCGTCATGGGTATCCGCAAAGAGGATCAGGACGGCAGCATCACGATTATCAGCGCAGAAAAACACCACACCTATTCAAGACCATTGATCTCCTACTGGCTGGAGGGCAAAGTCTCCCAGGAGAAAATGATTTACCGGGATGAGGATTTTTATGAAAAAAATGCCTGTGAGGTAATACTTGGTACAAGGGCAGAGCGCATTGACCCGGAAAAGAACCAGGTGCGCCTGGCGGACGGCAGGGTCATCGCCTATGAAAAGCTTCTGGTGGCGACGGGCTCTGTTCCCTTTGTGCCGCCGATCAAGGGGAGGGAGACGGCCAAAAACACCTTTACCTTTACAACCATGGATGACGCGGCTGGCGTGGGTGAGATTCTGGATAAAAATTCTAAAGTCGTCATTTTAGGCGCGGGGCTCATTGGCCTGAAGGCAGCTGAAGCGGTTGTGGGACAATGCGCGGGTGTGACGGTAGTAGATCTGGCAGACCGGGTGCTGCCCAGTGTTCTGGACGCAGAAAGCGCAGAGATTATCAAGGCGCATCTGATGAGCCGGGGAATGGTTTTAAAGCTGGAAACCAGTATTACCGAAATCGGCGATATGGAGGTTGCTCTGAGTGACGGTGAGCTTCTCCCCTATGATATTCTTATTCTGGCAGTGGGGACAAGACCGGAGATGTCACTGGTCGAGCAGGCTGGCGGAAAGGTGGAACGTGGGATTGTGACCGATGATCACCAGCAGACCAGCCTGAAGGATATTTACGCGGCTGGAGACTGTACCCAGAGCTATGATAGTACCTCACAGACGGCTAAAAACATGGCGATTCTGCCAAATGCCTATATGCAGGGTGAGGTGGCAGGACAAAATATGGCCGGCGGCAGCGCTGTGTACGAAAAGGCCTTTCCGGTAAATTCCATGGGGCTTCTGGGCCTGTATATGATGACGGCAGGCAGCTATATCGGCGAAGCCACTACTGTTAAAACCGATGAAAGCTATAAGAAGTTTTATATAAAGGACGGCGTTTTAAAGGGCTGTATCATCATCGGTAATTGCTGTCGCGGCGGTATTTATACCGATATGATCCGCGAACAGATTCCCCTTGAGACAGTGGATATGCAAAGGCTGATAAAAGAGCCGGGCCTCATGGCTTTTAAACCCGGGGAACGTTATGCAAAGCTCAGTGCAGAGCATTAGGAGGAACAAGGATGATCATTGAAGCAGGAAAAAAATATTATACCGAGCTAAACCGTGAGGTAAAGGCAGCAGAGGACCGTGAGATTACCATCAAGGGGGTTCTGGGCCAGCGCTATATTGGTACTGGCGTTAAAAACAAAAATATTACGGTTTACGGCACACCGGGCAATGCCATGGGGGCATATTTAAGCGGCACAAATATTACGGTTTACGGCAACGTGCAGGATGCAGTGGGCGACACCATGGATAACGGCGATATCGTGGTTTATGGAAACGGCGGCGATACCCTGGGCTATGGCATGCGCGGCGGCAACATCTACATCCGCGGCAACGGAGGCTACCGCGCAGGCATTCACATGAAAGCTTATATGGAGCACCAGCCCGTGGTGGTGATCGGCGGAAAGGTCGGGTCTTTTTTGGGCGAGTATCAGGCCGGCGGGACCATTGTGGTTCTGGGGCTGGGCGTGGAAAACGCTTTTCCGGCAGGCGGCTACTGTGGGACGGGTATGCACGGCGGAGCCATGTATATCCGCAGTGATGTGCCGCCCACAGAGCTGGCACCGCAGGTAGTGGCAGAGCTGTGCACACCTGCAATGCTGGAGCCGGCCATGGCCTGTATTGAAAACTACTGTCATTATTTTGACGCTGATATTAAGGAGATTTTAGCAAAACCCTTTTATAAATTGACACCAGGCGCCAACAATCCTTATAATGATTTATATACAGCGTATTAAGGAGAGAGAAAATGAATCTTGGCAAAAAAACACTCGATGCCGTCAGTTATATTGAGGAAAATGATATTAAATTTATCCGGATGCAGTTCTGCGATATCTATGGGCAGAGCAAAAATATCGCCATATCCAACGAGCAGATCGAGCGCGCCATTCTCTATGGTGTGCCCTTTGACGCCAATTCTGTGGCAGGCTGTCTGGATGCGGATCATTCTGATTTGATCCTGCACCCAGACCTGTCCACCCTTCAGATTCTGCCCTGGCGGCCGCAGCAGGGCAAGGTGGCCAGAATTCTCTGCGATGTGAAATACCCGGACGGTACGAATTTTGAAGGAGACAGCCGTTATATATTGAAGGAGCAGATGAAAAAAGCCGAGAAGCTGGGCTATCGCTTTAACGTGGGCGCAGAATGTGAATTCTTTCTGTTCCGCCTTGGGGAAAACGGCGAGCCGACCAGAGAGCCGGTTGACGACGCCGGCTATTTTGACCTGGCTCCCTTTGACCGCGGCGAAAATACGCGGCGTGAGATTATCCTGACGCTGGAGGAAATGGGGTTTGAAATCGAAAGCTCCCATCATGAATCGGCCCGGGGACAGCATGAGATCGACTTTAAATACAGTGGCGCCCTGGAGTCCGCGGACAACATCATGACCTTTAAGACAGTGGTTAAGACCATTGCCCAGCGCAACGGCCTGCATGCCACCTTTATGCCAAAGCCCCTCAATGGTCAGCCAGGCAGCGGCATGCATATTAATATGTCGCTTATGAGAGACGGCGAAAATATTTTTACCAGTGATTTCGGCGGGCTGACCGATGAAGCCAGATGGTTTGCCGCCGGTGTGCTCGGGCATATCCGAGGGATCAGCGCGCTATCCAACCCGCTGGTCAATTCTTACAAGCGTCTGATGGACGGCTACGAAGCGCCCCAGACTGTCAGCTGGGGCTACGGCTCCCGATCGCCGCTTATTCGTATCCCGGCCGCTGTGGGCGATTACTGCCGTATGGAGCTCAGAAGCCCGGACCCGGCCTGCAATCCCTATCTTACCTTTGCGCTGGTTCTGGCAGCCGGCCTTGAGGGGATTGAAAAGAAACTGCCTCTGATGGATCCGCTGGGGGAAGCGCCCGCAGCGCTTCAAAAACTGCCCATGACATTAAGGGAAGCGCTGGGAGAAATGGAAAAGGATACCCTGGTGACAGAAGTCCTCGGCGAGAAGACAGCGCAGAAATATATTCAGCTTAAAAGCTGGGAATGGAGACAATACATCGGAATGGTCCATGAGTGGGAAATTGACCGTTATTTTTCAACCTTCTAATCTGGGAAGAATAAAAACCTGAAAAAAGGGGGGATGAAATAATGAGTAATGTGTTGTTGGTATGCAGGCAGAACGAGATTACAAAAGCACTGACGGAGATCATGCGGGGTATGGATTTCAGCATGATTGACGCGGTCCCCTCCGGCAGTGAAGGCCGAAGGCGTCTTCAGGAAATAGAGTATGATATGGTCATTATCAATACCCCCCTGGGCGATGAGTTCGGTATCGAGCTGGCCCTTGATACGATCGAAAAGTATCTGATCGGCGTAGTGCTTATCGTAAAAAACGAGCTGGTAGAACATGTGGAGGCCAAGCTGATGGACACAACAGCCTTCGTGGTGTCTAAGCCCATCAACCGCCAGTTTTTGACCCAGAACATCAAGTTTGTGCTGCACTCAAAGGAAAAGATGCAGCGTCTTAAGGAACAGAACGAAAAGCTGCAAAAGAAAATGGATGATATTAAGATCATTTACCGGGCCAAGCTGTGCCTGATGGGTTATCTGAATATGACCGAGGAACAGGCCCATCGTTACATACAGAAGCAGGCAATGGATATGCGGATATCACCCCGGCAGGTTGCAGAAAACCTCATCCGGACCTACGAGCGCTGAAAAGATTTTAAGAACCTGTTTATTCCTCTGAAATAGGTGTATAAATAATATAAGAACGTCTTGTTTCAAGGAGGAATAAACAAAATGGGTAAATTAAAAGGAACGAAAACACTGGAAAATCTGATGAAGGCATTTGCAGGTGAAAGCCAGGCCCGCAACCGTTATACTTTTTTTGCGTCAAAAGCTAAAAAGGAAGGCTATATTCAGATCCAGAATATTTTTTTGGAAACAGCAGCCAATGAAAAAGAACACGCCGAAATGTTCTACAAATACATCGTGGAAAATGAAGGTCTGGACGGCGAAGCCATGATGGTCGGCTTTACCGCAGAATATCCTGTCAGCTTGAGTGACGACACCCGCACCAATCTGATCAACGCCGCTGCCGGCGAACGCGAAGAATGGAGCGACTTGTACAATAACTTTGGAAAAACCGCTGAAGAAGAAGGCTTTAAAGATATTGCGGCTACCTTCAAATATATTGTAGAGGTTGAAAAAGCCCATGAAGCCCGCTATTTAAAATTAGCTGAAAACATTGAAAAGGAACGCGTATTTAAGCGTTCAGAATCTGTCAAATGGAAATGCGGAAACTGCGGCTATATCAGCGAAGGCAAGGAAGCGCCAAAGGTATGCCCGGCCTGCAAGCACGGCAGAGAATACTTTGAATTATTTGTAGAAGCTTATTAAAGAACATTTAGAACGAACCGAGCTCCGGAGGTCAGAGAAACTGACTCCGGAGCTTTTTTTGAAATATTTTAAGACAGTTTTGTTATAATCGTTGCACAAAATAAAGGGAGGAATAAAAAATGTTTTTAGATACAGCGAATATTGAGGAAATTAAAAAGGCCATGAGAACCGGCGTTTTTAAAGGCGTTACGACCAATCCAACCATTCTTCTTAACGAGCGGACCCCCAGAGCGGAAAAGGTGCGTGAAATCCTGGAGATGGGGGTGCGTTTTATCTATGTGCAGGCCATCGGTGAAACAGTGGAGGAGCGCCTGGAGGACTGCGAGACAATTCTGTCCCTCGACAACGCGGGGCGTGTCGGTCTTAAAATACCAATGGATATTGCAGGGCTGGAGGTGGTAAAGCAGATACGCGAAAAATACCCGGACTGCAGAATTCTGGGGACAGCCGTTTACTCTGCGGATCAGGGGATATTTGCCGCGCTGGCGGGCTGCGACAGTATTGCGCCTTACATTAACCGCATGTCCAACAACGATCTGGACCCCTACAAGGCGGTTTCCATTATCCGCGATTTTATTGATGAACACCAGTTAGACTGTGAGATTCTGGGCGCAAGCTTTAAGAATACCAACCAGGTCATACAGACCCTGGCCTGCGGCGCGCATTCTGTTACCATTCCTTATAATATCTTCGAAAAGATGATGAACAAGGAGCTGGCAGTTTCGGCCATCGAAACCTTTAACAGGCATGGAGAAATGCTGAAGGAAAAATATTAAGCCAATGCTGCGGCACCCTTAGGGTGCCGCTTTTTTATTTTTAATCACTTATTAGTGATAATGATTTTATCCTGTTGAATAATACCGGAAAAAGGGATATAATTTTATATGTAAATGATTAAATAATAAATAATATGTCGATCGGCATCAAATAGAGGGAAAAATGAAAAAGCATATTGGCCGGAGCGTCTGCCTTGTGGCGATAGCGGCGCTTCTTTTAACAGGCTGCGGGCAGAAAAAAGAAACCGTGTCGGTGACAGCCTTTGAAACGCCCCAATACGAATGGGGAACTGTATCGAACCGGACCATTACCATCTGGGGCGATGACACCGACCTTAAGCGGCCTTATCAAAAAAAGGCCTTTGAACGCTACCAGGAAATAACGGGGAATACCCTTGAGATAAGATATCTTTCGAAGCAGGAAATGTCAGAGGAGGTGCCGGCGGCTTTTCAATCCAATACTGCGCAAAAGCCGGATATACTGTTGAGCTATGGCGGAATTAATCTGGATAACCTGAAGCCAGAGGAAAATTTTTATGATTTCACCGGGGCACAATGGGTGGAGGACCTGACAGATACAGCCCTTAATCAGACCATTTACAATGGTAAAGTGATCGGTCTGCCTCATGGGGAGGCCTCTGTTTCCGGAATGCTGTACAATAAAAAGATTTTTAAGGCGTATGATCTGGAGATTCCCCGCACACAGGAGGAATTTATGCAGGTTTGTGCGGTTCTTTATGAAAAAGGCGTAACGCCTGTGTACCTTCCCAATGAAGGCAGCACCATGCTGCTCTGCCAGTTTCCAATGGACAGCTTTACCTCGAAATCTGAAATACTGGAAGGGCTCAATAACAATACCCTCTCTTATACAGATATACCGGAAATGAAAACAATCGTGCAGTGGTACCGCACCATTGCGCAGAAGGGATACTTTGGCGATAGCTACGCAGATAATAACTGGGAGGGAATGAGCAGTGCCATGTCCAGTGAGCGTTATGCCATGATGATCTGCTGGGATACCTGGCTTTATACCGATTTTGAAGGAGACGCCTCACAATTTGGCCTGATGCCGGCCTTTATCGGCGTTCCTGAGGAGGGATGCTTTGAAGGCCCAAACCAAATGCTGCTGCTTGCCAGTAAGAACAGTGTAAACCTCGATGCGGCGCTGGACCTTATCACTTTTATGGCCGATCCTTACAATTATAATATCGACTATGAGGGTATTTATACCGCTCCCATTTTCAAAAATCAGGTGGGGAGTATATCCACCCCTCAGTATGTGGAGGCAGACCGGCTGATCGAGCAGCATTTTTATGATTCCGTTACCTGGCTCAGACTAAAAGGCTTTTCCCAGGTCGACGCGGCTTATATACAACGATACATGCAGGAAACGGATTACACAGCCGACGCCTGCCTGAGGGATATGGACAACGCGCGTAAAAGCCGCGCAGCCGGGAATGAACCGTAGGATTATATTTTATCCCTATGGATATAAGGAGGGCATCCTTTGAAAAAAAGTAAGATGCTGATCAAAAATAAAAAGCAGGCAGTACTCATCAGTGTGATTTTTCTTTGTTTTTTTGCCGTGCTGGCAGGAATCGCGGCTGCTTATATCAGAAAATTTGACAATGCCCTTGAAGAAGAGAATAAAAGGCATCTCTCAGAGGTTGCTACTTACATCGGCACAAATATGACTACCGTAGTCAACGATACTCAGCAGGCACTGTCCTCTGCCGCCTCAGCGGTTGCCTCCATGGATTCGGAGAATGAACGGATCCGTTATCTGAAAGACCTTGCGGAACAGTATGGCTTTGCCTATACAGGCTATGCCGCTGCGGACGGCATGCTGCGGGCCACGGATTCAACTCAGAGCGGAAGTATCAATGATGAGCGTTATTTCAAGGAGGCGATGGCGGGACAGCCTGCCATTGGAGACCTGACCCGAAAAATTTTTACAGACCGTGCAGTCAGCGGCATTGTGCTCGCAGTGCCCCTGAGGGAAAAAGATGGCGGCAGCGGCGTGCTGGTGGCGATGATGGATATCAGAAACCTGGGGAAGGTTTTGAGCTTTGACAGTTTCGGCGGAGAAGGGTATGCCTATATCATTGATCAGAAAGGCGATACAGTGCTCCGGACCAAGAGCCTCGATTTTAACAATCTGTACAGGGCGCTGGAAAGTGTCAGCTTTAAAGAAGGCTACAGCTTGGAAAGCCTGAAAAATGATGTGGCGGCTCACAAGGAGGGAATGACCCTCTATTCCAATATGGGCGTGGAAAAATACGCTTATTATAAGCCCATTGGCTTTAACGGCTGGACTGTTGTCAATGTTGTCGCAAAAGATGTGGTGGTTGGAAAAACCGTGGCTTTGACCCGTGAGCTTATTGTCATCGCAGTAGCAATGCTGATTATTTTTATGGCTCTGGGACTTTTTGCTGTGTTTTCTTATACAGTATCCAGAAGCCGGAAAAGGGTAGCAGACGAAAAATCAGCTTTTTTGGCCAATGTCAGCCATGAACTGCGCACGCCAATGAACGCGGTGGTGGGAATCAGCGAGATCCTTTTGAGGGATGATCTGACCTCAAAGCAGCGCGATCAGGTACTGAGCATTATGAACTCGGGGAAAGGCCTCCTGACCATTATCAATGATATTCTGGATATCTCAAAAATGGATTCAGGGAAATTTACGGTTACAGAAGCCCCTTATGAGCTGGAATCCCTGCTTTATGATTTGACAGTAATCATCGCTGTACGGATAGGCGAAAAGCCTGTGGAATTCCTCACCGATGTTGATCCCATGATTCCGAAAGCGCTCATCGGGGATATGGGAAGAACCAAGCAGATTCTTCTGAACCTTGTCGGCAACGCCGTTAAATTTACAAATGAAGGTTATATCCGTCTCGGGATCAGCTTTGAGAAAGGCCAGAACGGACAGCTTTGCCTGCGGTTTGAAGTCCGGGATACAGGCATTGGCATTAAAGAAAAAGATATGGACAAGCTTTTTACAAGCTTTAATCAGATAGATACCCACAGAAACCGAAATGTTGAGGGAACCGGCCTTGGCCTCAGCATCGCCAAAAGCCTCTGTGAAATGATGGGCGGAGGAATTAAGGTGAAAAGCGAATATGGGAAAGGGTCTGTTTTTACCGCGACAGTCTGCCAGGGGATTTCTGACGAGACGCCGATGGTTGGAAAAGTGAACGGAAAGCTGAGGATACTGGTCTATGAAACATCAGAGCTTTTGCGGCGTTACGAGGGAGACTGCCTTGATAAACTGGGCGTACCTTATGACTTGTGTGACACGCGGGAAACCTTTGATATGTATATGGAAAAGAACCGTTACACACATATCCTTGCCAAACGAGCCGTTTTAAGAATGCTTGACACCGCCGAACAGATGGGAAACGCTGCTTTTATCACGCTGTTGAATCTGAATGAACATCCGCTGATGAATGACACAAGCGTCTATCTTCCTCTGTTCACAGGGCAGCTGGCAATGGTGCTTAATAAGAATGAAAAAATCAGCAGTCCGTCTAAACAGCCCGGAGCAGGCAATACCATGGTTCGTTCCATGCCTTTTGTCTCTGTACTGGTGGTGGATGACAATGAGCTGAACCTTCAGATCGCCGAGGGACTTATGGAGCCCTACGGCATGCAGATTGATTTTGCCGTTTCCGGTGTGGCGGCAGTGGCGGCAGTCCAGAAGCAGGACTACGATCTCGTGTTTATGGATCATATGATGCCTGAGATGGATGGAGTAGAGGCTTTGAAAACAATCAGGGCCCTGCCGGATGAAAAATATAAAAAATTGCCCATTATTGCACTGACCGCCAATGCCACGCGGGAGGCCCAGCAGTTTTATAAAAACGAAGGCTTTAACGGCTTTTTAGCAAAACCCATCGACATTCACAGGATGCATGACATCCTGAGAAAATGGCTGAAAGCGGCCAACGATACAAGGGCAGACGGACAGCAGAAAGAGACTGGTCCTGCAACGGAGAATATTCCCCAGTGGCTGCTGCGCTATAGAACCGAGGAGATCGATTTCCGGGATGGGATTACGCGGATCGGTTCAATTTCTGTTTACACCCAGATTTTAAGAACATTTTACCGTACCGTCCAGGACAAAACAGCCGATCTGCCAGAGTTAATCAAAAACGACATGCGGCGTTTTATCATCGAGGTACATGGTCTTAAGGGAGCCTGTGCGGCTGTTTCGGCTGCCGGTCTTGCTGCGCTGGCCGAAAAGATGGAGCAGCAGGGAAATGAGAAAGACCTGGCGAAAATCCGTACCACGCTGCCAGTTTTCACCGTACGTGTAAGCCGCGCGGTTAAAGAGATTGAAGGTTTTTTAAACCGGACTGAAATGGAAAATCAGCCCGAAAAACAAAATGATATTTACTTTGACAGCTGTGTGCTGAACCAGTTGGAAAAAGCCTTTAAAACCTATGATACAGAAATGCTGAAAGCTCTTTTTTCTGAAAAAACGCATTACCTTTGCGATGAAAAAAGCACGCTTCTTCTCAATGAGCTGCGTGACTGCTACGAGCGCTATGAGTTTGAGTGGGCCGCCGAGATACTGGATACCTACCGTGAAGGGGAAAGCCCCTGCGAACAGGAGCAGGTACAGGAAGAGAGAACGGACAGCAGAAAAAACATTGCTGTGGTCGATGATAACCCGGTTAATCTGGATCTGGCGGAGAGTGTGCTCCAGACGCATTACCGGCTTACAAAACTGATTTCGGGAGAACAGCTGCTGCGTTACCTTAAAATTGGCAGACCAGACATGATCCTGCTGGATATTCAAATGCCTGGAATCGATGGCTATGAAACCCTGAGGCAGATACGAAAACAGCCCGAATACCGGAGGATACCCGTCATTTTTCTGACCGGACAGAAAGATTCTGAAAGCGAACAGAAGGGATTTCTCTTAGGAGCAAAGGATTTTATCACCAAACCATTCGACCATGTCGCCATGCTGGCCAGAGTTGACGCACAGATAGAGCTGTATGGCTACCAGAACAATCTGGAGGAAATTGTCCGGAAAAAAACCAGCCGCATCGAGGATTTGCAAAAGATGATGAACCAGGGCTGGGCAGAGGCCATCGAGTCCAGAGATGGTACCACCGGCAGTCATGTGAAAAATACCACCCGGTATTTCAGGGCGCTGCTTGAAATTCTGGAAAAAACGCCGCAGTATAAGAAGGCTTTTCCGAAAGAAACCAGGGCAGATATGCTTCAGGCCTCCGCCATGCACGATATCGGCAAGATTGGAATCCGGGATGAGGTGCTAAAAAAACCGGGACCGCTTACACCGGAAGAATTTGACCATATGAAAACCCACAGCCAGATCGGCGGCGATATGGTACAGAAAATTATTGACAACACACACCCGGATGATTTCCTGAACTATGCCAGAGATATGGCGCTGTATCATCATGAGCGGTGGGACGGCAGCGGGTATCCCTGTGGCTTAAAGGGAAATGAGATTCCGCTTTATGTACAGGCGCTTTCCATCGCAGATGTTTTCGACGCCCTGACGGCTGTAAGGCCATATAAGCGGGCCTTCACAATGGAGGAAGCTCTGGAGATTATGTACCGCGACAGAGGAAAGTTCTTTGCGCCGGATATGTTTGATCTTTTCTATGACAATCAGGTAGTGATGCGCCGAGTGCTGGAAACCAAAATATCATAACAATCAGCCTTACCCGCCGGAAAGCAAGGGAAACTCCGGCGGGTTTTTGGTTTTAGATGCTCTGGAAAGGAAGATGCAGAGCATCCTTGTTAAGTTTTTATAAAGGTACTCGTAATAACTGAGACGTCACAAAAACGGGAGAAAGCTATGAGAACAAAAATTGTCATTAAGATTATTTAAATTTTTCCTCAAAAGATCTTGATTTTTTCATCAGAATGATCTATAGTATTGTTAGCACTCAGAGATAACGAGTGCTAACAATAACGAAATGAAAGTGAGTGGAGATTATGGCTAAAAAGCAATTCCAGGCAGAATCCAAACGCCTGCTGGATTTAATGATTCATTCGATTTATACAAACAAAGAGATTTTTTTAAGAGAGATCATCTCAAATGCAAGCGACGCCATTGACAAACGTTATTTTAAAAATATGTCGGAAGGCGGCAGCGGCCTCTCAAGAGAAGACTATGCGATCCACATTATTCCGGATAAGGAAGCAAAAACGCTGACCATTACCGATAACGGTATCGGGATGACCCAGGAAGAGCTGGAAGAAAACCTTGGCATTATCGCCAACAGCGGCTCTCTGGAATTTAAGTCTGAGCATGAGGCTCAGGAAGATATTGATATCATCGGCCAGTTTGGCGTCGGCTTTTATTCCGCCTTTATGGTCAGCAAAGACATCAAGGTCCGTACAAAGGCAGACGGCAGCGACGTGGCCTATGAATGGGAATCAGAAGGCGCGGAGGGCTATACCATTGAAGCCTGCGATAAAGATGAAGTCGGGACAGAAATCATCCTGACACTCATGGACGATACCGATGATGAAAAATACAGCCAGTATCTGGAAGAATATCGTCTCAGAGAGCTGATTAAGCGTTATTCCGATTATATCCGCTACCCCATTAAAATGGAAGTGGAAAAGAGTACCCTGGTAGAGACTTCCGAGGAAGAAAAAGCCAAAGAGGATTACGAACCACAGTACGATACCTACCTGGAGGAGGAGACCCTCAACAGCATGGTGCCTTTGTGGAAAAAGAATAAAAGCGAAGTTACCGATGAAGACTATAACAATTTCTACAAGGAAAAATATTATGATTATACCGATCCTGCAAAAGTCATCGCGACCCATGTAGAAGGCGTGTGCACCTATGACGCGTTGCTGTTTATCCCGTCGAACGTGCCCTATAATTACTTTTCAAAAGAGTTTAAAAAAGGTCTGCAGCTGTATTCCAGCGGTGTGCTGATCATGGATAAATGCGAGGATCTGCTTCCGGACTACTTTGGCTTTGTCAGAGGTCTGGTCGACTCACAGGACCTTTCTTTAAACATCTCAAGAGAAATGCTTCAGCAGGACCGCCAGGTCATGGCCATCGCCCAGCGTATTGAAAAGAAAATTACCTCTGAGCTTATGGACATGCAGAAAAAAGACCGTGAAAAATACGACGAATTCTATAAAAACTTTGGTCTGCCGCTCAAGTTTGGTATGTATGAAAACTATGGGATGAATGCTGATAAGCTTAAGGATCTGGTGATGTTCTACAGCTCCAGTGAAAAGAAAACCGTCACCTTTGCAGAATATGTCGGCAGAATGAAGGAAGATCAGAAATATATTTACTATGCCTGCGGTGATTCCATTGAAAAGATTGGGAAAATGCCGCAGATTGAGCTGCTCTTAGATCAGGGCTACGAAGTGCTTTACTGCACCGACGACGTGGATGAATTTGCGCTTAAGAGCCTCATGAAGTATGATGACAAAGAATTCCGCTCCGCTTCCGATGATGATCTGGGTATCGAACAGTCCGAAGAAGCCAAAAAAGAATCTGAAGCCAAAAATGAAGAGAATAAAGATTTAATGACCGCCATCAAGGGCGCTCTGGACGGCAAGGTAAATGCGGTTAAGCTGTCCACAAGACTGAAAAGCCACCCAGTGTGCTTCTCGACAGAGGGAATATCCTTAGAAATGGAAAAAGTTCTAAACGCACAGCCCATGGGCGGCGACGTCAAAGCCGATAAGGTTCTCGAAATCAATGGAAACCATCCAGTGTTTGACGCCATGAAAAAAGCATATGAAGATAAAAATAACGATAAGCTGAAAAAATATGCCAACCTGCTTTACGATCAGGCCATGCTCATTGAGGGAATGAACATTGAAGATCCAGTAGAATTTGCGCGCTCTATTTGTGAGCTGATGGTGTAATATAGACCATATAAAGCCTTAATCATTTAAAAGCCCCATTCTTGTGAAGAATGGGGCTTTTGTATTTTCTTGATATTTGATACGGGTTTATGGCGTTTCATCAAGAGAATGAAAGTCATCTTCAAAATGAATGTTGTCAAGATCAATATAGCGCATAAGCTTATTACAGTGTTTTATATTCTTATCAATGATCTCAGGGGTAACACCAGCTAGCCGGACAGAAATAGTTGATAAAAAGTCCGTGAAATCTATGGAAATTTCCTTGTTTGGAGAATTATAGATATCCTGATAAAGTGCTTTTCGGGCGCCATACTCAGCAATGGTCAGCTTCCTAAACATTTTTGGCTCTATATCAAGATCAAATTCCAGGATAATGGCAGACATGGAGCTTCGAATATAATCGTGGCTAACATCCAGGTAAAGCTCTTTGTCACGGAGTATGCTATATAGCTCTAAAGCAGCAGGGGTCTCAAAAATTTTGATGAAAAAAATACGATTAAATAATATGTGCATTTGAAACTGGTTCTCAATCATAGAGCCGAGCTTTTTATTTAAAAAAAGACGAATATAAAGAATGAAGTCGTGAAATATCTGTCCTACAATTTCTTCTTTTTTGAAATAATAATTCACTAAACCAACCGAAACACCTGCTTTTTCAGCAATTAATGCAATGGTTGTTTTACGGTATCCCAGTTCCAATAAAAGCGATTTTGCTGTATATAAAATGTTTTCTCTTTGTCCGTCATCTGTATTTCTGTATTTATCCATTGGCCATTCCTTTAAAAAACTTTTTGAGTATTTATTATACTATATTATTTTTAAATTTACACGTAAAATTTAGCATTAACCAATAGTAAAAATAGTAAAATAATAAAATAAACAAAAAAACATTGACAAGAAAACGAATTCATTATATTATACTGAATATAGAATTGAATATTCAGTTTAAAATTCAGTCAGGAGGGGTACATGGTGAATAAAAACGTGGATCAGTTGTATGAAGAAAGAGAAAAGAGGTATATTCAGGCCGTCGATTTAGAACAGCCGGACAGGGTTCCTCATGAAACGCGGTTTGGCGAATATTGGGCGATTGACTATGCTGGTTATCCTATCAAGGGAAGTGCGGTAGATCCAAAGATAATGGGAGAGGCAATGGAGAAAATTGCGCAGGATTTTGCGACAGACACATGCCCGTCATTGTTTTCAAGAAATCCGTTGTTTTACAAATCGTTGAAATCAATTAATTTTACTGAAAGTAAAACTGGAATTATGCAGCATCCAGAAGTCAGCTGTATGGATCGTTCGGAGTATGATGATTTTATAAAAAACCCATTTGGATTTATTGTGGATAAGGTTTTGCCGAGAGTCTACAAAGCTTTGGATTCAGAGGGGGCTGGTTATGGGATGTCGCTTGTCCGCGCGATGAATATACAGACCGATATGACAACCCCGATTTTGATGGAAGCGGGACGTGTCAGCAAAAAATATGGTCTTCCCTTGACAGGAGCAGGGCTGGTTGAAGCGCCGATGGATTATATTTCGGATATGATTCGCGGGTTTTCAGAAATTACGATGGATATTCGGAGGTGCCCGGAAAAAGTTGCGGCAGCAGCCGAAGCCGTATTACCGCTGATGGACCGGTTAGCAGCCCAGCTGCCTGCGGTAAAAGGGAAGCTTATCAGCATTCCACTTCATATGCCTGTTTTTATGCGGGAAAAAGATTTTGCAAAGCTTTGGTGGCCGACTTTTAAAGAAATGGTAGAGCGCATGGCGGCAAGAGGCCAGTATATGCGTATTTATTTTGAAGGTGACTGGACGCGTTATTATGACTATCTTCAGGATCTTCCAAAGGGGCATATTCTTGGAGCCTTTGAATATATGGACCCGCAGCTGGCTAAAGACAAGCTGGGTAAGACCATGTGTATTACAGCCGGTTATGATGTGTCATTGCTTCAGTATGGTACAAAAGAAAAAGTCATTGATGAAGCCAAAAAATTAATGGATGTTCTGGCGCCGGGCGGAGGTTATATATTTACTGTTGCTAAAGGGATTACCTATCCAAATGACGGAACACCAGAAAATGTAAGGGCGCTGTATGAATTTGTAGAATCCTACGGAAAATATTAGGAGGGAAGGCAATGGACGAAAATACAAAATATCTGGTAACCTGGAAAGAGTATTGTGAACAAAATGAAATAGACTATGAGGAAAACAGCTATCTTGAGCCTTACTGGCAGGTATCCCAGGAGAAACTGTTTGGGTTTATCATCAAACTGTTAATATGAACAAACGGATTTTATACGCTATGATAGGCAAGATGAGGAGATCGAGATGAAAAAATTAAGTAATTATATAAAATTTTCATATGGCTTTGCAGATTTATGTTTTATTTTTATGGTTACATTTTCAAATACCTATTATCTGGTTTTTTTTACAGAGGTATTGAAAATCTCTCCAGTTCAGGCGGGGGTTATCATGACCTTTGGCCGTATTTTGGACACGATCAGTGTTCCGATACTTGGACCGATTATTGAGAAAAGCAATTTTAAATGGGGACGCTACCGTTCATGGATACTCATTGGTTCGTTCTTTATACTTCTTTTCAACACAATTATGTGTGCAAACCTGACAGGACTGCCAGAGGGCGTCTATATTGTGCTCTATACAATTTTTTATGCGGCATTCTGTATCGCCACAAATGTTTCATACATTGGATACACATCCTTAAATTCCACACTGACGGTTGATGCGGCGGAGCGTGTGCAGCTCTCCACATTCCGTGGACAGGGAAACTCTATTGGCAAAATTCTGGCTGGCTGGTGTTTACTGCCTTTAATCTATCTGGTTGCCGGCGCTCAGGAAATGACGGTACAGGGATTTTTTATCACGGCTTTGCTATTAGGGCTTATGACCGTTTTAGGTTATGGAAACCTTTTTGCAGCCACAAAAGACTACAAGGATTCAGGCGTTGCAGTCAAGGGTGGTAAGGCCGAAAAAGTTACAGTTGCACAGATGTTTAAACAGGTGGTAACAAACCGTCCGCTTTTGGCCATTTTAGTCGCAGATGTGTGCAGAGTATTAACGACCCTGTTGATTGTTGCAATGTTCCCTTATTTTTATATCTATGTTGTCAAAAATCCGGATATCATTCCAACATTTTTCGGCTTAACCAGTATTCTCATGCTTATTGGGTCAACGCTTGTACCGTTTATCACCAAAAAGCTGACTAAAAAACAAACCTATATTTTAGGAATGGTCTGGATTTGTGCAGCGTTGGTGCTCATGTTCTTTAACGCCAGCAATGCGACGCTTGTTTTGATTATTGCCTGTATTGGTTACGTGGGAGTCGCATTCCCGAACGTTGTCAATACAGCCATGTACGCAGATATCACTGATTACAGTGAATGGAAGACAGGCTACAATGCCAGAGCGGTTATATTCAGTGTTTACCAGCTTTCCATAAAAATTGCGGCGGTATTCTCAACGAGCGTAGCAGCCTTTGGTCTTGGGCTTATCGGACTTCAAAGCGGGGTTGAGCCAACGCCGGAAGTAATAGAGGGTATAAAATCGTTGGCGATGTTTTTCCCGGCAGGCGTCAGCCTTGTCGCTGTGATTGCGATGCTGTTTTATAATGTCAATGAAAGAAAACTACCGGAATTGCGCGCTGAAATCGCGGAAAGAAAGGTAGCTGACAATTAAAAATTGGGGCAGCGAGTCAATAGACTTATCTGCCGGGAGGTTACCAGATGAAAAAAGACAACAGGCTTTCTTTTTTCGAAACACTTACGATGGCAACCGGCTTTACAATAGGATCAGGAATTATTACGCTGACAGGTATCGGCATTGGAATGACTGGCAGGAGCGTTTTTGTGGCATTTGCACTGTGTGCTGTCCTGTTTCTGATCTCTTTTCGGCCTCTCTTTATTATGAGCAGCGTTCTTCCCAGAATGAGCGCTGCGTACAGCTACTCTAAAGAGCTGATTACAAAAGAGGCAGGTGGCTTATATGTATATATCTACTTTTTTGGACGGATCACGATTGCAATTTTTGGCATATCCATTGCGCAGTATCTGGCAAGCCTGATCCCAGCGCTTAACAATCCAGTGGGAATGAAGGTGGTGGCGGCAGGTGTTTTAACGTTGTTTTATATCATCAATCTTTTTGGCATAAAAAATGCAGCGATTGTGCAGAATATTCTCTTTGTCATTTTGGTATTCAGTCTGCTCTCCTTTGTTATTTTTGGCATTGGAAAGGTGGAACCTGACTTTTTTGAACAAAGAGCATTCTTCGTAAATGGATTCAGCGGGTTTTACTCTGCGGTTTCGCTTCTGTTTTTCGCTGTTGGTGGTGCATATATCATCACAGATTTTGCACCGAAGATCAAAAATCCTGAAAAGGTGACAACAAAGGTTATCTATATCGTGACCATTGGTGTGACGATACTGTATATGTTTATCGGCATTGTGGCAAGCGGCGTGATTCCGCAGGCCGAAGCGGCATACCAATCTTTGGTTGTCACGGCGCGCATTGTATATCCCAATAATCTGTTTTTTAGTATTTTTATTATTGGTGGAGCGCTGGGAGCGTTGATCACTACTTTAAATTCAAGCTTTGTGTGGTATTCGAGCTCTTTGATTCAGGCCTGCAAGGATGGATGGCTGCCAAAGGCCTGGGGAAAAACAAACAAATACGAGGTTCCCTATATTCTGACGACCATTTTCTATATTCTGGGGCTCGTCCCTGCGCTTTTAGGGATGGATTTAACGGTGGTTTCTAAAATTGCGGTTGGTATGACGATTTTGTCGATATTGATCCCGATGGCAGGGATTTTGAAATTACCGGAGAAATATCCAGAAGAATGGAAGCAAAGCGTTTATTCGAAACGTTATCCAAAATGGCGACTCAGGACGATGGTGGTCATCACATACCTTATTATGTCCACCCAGGTGTATGCTCTGTTAGCCGGGAATCCGGCAACGGCAAATGTCATAATACTGCTTTATATTTTAGGAACAGGCTTATATTTATTTTTTAAATCAAAATACAAGACATTAAAAACAGAAGGCGAAGGAGAAAAAGACTAGTATGGAAATAAACAAAAACACAGTTGAAAGAAATCAGCTTTATACCGATGTGCGTTCCGGAAAAATTCCCAAGCGTGTGCCCATTAATCTGAACATGGACGCAGCCGCTGCCCTGGAGTATGCAGGCTACAATCTGAATATTCACCAGTTTGATATTAATTATCTGATAAAGGCCATGGAACGTGTCGCAGAAGATTTTGAAAGTGATAACCTTGGTGTCACGACAGTACGGTTTCCGCATTTTTATAAGCTTCTGGGCGCAAGGCATTTTCAGATGGGGAGCGATGGCTTTTTGCAGCATCCGGAAATTTCTGTAATGGAGCCTGGGGAATATGATGCATTGATCGAAGCGCCTTACGAATTCCTATGGGATAAGATCATTCCAAGGCTGTATAAAGAGCTCGATAAGCCATGGCCGGAATCCGCTATGTCTTTGGCAAAAGGTTTTTCAAGCTTTTATGGGACAATGGGAAAAATTGGGGCCGCTAAAAATGAAATCTGTCTGAAATATGGAAAATCGAATCTTGGCGGCGCTTTTGCACAAACAGATGCGCCTATGGATTTTATTGCAGATCTGCTCCGATCTTTTACGGGCATGTCCATGGATATTCGAAGAAATCCGGAAAAAGTTGAAGCAGCCTGTGAAGCGATCCTCCCATTGATGGTCAAGACAGGGGCAAAGGGGACGCCTGAGGTACGCGGCGCTTGTATGATTCCACTTCATATGGCAACCTATATTAAAAAGAAGGATTTTGAACGTTTTTATTGGCCAACGTTTAAAAAGCTGGTCGAGGAACTGGTTAAAACAAATACAGCTGTTTCGATTTTTATGGAAAATGATTTTACACGCTACCTTGACTATATGCAGGAGCTTCCACAAGGATGTCAGCTGATGGCGGAGTTTGGTGATCCAAAGCTTTTCAAGGAAAAACTTGGTTCAAAATTTATTCTTACAGGTTTTTATCCTCTGTCGTTGCTTAAAGCAGGTACACTGCAGCAGGTGAAAGATAAAGCGAAGGAAATAATTGATGTGCTGGCGCCAGGCGGAAATTATATTTTCAGTTTAGACAAATCACTGCTTCGGGCAAACGACGCGGATATAAATCTGTATAAAGAGTTATTGAATTTTGTTAAGGAATATGGCGTCTATTAAGGAGAAAAAATGAATATTAATTCCGAATATTATAATGATTATGAAGCGAATATTGAAAAGTATGAGATTCCAAAGGAGGCAATTCCATATGCCATTGAGGCCTTTCAGGGAAATGAAGAGATGATCTTCAGCTTTGCAATGTTTTTACTGATGTAGCAAAAAAGCCCGGTTTTTCTTTTGAAAAACCGGGCTTTTTAAATGCTTAATCATCCGACAGGCTGGGTTTGCCAGTCACGGCACTGGCATGCTGCCGGCCTGTGACCATTTTAGTAATCTGGATGATCAGGGTAGGCAGAAATGCCAGCAGGCATATCTGGCCGATCTGTCCAAGGGTTAGCGGCGCCACGAGGAACAGGGTGTTGAGACCCGGTATAAACAGTACCGCCGCCAGAAGTAAAACACCGCCAAAGAAGGCCATGAGTGAGTATTTGTTTGTTCCGAATTTCAGCCGGAAAATGGATTCGTCACCCCGGCAGTTAAAGCCATGGAACAGGCGGGCAAGGGTCAGGGTGGCGAAGGCCATGGTGCTGGCCAGCATGGCGCTGCCGGACTGGTGGCCAAGGTAAAAGGCGGCCATGGTGGCAACGGCAATCAGCAGTCCCTGAGAGACAATGCGTTTGAGCAGGCTGCCGTTTAAAATCGGTTCTTTTGGATTGCGGGGCGGCTGGTTCAAAAGTCCGCGGCGCGAAGGCTCCATACCAATGGCAATGGCGGGCAGGCTGTCAGTCAGCAGGTTGATGAACAGCAGGTGTACCGGCGCAAAGGGGACGGGCAGCGCCATCAGAGAGGCGTAGAGCACACAGAGGATACCTGCGGTGTTGCCGGAGAGCAGAAACTGAATGGCGTTTTTAATATTGGCGTAGATATTACGCCCGTTGATAACGGCTTTGACGATGGTGGCAAAATTATCGTCAGTCAGAATCATGGACGCTGCGTCTTTGCTGACCTCGGTGCCGGTAATGCCCATAGCCACGCCGATATCGGCTTTCTTAAGGGCTGGAGCGTCGTTGACGCCGTCGCCAGTCATGGAGACAATGCGTCCCTGACGCTGCCAGGCGTCGACAATCCGGATTTTATGCTCGGGTGATACACGGGCGTAGACAGAAATACGCGGAAGCTTTTCATCAAGCTCGGCGTCGGTCATGGCGTCCAGCTCAACGCCTTCCACAGCAATGTCGCCATCCTCAAAGATGCCGACCTGTCTTGCGATGGCGGTCGCGGTGATTTTGTGGTCGCCAGTGATCATGACCGTGCGGATGCCGCCCCGTTTGGCGTCAGCCACAGCCTGGACAGACTCTGGACGCGGCGGGTCAATCATGGAGATCAGGCCTACAAAGACAAAATCATTTTCATCATCAATGGACAGATCCCGGACTTCGGGCAGTTCACGGTAGGCAAAGGCCAGAACGCGGAGCCCTTCCTCGGACAGGGAACGGTTGGTGTTGATGATCTCGCTGCGCTTTTCGTCGGTCATGGGCACAATGCCGCCTTTGGTGTAAATCCAGTTGGAGCGTTCGAGCATGACGTCGAGGGCGCCCTTTGTCAGCAGGGTCGGTACCTTCTCAAGCTCGTGAAGGGTACTCATGAGCTTGCGGTCAGAGTCAAAGGGCAGCTCACGCAGCCGGGGATGCTGGCTGCGGTAAGTGGATTCTTCAATGCCGAAGGAGTCGCCAATCTGTACCAGAGCCACCTCGGTGGGGTCTCCGATGGAGGTGCCGGCGTCTTCGTCGGTTGTGGCATCGCTGGCCAGCAGGGCGATTTTTAAGAGCAGGCGCTGCGCGTCGTTGGTGAGGTCATAATCCTCACAGGAGGTGAGACTGCCGTCGGCATAGATCTTCTGGGGGCACATGCGGTTCTGGGTCAGTGTTCCAGTTTTATCGGAACAGATAACGGAAACCGCGCCAAGGCTTTCAACGGCCTTGAGGTCTTTGATGACTGCGTTCTGCCTGGCCATTTTTTGTGTGCCCATGGCCAGCACAATGGTTACGATGGAGCTGAGCGCCTCGGGAATGGCGGCTACAGCCAGGGCAACCGCGAACATCAGGGAATCCAGAACGGGCATATGACTGCGAAAAACCGAGAGCATGAAAACCACCACACAGACCGCCAGAATGATGACCGCCAGTTTTTTGCTGAAATTGTCCAGGCTGGTCTGAAGCGGCGTTTTCCGCTGCTGTGTCTGGTTCATGAGAGAGGCGATTTTACCAAGCTCTGTACCCATACCGGTGGAGGTGACCGCAACGGTTGCCCGTCCGTACGTTACAAGAGAACCGGAGAAAACCATATTGACCTGGTCGCCGAGGGCCACCTTTTCGGATAAAATGGTATCGGCGGTTTTGTCAACACTTTCGGATTCGCCGGTCAGCGAGCTCTCGTTAACCTTGAGTGAAAAATTTTCCAGAATCCGTCCGTCAGCGACGACCAGATCACCGGCTTCCAGTAAGAGAATATCGCCGGGCACAACCTCCTGGGAGGGGATCTCAAGGCGCGCGCCGTTCCGGATCACCCGGGCAACCGGTGAGGACATGGCCTTAAGACTCTCAAGGGATTTTTCAGCTTTGACATACTGAACAGTGCCGAGTACGGCGTTTAAAAGTAAAACGGCAAAAATAACAATGGTGCTTTCGCTTTCACCCGAAAGCAGGGAAATAATGGCGGCAATGGTAAGAATCACCACCAGCAGATCTTTGAACTGCTCCAGAAAAACCACAGCGATGCTTTTTTTCTTACCCTCAGAAAGCTTGTTTGGGCCAAAGGTTTTGGTCCGGCTTTCAGCCTCAGCGGTGCTGAGGCCCAAGGGCGAGGTATGCAGCTCGTCCAGTGTTTCCTGCGCAGAACGGTTAAAAAAGGTTTCTGACATCATCGATACTCCTTTGTCAAGATTGTATACACCGGAAGCACCAAAAAAAGACTTCCGGCAGCCCTTTTGCCAGGCTGTCGAAAAGTCTCGTTACCAAAAAAGATAGGCGCACACCGCCAGGTCAGAAAACCGTGGTGTTGACGGCGCGTCTTAAACTACTCCCTTTTCAACTGTTAGTGCATTATAGCAGTTTTTGCGGCGGCGCGTCAATGGGTGAATGTTAAATTTGTGTTAAATTTAAGGTCGCTGTCCCCAAAAGACATAACAGTGTCTTTTTAAAAAAGGCTTAAGGTAATTTCAGGCTTGCATAGCCAATAAAAAAAGCCTTGACGGCCAAAATTTATTGTGATAAGATATTAAATTGCATTAGAAGATAAAATTGTGCTATTTATGTGACCGACAGACGTCAATAAATAGGAACAAAATTAAAATAGACTTATGGATGGGGCGTGGGTTTGCTGATCAAAGGCAGGCCAAATGCTTGATGAATGGAATTCTTAAGCAGGCTGCGCTTTTTCAGACTGATCAAAGGTTTGAAATTCGTCTCGGTCCATTTTTATTTTTTCGCGACAATTCCCGAAATTGGGGAGAATTACCACTCTATAAATAGTACCACAATTTTGCGACAAAGAAAAGAGCATACACTTAAAAAAGTGTATTTTGAAAATGCCGAAATAATTTGCAAGGGGTGATAATGGATGGTTATGGTGCATCCTGTACAATACGGATTAAGAACCAGACAGAGCTTCTCAAAGATTAAAGAAGTCCTTGAGATGCCGAACTTATTAGAAGTACAGCTCGATTCCTACAAATGGTTTATTGAAAAGGGCCTCCAGGAAGTGTTTGACGACATCCACGAAATTACAGACTACACCGGTAATCTGGTGCTGCAGTTCGTGGACTACGCCATTGAGGGAGAACCAAAGTACAGCATTGAGGAATGTAAGGAACGGGATCAGACTTATTATGTGCCTTTAAAGGTGCGTGTCCGTTTAATCAACAAAGAAAAGAATGAAGTAAAAGAACAGAAAGTTTATATGGCCGACCTGCACAAAATGACCGATACCGGGACTTTTATTGTCAACGGTGCGGAGCGTGTTATCGTCAGCCAGCTGGTACGTTCTCCGGGTGCTTACTACACCCTGACCCGTGATAAGCTTGGTAAAAAGCTCTATTCTGCACAGGTTATCCCGAACCGCGGGGCCTGGCTGGAATACGAATCCGATTCCAACGATATCATGTACGTCAAGATTGACCGTACCCGTAAGCTTCCGATTACTGCGCTGCTGCGCGCTTTTGGTCTTGGCAGCAACGAGGAAATTCTCGAGGTTTTCGGGGATGACTACCGTCTGCTGGAAACCATCAAAAAAGATGAAACAGCAGGCATGAAGGACGAACGCGACGGTCTTCTGGAAATTTATAAGAGACTGCGTCCAGGCGAGCCGCCAACAGTGGAAAGCGCTCAGTCGCTGCTGAACTCCATGTTCTTTGACGACCGCCGCTACGATTTAGCCCGTGTCGGCCGTTATAAATACAATAAGAAATTATCTCTGGCTACCCGTATTACCGGGCAGGTTGCCGCTGAGGACGTCATCGATCCTGAAACCGGCGAAGTCCTGGCAGAGGAAGGCCAGATCTTTAAAAAGGACGTTGCATGGCAGATCCAGAATGCCGGGATCAATGTGGTCAATGTCAAGGTCCTGCATCAGGGCGAAGATAAAATCGTCCGCGTCATCGGTAATGGCTTCGTTGATATTCATACCCAGGACATCCCCTTTGATATCAGCGATTTAGAAATTAAGGAACTGGTTTGCCGTGAAGCACTCATGCAGATCCTTGACAATGAAGAAATGACCGATGAAGAAAAGCACGATGAAATTAAAAACCATATGGAACGTCTGGTGCCGAAGCATATTCTTCAGTCTGACCTTTTCGCGACGGTTTCTTATTTTATCGGTATCGACTATGGCATCGGGAATACCGACGATATTGACCACTTAGGCAATCGTCGTCTCCGTTCCGTTGGCGAGCTGCTGCAGAACCAGTTCCGTATCGGCCTTTCCCGTATGGAAAGAGTTGTCCGTGAAAGAATGTCTGTTCAGGATGATGAAATCCTGACGCCGCAGGGGTTAATCAACACCCGTCCGGTAAACGCAGCGCTGAAGGAATTCTTCGGGAGCTCCCAGCTGTCACAGTTTATGGACCAGAACAACCCGCTGTCTGAGCTGACACATAAGCGTCGTCTGTCGGCCCTTGGACCTGGCGGCCTCTCCCGTGAGCGCGCCGGCTTCGAAGTCCGTGACGTTCACCACAGCCACTATGGCCGTATGTGTCCGATTGAAACGCCTGAAGGCCCGAACATCGGCCTCATCGGTTCTCTGGCGACCTTTGCCCGTGTCAATGAGTATGGCTTTATCGAATCCCCTTACCGTAAGGTTATCGACGGGGTGGTTACTGACGAGATTCACTATCTCTCAGCCGATGAAGAAGGCCAGTACGCCATCGCCCAGGCCAATGAGCCGCTGGATGAAAACAACCGTTTTGTCAATGAACAGATTACTGGTCGTGCAGGCTCAAGCCGTGACTTTGTCACCGTTGCGCCAGACCGCGTCGATTTTATGGATATTTCGCCAAAACAGGTTGTATCTGTGGCGACTGCCCTCATTCCTTTCCTTGAAAATGATGATGCCAACCGTGCCCTCATGGGCGCCAACATGCAGCGTCAGGCTGTGCCGCTGCTCATTCCAAAGGCGCCGGTTGTCGGGACAGGGATGGAACACAAGGCCGCCAAGGACTCCGGTGTCTGCGCCATCGCAGGGGAAGCCGGAACCGTCGAGTTTGTGGACGCTGATCATATAAGAATCCGCAGAGACAGCGACGGCAGCCTTGAAAAACATAAATTACTAAAATTCAAACGCTCCAACCAGGGAACCTGTGTGAATCAGAAGCCGCTGGTGGTAAAGGGACAGCGTGTAAAAGCGGGCGAGATCATCGCCGACGGTCCTTCCACAGAAATGGGCGAGCTGGCCCTTGGCCGCAACGCCCTGATCGGGTTCATGACCTGGGAAGGCTACAACTACGAGGATGCTGTTCTCATCAATGAAAATATGCTGAAAACGGACAAGTACACATCCATCCATATTGAAGAGTTTGAATGTGAAGCCCGTGAGACCAAGCTCGGACCAGAGGAAATCACCCGTGATATTCCGAATGTCGGGGAAGACGCTCTGCGCAACCTTGACGAACGCGGAATTGTCTTTGTGGGCGCCGAGGTGAAATCCGAGGATATTTTAGTCGGTAAGGTCACACCGAAAGGTGAAACCGACCTTTCCGCAGAAGAAAAGCTCCTGCGCGCCATCTTTGGTGAAAAGGCCCGTGAAATCCGTGATACCTCGTTAAAGGTGCCGCACGGTGAAGCTGGTATTGTCGTTGACGTGAAGGTATTCTCAAGAGCCAACAAGGACGAGGACTTAAAACCAGGCGTCAACACCATGGTGCGTGTTTATATCGCGACCAAGCGTAAAATCTCCGTTGGGGATAAAATGGCCGGCCGTCATGGGAACAAGGGGGTTGTCTCCCGCGTTCTTCCTCAGGAAGACATGCCGTTCCTGCCGGACGGTACTCCGCTGGATATCGTGCTGAACCCACTTGGCGTACCTTCCCGTATGAACATCGGACAGGTATTGGAAGTTCATCTGGGAATGGCGGTGAAGGCTCTTGGCTGGCACATTGCCACACCAGTATTTGACCCGGCCAACGAAGAAGACATTGAAGAGCTTCTGGAAAAGGCGAATCTGCCGAGTGATGGTAAGATCAAGCTGTATGACGGCCGTACCGGCGAACCCTTCGATAATCCGGTAACCGTTGGTTATATGTATTACTTAAAACTCCATCACCTTGTTGATGATAAAATGCACGCCCGTTCCACAGGACCTTACTCCTTAGTTACCCAGCAGCCGCTGGGTGGTAAAGCCCAGTTCGGTGGACAGCGTTTTGGAGAAATGGAAGTTTGGGCGCTTGAAGCCTACGGTGCAGCCCATACCCTCCAGGAAATCCTGACCATTAAATCCGATGACGTCGTCGGCCGTGTTGCCGCATACGAAGCCATCGTCAAAGGTGAAAACATTCCGAAGCCGGGTATTCCGGAATCCTTCAAGGTACTTATGAAGGAATTCCAGAGCTTGGCACTGGATGTTCAGATCCTCAATGATGACGAAGTCGTCGAAATTCTGGACGGTGACTTTACAGACGATCCAGTTGAAGAACTGGCCAACGAAATCGGCGGTGAACCCGATGCAAATATCGCGACCGAGGATGATTACGCGGGCGCAGATATGATCTCCATCGTCGACGCCGAAGATATCGACAATCCGGATTCATTAGTGTAACGGCTGCGTCGTTCCATTGAATTGAAAATTGACAAGTTTTATTATCCATTTATATACGAAGGGAGCAAAACCAATTGTTAAATGAAGAATTTACCTTTAAGTCGTTGCAAATTGGATTAGCATCACCTGAAAAAATCAGAGAGTGGTCTCGGGGTGAGGTTAAAAAACCCGAAACCATTAATTACAGAACCCTGAAACCGGAAAAAGAAGGTCTTTTCTGTGAAAAAATCTTCGGACCAACCAAAGACTGGGAGTGTAACTGTGGTAAATACAAGCGTATTCGCCATAAGGGCATCGTCTGTGAAAACTGTGGTGTTGAAGTAACAAAAGCAAAAGTAAGAAGAGAACGGATGGGGCACATCGAGCTTGCCTCACCCGTATCACATATCTGGTATTTCAAGGGGATTCCAAGCCGTATGGGCCTGATCCTTGAAATGTCACCCCGTAATCTTGAAAAAATTATCTATTTTGCCTCTTATGTGGTAACGGACCCAGGCGAAACCCCGCTTCAGTACAAGCAGGTGCTGTCCGAAACCGAATATAAGGAAGCGAAAGCCAACTATGGCAAGGACTTTACTGCCGGCATTGGTGCGGAAGCCATTCAGGAGCTCCTGAAGATGGTGGATCTGGATCAGGAAGCCGCTGTGCTGAAGGAAGAACTCAAGGACAGCTCCGGCCAGAAGAAGATTCGTGTGGCCAGACGTCTGGAAGCCATTGAAGCTTTCAGAAATTCCCACAATAAGCCGGAATGGATGATCATGGAAGCCATCCCGGTTATTCCGCCGGAACTGCGGCCAATGGTACAGCTGGACGGGGGACGTTTTGCGACCTCAGACCTGAACGACCTGTACCGCCGTGTGATCAACCGTAACAACCGTCTGATCAAGCTGCTGGAGCTGGATGCGCCGGACATCATTGTCCAGAATGAAAAGCGTATGCTGCAGGAAGCAGTCGATGCCTTGATTGACAATGGCCGACGCGGCCGTGCGGTCACTGGCCCGGGTAACCGTCCTTTCAAATCCCTGAGTGATATGCTTAAGGGGAAACAGGGGCGTTTCCGTCAGAACCTTCTCGGTAAACGTGTCGACTACTCTGGCCGTTCCGTTATCGTTGTTGGTCCTGAGCTCAAAATGTACCAGTGCGGTCTGCCGAAGGAAATGGCCATCGAGCTGTTCAAGCCTTTCGTTATGCGTGAGCTGGTTGCGAGACAGCTGTCTCAGAACATCAAGAGCGCCAAGAAAATGGTCGAAAAACTCGATCCGATTATCTGGGACGTTCTGGAAGATGTCATTCACGAACATCCGGTGCTCTTAAACCGTGCACCTACACTCCATAGACTGGGAATCCAAGCCTTTGAACCGATTCTGGTTGAAGGCCGTGCCATCAAGCTCCATCCCTTGGCCTGTACCGCGTACAACGCCGACTTCGACGGTGACCAGATGGCCGTCCACGTGCCGCTGTCTGTAGAGGCTCAGGCAGAAGCCCGATTCTTAATGATGGCCTGCAACAATATTCTGAAACCTCAGGATGGTACGCCGGTTGTCGTTCCTTCACAGGATATGATCCTCGGTTCCTACTATATGACGCTTTATAAAGAAGACGCCAAAGGAACCGGTTCCATTTTCTGTGATATGAACGAGCTGGAAATGGCGTATTTCAACCACGACGTTGAGCTTCACGCCAAGGTTAAGGTCCGTACCACCAAAGAAATTAATGGTGAAAGCTATACCCGTCTGGTGGAAAGCACCGTCGGTCGTTTCATTTTCAACCAGATTCTGCCGCAGGACATGGGCTTTGTGAAACGTGAAACCATTGATGATCACTTTAAACTGGAAGTGGATATGCAGGTTGACAAAAAAGTACTGACCAAAATTGTCGACCGCTGTTTTAAGGCTCACGGCCCCACAATTACTTCCGAAACCCTCGATGAGATCAAGCGTCTGGGCTATAAATACTCTACCCAGGCCGCCATCACCGTTGGTGTTGCCGACATGCAGGTGCCAGGAAACAAGGAAGAAATTCTCGCCCGTGCCGATGAAAAGATCGCCAAGAACCTCAAGCTGTTCCGCCGTGGTCTCATTTCTGAAGAGGAACGTTACCAGAACGTTGTCGATATCTGGAACAACGCTACCGATGAAGTAACCGACGCGCTGTTAAGCCATCTGGACCGACTGAACCCAATCAACATGATGGCCGATTCCGGTGCCCGTGGTTCCAAGAACCAGATTCGTCAGTTGGCGGGCATGCGTGGTCTTATGACCAACCCGACCGGCCGTGTCATCGAGCTGCCAATCCGTTCCAACTTCCGTGAAGGTCTGAACGTACTCGAGTTCTTCTCCTCCACCCATGGTGCCCGTAAAGGTCTTGCCGATACGGCCCTGAGAACAGCGGACTCCGGTTACCTGACCCGTCGTCTTGTCGACGTCAGCCAGGACGTTATCGTCCGTGAGGAAGACTGCGGAACCACCCGTGGTTATGAGGTAACAGCCATCAATGAACATGGCGAGGTCATTGAAGATCTGGCCGAACGTATTGAAGGCCGTTACGCCTTCGAGGATGTTGTGCATCCTGAAACCGGGGAAATTATGGCCCATAAGGACGAAGTCATCACCAGCGACCAGGCAGAAGCCATTCAGGAAGCCGGTGTTGAAAAAGTTGTTATCCGCGCTGTATTCAACTGTAATTCCAAATACGGTGTCTGTAAAAAATGCTATGGTGTCGATATGACCAGCTGGAAACCTGTCGAAATCGGTGAAGCGGTTGGCATCATTGCCGCCCAGTCCATCGGTGAACCGGGTACCCAGTTAACCATGCGTACCTTCCATACCGGCGGGGTTGCATCCGCGGACGACATCACCCAGGGTCTCCCCCGTGTCGAAGAACTTTTTGAAGCCCGTAAGCCAAAGGGACAGGCTATTATTTCAGAAATAGCTGGCCGTGTCGAGATTCTGGAAGGCAAGAAAACCGAAGCAGTTGTCACTGCGCCAGACGGTGAATCCAGAATTTACCTGATTCCTTACGGCTCACGCTTAAAGGTACATACCGGCGATAAAATCGAAGCCGGCCAGGAAATCACCGAAGGTTCCATCAATCCGAATGATATCCTGCGCATCAAGGGCATCGACGCGGTACAGCAGTATCTGTTGTCCGAAGTGCAGAAAGTATACCGTCTGCAGGGGGTACACATCAGCGATAAGCATATCGAGCTGATCATCCGACAGATGCTGCGTAAGGTTAAGATTGAAAATGCCGGAGATACCGACCTGATCACCGGGGCCTTAACCGATATTTTTGAAATGGAAGAAAAGAACAACGAAGCTCTGGATATGGGGCTGGAACCGGCACAGGCCAGCAGAGAGCTCCTTGGGATCACTAAGGCATCTCTGGCAACGGATTCCTTCCTGTCCGCGGCATCCTTCCAGGAAACCACTCGAGTGCTCACCGACGCTGCCATCAAGGGCAAGGTCGATCCACTTATCGGTCTAAAGGAAAATGTCATTATCGGCCAGCTGGTGCCCGCCGGAACCGGCGTCAAGGCTTACAGCCGCGTCGAGCTTGACTATGACCGCGAGGATGAGGATGATGAGGAAGAAGAACTGATTGATGATATGATCAAAGACGATATCACGAATGTGAAGGAGCTTTCCGACGACATGGATATTGTCATGGATGATGATAACATCTTAGCCAAGGCTGTTCAGGAAGAACGCGAAAACCTTGAAAAGGACGATGAACTGGCCAAGGCCTTTGATATGTTCGACATGGATTTCTTAGACAACAGCAGCAGTGAAGCCAGCGATATGATTATTGGAGATCTTGACGACTAAAACCCATAAACCCCGCCAAACGGCGGGGTTTTCTTTCAAGATAAAGGAAGTTTTAATTACCGCTTGACAAGTTGGCAAAAAGAGTGTATATTAGAAAGGTATGTTTAGCAAAGTCTTATAAACTGCTGGAGGTATAAATTGGAAAGTTTTGGTGAGACCCCAAAGGTCATCGGGACAAAGCAGACCCTGAAAGCTGTAAAAGAAGGAAAAGCAACCATGGTTGTTTTAGCTGAAGATACCGAAGATTCTATTAAGGAAAAAATTGTCACCGCGTGTCAGGAAGCATCTGTTCCCATCGAGCCCTACGAAAGTAAGGTTGCGCTCGGTCAGGACAGCGGCATTGAGCGGGGAGCGGCAGTGATCGCACTGCTGAAATAGTATGAAAGCGCAGGCGCCTGATGGGCGCTTATTTGACGCTTATATCTGGTTAAAACTTCGAATGATTTAACAGAAAGGCTGTTTTCATTTGGATTTTTGATATAAAATTTTAAGAAGGAGGTGCAGGACTGAATGCCTACCATTAATCAGCTTGTTAAACAAGGAAGAAAAAGCGCGGAAATCAAAACAAAGACTCCGGCACTGAAAGCAAACCCCCAAAAAAGAGGTGTTTGTACCGCAGTTAGAACATCTACACCAAAGAAACCAAACTCTGCTCTGAGAAAAATTGCCAGAGTTAAACTGGTAAACGGTATGGAAGTAACTGCTTACATCCCAGGTATCGGCCATAATTTACAGGAACATAGTATCGTTCTGGTAAAAGGCGGCCGTGTTAAGGACTTACCAGGGGTTCGTTACAAGATCATCCGTGGTGCATTAGATACCGCTGGCGTAGAAAATCGTAAACAAGCTCGATCCAAATACGGGGCTAAAAAGCCTAAGAAGTAAGAGTAGTGCATCGTACTGCAAATCTGATAATAGATCTAGATTGTAAGTATAAGCACAACGACTTTGGATGTCGAGTACCGATGAACATCAATTGTTAAGGAGGGAAGCAAAGTGCCTAGAAAAGGACCAGTTCCAAAAAGAGAAGTATTGCCTGATCCGATTTATGGTAGCGTTGTTGTTACTAAATTGGTAAACAACGTTATGTTAGACGGAAAAAAAGGCGTTGCCCAGAGAATCGTATATGATGCATTCTCAAAGGTAAATGAAAAAACCGGTAAGGATGCTTTAGAAGCATTCGAAGAAGCATTAGCAAACATCACACCTGTGTTAGAAGTAAAAGCAAGAAGAGTCGGTGGTGCCACCTATCAGGTTCCAATCGAAATTCGTGCAGACCGTAAACAGGCTCTGGCTTTAAGATGGTTAGTTACTTACGCACGCAAACGTTCTGAAAAAACCATGAAGGACCGCTTAGCCGGTGAAATCATGGATGCTCTGAACAACAGTGGTGCAGCCGTTAAGAAAAAAGAAGACACACACGCGATGGCAGAAGCCAACAAAGCTTTTGCACATTATCGTTGGTAGTATAAAATCCTTATTGGATTTTATACGATATGTTTACTGTTTAGTATTCAAATTAAAATTGCGAGGAAAAATCTGTGCCAAGAGAATATAGTTTAGAGAACACAAGAAATATCGGTATTATGGCGCATATTGACGCAGGAAAAACCACTACTACTGAAAGAATCCTTTACTATTCTGGTAAAATCCATAAAATCGGCGAAACCCATGATGGTGGCGCGCAGATGGACTGGATGGAACAGGAACAGGAAAGAGGTATCACCATTACCTCTGCTGCTACAACTTGTCATTGGAAAGGCAACCGTATCAACATTATCGATACACCGGGCCACGTTGACTTTACCGTTGAAGTAGAACGTTCTTTAAGAGTTCTTGACGGTTCTGTAGCGGTATTCTGTGCCAAGGGCGGTGTTGAACCTCAGTCCGAAACCGTATGGCGTCAGGCTGACCAGTACCATGTACCGAGAATGGCTTACATTAATAAAATGGACATCACCGGTGCGGACTTCTACCATGCGGTAGACATGATCCGTGACCGTCTGGGCGCAAACCCAGTATGTATCCAGCTGCCAATCGGTAAGGAAAGTGATTTTATTGGTATCATTGACCTGCTTACCATGAAGGCTGAAATCTACAAGGATGATTTAGGTGAAGAAATTGAAATCACCGATATTCCTGACAATATGAAAGAAGAAGCTGAGAGCTACCGCGATAAGATGCTTGAAGCCCTTTCTGAAGTAGATGAAAACCTGATGGAAAAATACCTGGAAGGCGAAGAAATCACCATCGAGGAAATCAAGGCAGCCATCCGTAAAGGAACCTGTAACGTAGAATTGATCGCAGTAACCTGCGGCTCTTCCTATAAAAACAAGGGTGTTCAGATGATGCTGGATGCTGTTGTTGATTATATGCCGTCACCGCTTGACGTACCTGCTATCAAAGGTACAAATCCGGAAACGGACGAAGAAGACGAAAGAAAACCAAGCGATGAGGAACCATTCTCCGCTTTAGCTTTCAAAATCATGACAGACCCATATGTTGGTAAACTGGCATTTATGCGTGTTTACTCCGGTACTGCAGAAGCAGGCTCCTATGTTCGTAATACCACAAAAGGTAAAAGAGAACGTTTTGGCCGTATCCTGCAGATGCATGCGAACCACCGTGAAGAAATCTCCAAGGTTTACACCGGTGACATCGTCGCTGCCGTGGGCCTGAAAGATACCACTACCGGGGACACCCTGTCTGATCCGGATCATCCGATCATTCTGGAATCCATGGTATTCCCTGAACCGGTTATCGATGTTGCCATCGAGCCTAAGACAAAAGCCGGCCAGGAAAAAATGAGTGTTGCACTCCAGAAACTGGCAGAAGAAGATCCTACCTTCCGTACACATACCGATGAAGAAACCGGCCAGACCATTATCTCTGGTATGGGTGAGCTTCACCTGGATATCATCATCGACCGTATGCTGCGTGAATTCAAGGTAGAAGCCAACATCGGCCAGCCTCAGGTAGCTTACAGAGAAAAAATCACCAAAACGGTTGACGCAGAAGGTAAATTTGCCCGTCAGTCCGGTGGTCGTGGGCAGTATGGTCACTGTCTCATTACTCTGGAACCGCTGGAACCAGGCGAAGGTTATATTTTTGAAAATAAAACTGTCGGTGGTTCGATTCCAAAAGAATATATCGGACCAATCGATCAGGGTATCCAGGAAGCAATGCAGAATGGTGTCTTAGCTGGTTATCCGGTTATCGACTTCAAGGCAACCGTTTATGACGGTTCTTACCATGAAGTTGACTCCTCCGAAATGGCCTTCAAGGTTGCTGGTTCTATGGCGTTCAAAAACGGTATGCGCAAAGCAGATCCGGTTATCATGGAGCCAATGTTCAAACTGGAAGTCGTTATTCCGGAAGAATATATGGGCGATGTCATGGGGGATATTAACTCCAGACGTGGCCGTGTAGAAGGTATGGAAGCCCGCAACGGCGCTCAGGTTATCAATGGTATGGTGCCGCTGGCAGAAATGTTCGGCTATGCAACATCCCTGAGAAGTAAAACCCAGGGTCGTGGCGTTTACACCATGCAGTTCTCACACTACGAACCCGTACCGAAGAGCGTTTCTGAAAAAATCATTGAAGGACGCACGAAATAAAGCTGAAAAGTCGAGTCCGATTTCTTTTAGAAATCGGTAGGGCGCAGAGCTATGAGCCGAAAGGCGAATGCGCGCGATAACGAAGCATCTGTGAACCTTATAAAAAACAAACGGTCTGCCGGATCGTTACGGCAGACCGCATTAAATATTTAAAATAACAATAGGAGAAATAAAATGGCTAAGGAAAAATTTGAAAGATCCAAACCACATGTTAACATTGGTACCATCGGTCACGTAGACCACGGTAAAACCACATTAACCGCAGCAATCACCACCGTATTAAACAAACGTTTCGGAACCGGTGAAGCGGTAGCCTTCGACAACATCGATAAAGCACCAGAAGAAAGAGAACGTGGGATCACCATCTCAACCGCCCACGTCGAATATGAAACCGACGCCCGCCACTACGCGCACGTCGACTGCCCAGGCCATGCCGACTACGTTAAAAACATGATCACCGGCGCAGCCCAGATGGACGGCGCGATCTTAGTCGTATCCGCAGCCGACGGCCCAATGCCACAGACCCGTGAACACATCCTGTTAAGCCGTCAGGTAGGCGTACCATACATCATCGTATTCTTAAACAAAGCCGACATGGTTGACGATGAAGAATTATTAGAACTGGTCGAAATGGAAGTTCGAGAACTGTTAGACGAATACGAATTCCCAGGAGACGACACACCAATCGTTATCGGATCCGCTTTAAAAGCCTTAGAAGATCCAGACGGCGAATGGGGCGACAAAATCGTCGAACTGATGAAAGAAGTAGACGCATACATTCCAGAACCCGAACGCGACACCGACAAACCATTCTTAATGCCAGTAGAAGACGTCTTCTCCATCACCGGCCGTGGTACCGTCGCAACCGGTAGAGTCGAACGTGGCGTGGTACACGTCGGGGACGAAGTCGAAATCGTCGGGATTCACGAAATCAAAAAGACCGTTGTAACCGGGATTGAAATGTTCCGTAAGCTGTTAGATGAAGGCCGCTCCGGCGACAACATCGGCGCCCTGTTACGTGGGATCGACCGTACCATGATCGAACGTGGACAGGTACTGGCAAAACCAGGTTCCATCCACCCACACACCCACTTCACCGCCCAGGTATACGTCCTGACCAAAGAAGAAGGCGGCCGCCATACCCCATTCTTCGATGGCTACAGACCACAGTTCTACTTCAGAACAACCGACGTAACCGGTAATATCAAATTACCAGAAGGCGTCGAAATGGTCATGCCAGGGGACAACGTTGAAATGGAAATCACCCTGATCACCCCAATCGCGATCGAAGAAGGTTTACGTTTCGCGATCCGTGAAGGTGGCCGTACCGTAGGTTCCGGCGCCGTTGCTAAGATTATTACAGATTAATTTTAGTTTAGAATAGAATTTAGAGGATCAGGCTTTTTCGAGCCTGATCCTTTTTTTAGTTGATAGTTGATAGTGGATAGTTTTGGTGGAAACACCGGCTTTGCCGGGTTTCTTTTTTTGGCGTCGGCCATTTTTATCTGTTTTTCAATGTAGCGTCCGCAACTGAAATTTTAATTTTATTCTGCAAAAAGCCTCCCGAAATCCCGAAAACTGTTTTCAAACAGCGAATTCGGGATTTCGGGAGGCCTTTTTATGATTAAAAACAAAAAAATAAAAAGCAACGGGCTCCGATACCCACTGCCTTTTATATAAATTAGGAATGAAAAGAAAAAGGGGAGATGTTTATCTCTCAAGTACTATTCTAATCGTTCAACCTTTAGAATATCTTTAATTCTCTATGATTTAATAAAAAATTTACATACCGAATACAATTTGCTCGAGCGTCTTTCTGAGAATATCCTGGCTGTTAATGCCGTTTTCTTTTACCAGCTCCTTGGCCAGAGGCACGTCGTCGGTGATAATGTTATCAACATTGAGGTCGATCATATTGTCAATGAGTTCCTCGTTGTCTACTGTCCAGACATAAATATCTTTATTCTGCCGATGAACCGCATTGACAAGCGTTTTGTTGACAAAGGTGGCCTCAATACTGAAGGCATCCACCGGAAGGGTATCAATGTCACCGTAGGCAATGGCGCTGATATAAGCAGTGCGGATGCTGGGATCAATTTGCTTTACCCGTTCAATGGTGGCGTAATCCAGTGAAGCGAGAATACACTCATCCTTAAAATTCTGTTTCTGAATAACTTCTACAGCCTTTTCCACAAATTCGTGATCGTGGGAAGTGGGTTTGAGCTCGATGTTCATTTTTACCTTGCCCCGGCAGGTCTCAATGGCCTCATCCAAAGTCATGAGACGCTCGCCGCTGAACTCGGGTGAGAACCAGCTGCCAATGTCAATGTCCTTGATATCATCATAATTACTGTTCCAGATATCAATATCCTGTCCAGAAATCCGCTTGATGTTATTGTCATGTGAAACAACCAGAACACCATCTTTTGTCTCTGCGATATCGATCTCCACATAATCGGCGTTGTTGGCAATGGCAGCCTCCAGCGCAGCCCGGGTATTTTCCGGCGCCTCGGTGGAATTGCCGCGGTGTCCAGTAATTTGGGGACCGCTCAGCAGGATATCGGCAGTATCGCCGTCAAAGGCCAGTATGATCTGCGCGCTCTTAATCCCGATGGAAATAACCAGCAGCACACAGGCGGCGATGACCAGATGCTTTTTCTGAGGGGCGAGGGATAGGTTGTTTTCAACCAGCAGTATATCTTCGGGCACGGCATTGTCGGCTTTAGAGTAAGCCTCATAAAGCTTTGAGATAAAAGCAAAGTTAAGCGGTGTGACGACCGCGTCCAGGATACTCGAGCCCAGAAGAAAAATGATGGAAACCAAACTGATCAAAAGCGTAAACCAGAAGGAAGGATCGCTCATTCCCTGGATATACTCAATGATCAGGGCAGCCGGAATAATACAGGTCAGTAAAAATACCAGTGCTGCGAGCAAGCTGATAAACGCGAGAAAGAGATTCCAGAGGAAAAAACGCCACAATGTGTGGAAAAAACGTCCTTTAATCAGCTTTGCACTTTGATGCCGGGCAGTTTTAAAGGATGAATCCTTTAAAATAAAAATATTAAAAACAAAAAGCCATCGGATGACAAGGACGGCCAAAAAGGCAACCAAAGCCATAAAAATAACAGATAAAAGCGGGGAGTCGGCAATATAATCTGAGATAAAGCCTGGAATGGTGAGTTCTCCTATAAAATTGGAGGTGACCATCATATTCATAAACGGGATAATGAGGATCAGGAAAAGAATCATCAGAAAATTCTTAGGTTTAAAAATTGCCAGAGCCCGTTTAAAGCCGCTTCGCATCAAAGGGATGATCTGAACCTTTCGTCCGGCGAGGCTTTCGTGAAAGCAGACAGCCAGCGTGGTAAATTCGATGAGGGTATAAAAGGCCAGAATGAGTAAAAGTGCAAGCCCGACAATCCAGAGCGCCGGATGCCTGAGCAGCTCGCTGATATTGGAGCCTGTAATATAGAAAAGTCCTGCGGCCGAGAGTGAATGCTTTAGAATAAACCCAGTCACAGGAAAGATAATCGTGCTTCCGCAGAAAGAATACAGAATTTCGAAAATGACCAGGGGCCAGAAATTAAAGCGAAATAAGCCGAAGGTCTCTCTTGAGAAGCGTTTATATTGAATTTTTTGCTTTTTCATAAAATCCGCTCCCATCAATCAAAGGAAGCAACCGCTTCGAGGCCAGCGTCTTCACCTGCCAGGTACATCATCCCCCAGCCGATAGGCTTGTCCTTTTCATCCAGCAGCTTTTCCTCAACAACTAAAAGAGGCATCCCCACAGGGATTTCAAGGTTTCTGGCTGTTTCGTCTTCTGCGATGGCCGCCCGGATTTTAAGCTTTTTGGTCATGGCAAAAATTGAATTTTTCTTGGCCACCATTTCCGGGAAGGTCGCGTAGCGGATTTCCTTTTCAACAATTGGAATCCCACGGTAGTAGGGAATGTATTTAATATCATAGGCGGTGGGGAAACCATCCTTTAAAAAAATACGTTTTACCACGATGACGTGCTTGGTTTCGGGAATTTCCAGGTTAAAGCCAACCTCATAGCTTGGCTTGACAACATTCACCTCAATCAGGCGGACTTCATCGCCACGCTCGTTTCCAGGCGCCATCTCATTGTAATGGAGGATGTACTGGTCCAGATCTGGCTCGCAGACATAATTGCCCTTGCCGGGAATTGAATAGATGTAGCCCTCATTGACGAGTACAGCCAGACCCTTGCGCACGGTCATCCGGCTGACGTTAAATTCCTCGCAGAGAAGGTTCTCTGACTGGATAGCGTCCCCGGGCTCAAGCTCCTGGCTGGTTATTTTGTTTTTTATCGCTTCGACAATTTTAATATATTCAGGTGCACCCATGACTTACTTTTTCTCCTGTATCCATTGTTTGCATATTTCCACCGCTTTGGTTACGTCCTTTGTGCCATAATCTGCGCCCACACTGAGATGCGTTACGCCGTCATCCACACATGCTCCGCCGATCATCACACGTATCTGATCTCTTATGCCGAGATCTTCGAGACCGTCGGTGATTTTTTTCATTTCGATGGTTGTTTCCTGCTGCATGCCGCTGAGGCCGATAATATCAGGCTTGTGTTCCTGTACCTTCTCAAGAATAGTGGGAGAAGGCACATCGATGCCAATGTCGATGACTTCAAAGCCTGCTGTGGTTGCAAAGGAGGCAAAAATATTTTTTCCAATGTCGTGGCAGTCTCCGTAAACAGAAGCGACAACAATTTTACCCATTCTGGGCACTGCCGGCATGGCATACAGCGCTTTCAGTTCGTCAAGATCCATAACCTCCTGAAAGATAATGCCGGCAAAAATAAGGTCTGCGATGAAATAGTCACATTTCTCATAGTGATCTCCGACCCGTTCCATGCCAATGCGCAGCCAGTCTAAAATCTGGAGCGGGGTGAACCCCTTGCGCACGGCGATTTTTACCAGCTCTAGTGTCCTTTGCTCATACAACCCTTCTACTGATCTTACAATACTCTCTTTCATGATTCTTTACCTAACTTGTGTTCACACAAAGAATTATTCAAAAATTATACCATAAAAAGATTGTTTGTGAAAAAATTATCTTAATAACCTTAAAAAATTCAAACAATCTGAAATCGTTTTGTCTTTATTATAACATACTTATACTAACCTGTATATACAAATCTAGACATAAGATAAAAAAGAAATTAAAAAAGACACCATTATTGGTGTCTTTTTATATTTGATCTTACTTTACGGACTTGTCTCAGCCAACCCATGCCTGGCAAATCTTAACGCCTTCAGCAGCATTTGTTGTGAAGTCATCAGCGCCAACATATTCGCAGGCTTCTTTAGTAACAGGGTTACCACCAATGATTAATTTAGAGTCTACGCCAGCTGCTTTCAGAGCATCTGAAGTTTCTTTCATAGAGTCGATAGCCAGGGTTAAAACGCCGCTGATACCGATGATGTCCGGTTTGATTTCTTTAGCTTTTTCAACAAATGTGTCGATTGCTACGTCAATACCTAAGTCAGTAACCTGGAAACCAGCTGCTTCAGCCATGCTTCTGAAGATATTTTTACCGATGTCATGTAAATCGCCGTGAGCGGTACCGATTAAGATTGTGCCAGCAACTGCTGTGTCGCCGCTGCCTAATACTGGTTTTAATACATTGATTGCTTCGGTTAATAATTCGCCTGCGAAAATTAAGTCCCCAACAAAATATTCGCCTTCTTCGAATAAATCACCAACAACAGCCATACCAGCCTGGCAAGCTGCAACTGCTTCTTCAGCTTCTGCTTCGGTAGGATTTGTAGCTACGAAATCATTTAAGATTTCCATTACATCGTCTTCTTCTAAGTCTCCAACTGCCTGTGTTAAATTTTTCCAATCTGCCATTTTAAAATACCATCCCTTCATTTTTTGAATAAATAATTTTTCAGTAAGCACATGTGTGTACATGTGTTGTTTGTGATTATATGATACTCCCTTTTGAATCCGTTGTCAAGAAAACGCTTTCGATTTTTTGCTCGAAAATGACAAAAAACAAAAATTTATCTGTTTCGAAGGAAGTACAGGAGGAATTACACTAATTTACATAAAAACAGCGTGTATTCTTTAAGAAAAACACCTCCCGAAATCCTGAAAACTTCTTTTAAATAATCCGGCAAAAAAAGTTTTCAGGATTTCGGGAGGCGTATGGGTGGGGAAAAGATGTTTAGCGGGGGAGCGGCGGGGAATTTTTCGGGATTGCCGCATATTGTTGAAAATCTCCCAGCGTCATTTCTACTGTATATGATTTCTGAGAATGCCGATCTTTTCGATTTCGGCTTCGACGATGTCGCCGTGTTTCAGGAAGGCGGGCGGGTCCTGGGCAAGACCAACGCCGGCCGGGGTTCCGGTCAGGATGATGTCGCCGGGGTACAGGGTCACGCCCTGGGACAAATCACTGATGATGGTGGGAATATCAAAGATCATGTGTCCGGTGGTGGATTCCTGACGGGTTTCACCATTGACGCGGCAGCGGATACCGAGATTCAAAGGAAGGGGCAGCGCGCTTTTGTGAACAATGGCTGGGCCCAGCGGGCAGAAGGTATCCAGGGATTTGCCTTTATACCACTGAGAATGCTTTTTCTGGAGGTCTCTGGCGGTGATGTCATTGGCGACGGTGTAACCAAAAACGTAGGCTTCAGCGTCCGATTTGGCGATATCTGAGCCCTCTTTGCCAATGATAACGGCCAGCTCAGCTTCGTAGTCAATCTGTTTGGTGGCATTGGCGTGGGACAGGATAACCGAATCGGGACCGGTGACCGATGAGGAGAGCTTGGAAAAATAGATGGGGCTTTCCGGAGCCGCGCCGAGGCCTGGAATATTTTTGATCTCCTTTACATGCTCGGTGTAATTTTTGCCAAGGCAGAAAATATTGCGCTCAGGCTTGGGGATGGGAGCCAGCAGCTTGACAGAGTTCAGGTTAATGCCCATATTGGGGTTGTCGGCCATGGCTTTTGAGGTAGAAGCGATCAGGGCGTCGTCGGCTAAACGGATAAAGTCCGTCATCTGTTCAGGCAGCTTGAGGCCGAGCACCTTGCCGATGGTGGTAACAGGTACCACACGTTTGAAATCTGCGGTGAGTATACCCGCTTCGCTAAAAGATGCGTATTGATAGGTGACAAAATACATTTGAATTACCTCCGTTCATTTCATTTGCTTAATCTTACCATAATTTCTTAGTAAAGGCCAATATTTTGAACCTTTAAGATATTGACATTTTTGAGGTTATACTTTATCATTAATTTAATTAAACTCTTAACAAAAGGGCAGAGGAAACCCCTGTTAAAGATGACCACGACCTTAGAGTAATATAGTGCATAAATATTGCGTGAAACGCCCTTTTGACAGTTTGAAAAGGTGTTTTTTTTTGCAAAAATGCACGTCGTGGACGAATTTTAAGCCAAGGAGGCAAGAGATGCTAAAAGGAAGACATTTAATAGAACCCGGTGACTTTACCATAGAAGAATTAGAATCCATTTTTGGGCTGGCTGATAATATTATTGCAAATCAGGATAATTATATTGACGTTTGCAAGGGAAAATTATTAGCCAGCCTTTTTTACGAACCATCCACCCGTACGCGGTTCAGCTTTGAGTCGGCCATGCTGCGCTTAGGCGGTAAGGTCATTGGATTTGACAACCCTGCCAATTCGTCAGTATCCAAGGGAGAAAGCATTGCCGATACCATCCGCACCGTCGGCTGTTACGCCGATATCGCGGTGATCCGCCACCCGAGAGAGGGGACAGCCAAGCTGGTCTCCAAGGCGGCCTGTGATATGCCCATCATCAACGCCGGTGACGGCGGTCATGAGCATCCTACCCAGACCCTGACCGACCTGCTGACCATCCGTCATGAAATGGGCAGCTGTGATGGCCATGTGGTTGGTCTTTGCGGCGACCTGCTCTTTGGACGGACCATCCACTCGTTAGTCAAAACCCTGAACCGTTATAAGGGCAACAAGTTTGTGTTTATTTCGCCAAAGGAACTGAAAATGCCGGAATACTTTCTGAGTATGCTGGAACCCGGCTCCTATGTCGAAACAGCCAGCCTGGACGATGTCATCGGCGACCTGGATATTCTTTACATGTCCCGCGTTCAGCGTGAACGTTTTGTGAGTGAGGAAGAATACCTGCGCTTAAAAGACTACTACATTTTGGACAAAAAGAAAATGAAAAAAGCCAAGGAAGAGATGATCGTGATGCACCCGCTGCCACGTGTCAATGAAATTTCCGTCGAAGTGGACGATGATCCGCGTGCCGTATACTTTAAGCAGGCAAAATACGGCATGTATGTGCGCATGGCTTTAATTTCTAAATTACTGGGGGTAGACGCAAATGATTAATGTATCAAAACTGAAAAAGGGAATTATTATCGACCACATTGAATCCGGCCACGGCTTTGAAATCTATAAGGAGCTGCACCTCAACGAAATTGACGATGTCGTCGTACTGATGAAAAATGTCCCCAGCAAAAAAATGGGTCAGAAAGATCTGATCAAAATCGAGACGGACCTGGAGCTGGACATGAACGTTCTGGGGCTTATCGACCCCAACGTCACCATCAATTTTGTCAACAACGGCGAGCTGGTGAGCAAGGTACAGCTGACACTGCCGACACGGGTCACGGGCATCATGAAGTGTAAAAACCCGCGCTGCATCACCCAGTACGAGGACGTGGGCGATATTGACTTCTACCTGGTAGACGCCGAAAAGAAATTATACCGCTGCGAATACTGCGATTCATACACAACGTTTATTGAGAAATGAAGCTGAGTCCAAATTCTGAAAGAATAAAAAGATTTTCGAAGAATTTGTGATCCTTAAAATAAAGGGGAAGGAACTACCATGAAAACTTTAATCACCAACGTTGAAATTATCGACGCCACTGGCCGAAGGCCGGGGAAGGTGCTGATCGATGATGACGGTAAGATCAAAAAGGTTTATAAGGAAAAGGGACAGGTGAAGGCAGCCCACGACCGGGAAATCGACGGCCAGGGCAAGGTGCTGATGCCAGGCTTTATCGATATGCACTGCCATCTGCGCGATCCTGGGCTCACCTATAAGGAAGACATGGAAACCGGTATGAAGGCAGCCCTGAAGGGCGGCTTTACCACACTGGTTGCCATGGCCAATACCAAGCCGATTATGGATAATGCCGAGGCTCTGAAAGACAATATGGATAAGGCGGAGGCTCTGGGCCTCTGTGATCTGGTACAGGTCTGCGCGCTGACAAAGGATTTCAGCGATGCGGAGCTGGTGGATTTTGAGAGCACCCGGGAATACACCAATGTTTACTCCAACGATGGACACAATGTGGATAACGCCGAAACAATGAAGAGGGGGCTGGCCGCCTCAACCGAATACAATTTCATCCTGGCCACGCACTGTGAGCCGGAAACCGAAACTGTGGAGCGGGATATCGCCCTGCTGCGCGAAACCCCGGGACACCTGCACGTGTGTCATATCAGCAAAAAGGATACCCTGGAGGCCATCAAGGCCGCCAAAGCAAAGGGTCTGGACATTACCTGCGAGGTTACTCCGCACCATCTTTACGCCTCGGCCATGGAATATAAGGTGCACCCGCCTTTCAGAAGCTATCCAGACCGCCGGGCTTTGATCGAGGGTGCGCGGGACGGCAGCATCGATATCTGCGGTACCGACCATGCACCGCACAGTGACGAGGACAAGTTAAACGGAGCGCCGGGAATCAATAATTTTGAGACCGCCTTTGCCATGTACTACACCGTTTTTGAAGGCGCTGGCATTCCGGTAGAACGCCTGAGCCAGATGCTGAGTGAAGCACCGGCGGCGCGCATGGGCCTGAAAGCCGGACTGGTCAAGGAACGCTATCCCGGTGATTTGGTTTTGGTGGATCTGGATGCCGAGGAGCGGGTTGATCCCAAGACGTTTATTTCCAAAAGCCACAACACCCCCTTTGGCAGAGAACTGCTTAAGGGCAAGGTGCTCATGACATTTAAAGGAGGAGAGATCGCATATGATAATGGATCGCTTGTATAACGAAGCATTAAAAAGCCCCGTCTGTGTGGGCCTGGATACAAAACTTGACTTTCTGCCCCAGTACCTGAAGGACAAGGACTGGTCAACCGGTGAAAAAATAACGGAGTTTAACAAAAAGATTGTGGACGCCACCGCAGATATTGCCGCCTGTTACAAAATGCAGATTGCCTGCTACGAGGCCCTGGGCCTGGACGGTATGAAGGCTTACTCCGAGACGGTGAAATATGTCCGAAAAAACAATAAAATCGCCATTGGCGACGCAAAAAGAGGGGACATTACTTCCACAGCCGCCCAGTATGCCAAAGGGCATTTTGAAGGTGATTTTGAGGTCGATATCCTGACCGTCAACGCCTACATGGGCGAGGACGCTGTATCACCCTATTTCCCTTATATCGAAAATAGCGAAAAGGGGCTCTTTGTCCTGCTGCACACCTCCAATCCATCCTCACGGGATTTTCAGGAGCTGAAGCTGGCAGAAGGCGGCCAGAAGCTGTATGAAGCTGTGGGCGATAAGATCACCGAATGGGGCAGGCCTTACATTGGTGAAAGCGGCTATTCCGCAGTGGGCGCTGTGGTGGGCCTCACCTTCCCGGAAGAATTTGAAGCGCTGCAGGACCAGTGTCCGTCCACCTTTTTCCTGGTGCCTGGCTATGGCGCCCAGGGCGGCACCGGCAAGGATATTGCCAACATCTTCAAAAAGTCCCGCTGTGCGGTCATCAATTCCTCCAGAGGGCTGATCACTGCCCATCAGAAGGCAGAGACGCCCTGTGAGACCGAAGGCTTTGAAGCCTTGATCCGTGAAAAAACACTGGCCATGAAGGAGGACATTTTAAAGTGGCTTTAATTTTAGATAACCAGTTTGTGGCTGAAGGCATTTACAAAATGGACGTGGCCTACGACGGTAAAGTGGGCGCCAGCCAGTTTTTCATGCTGAGAGCCTGGGATAAGGACCCGCTGCTGTCACGGCCCATCTCCGTTCATAATTACGAAAACGGTGTGCTTACTTTCCTGTATCAGATTGTAGGTAAGGGCACCCAGCTTTTGTCAAAACTAGAAAAGGACGACACTGTGGAATTACAGGGCCCATACGGCAAGGGCTTCCCAGATGTGGACGCCGACCTGGTGGTGGTGGGCGGCGGCATTGGCGTCGCGCCCCTGTACTATGTGTGCCGTGACTTTAAGAAGAAACACCCAGAGAAAAGCCTGCGCGTTTACCTGGGCTACCGCGACGCGGCCTACTGCGTGGAGGAATTTGACGCTGTGGCAGACGAAGTGATCGTGGACATCGGCGGCATCATTACCCATAAGGTGGAAGCCCGTGAGGGCGAGGTGTTTTTTACCTGCGGCCCGGAAATCATGATGAAAAGCCTGTGTGATATCGTCCCGGCCGAAAACCCGGTTTACGTGTCGCTGGAGGCCCATATGGCCTGTGGTATCGGCGCCTGCCTGGGTTGTACTTGCAAGACCAGTGAGGGGAATAAGAAGGTCTGTAAGGATGGTCCGGTATTTACCAGAGAGGTGGCAGCCCTATGAGTAAAGTGTTAGAAACAAGATTTAACGATATTGTCTTTAAAAACCCGGTAGTCACCGCGTCAGGGACCTTTGGCTTCGGGCGTGAGTTTGAAAAGTACTATGACCTGGCAGCACTGGGCGGCCTTTGTACCAAGGGCCTGACGCTGGAGCCGCGCCCCGGCAACACCGGTATGCGCCTGTGGGAAACCCCGGCCGGCATGATCAACAGTATCGGTCTTGAAAACCCGGGTGTGGACGCCTTTATCGAAAATGAGTGGCCACACCTTAAAGAAATTGACACGGTGACGGTGGTGAACGTGGGTGGCAAGGACGAAGCTTCTTATCTGGAAGCCATTGAGCGAATCAACGCCATCAACGCGCAGCTGGTCGAGCTGAATATTTCCTGCCCCAACGTGAAGGCCGGCGGGATGGCCTATGGCATACGGCCAGAGATGGCGGCTGACATTACCCGAAAGGTGGTGGCAGTATCCAAGGCTCCGGTGATGGTCAAGCTTTCCCCGAATGTGGAGAACATCGCGGAGATTGCGCTGGCCTGTGAGGAATCTGGTGCCTGCGGCATCTCGCTTATTAACACCATCCAGGCCATGGCCGTGGATTATAAAAAGAAAAAGATCGTGTTTGACAACACCTACGCCGGGCTGTCCGGCCCGGCGGTCAAGCCCATCGCCCTGCGCATGACCCATCAGGTCTGTAAGGCAGTGGACGTGCCGGTGATGGCCATGGGCGGCATCAGCACCTGGGAAGACGCTCTTGAGTTTATCATGGTCGGCGCGGCCTGTGTGCAGGTGGGAACCATGAATTTCATCGATCCCAAAGCCCCGGTTAAGATCATCGAAGGGCTGGAAGCCTATTGCAAGGCCGAGGGCCTGGAAAATATCGATGAGGTGCGCGGTATTTTACTCTAGCTTTTAAATGTAAAAGAACCTCCCGAAATCCTGAAAAGTCAGCGGTATTGGCTTTTCGGGATTTCGGGAGGTCTTTTTTAGCCGAAAACAAAAGCCGCGCCCAGGGGAGTGAGCGCGGCTTTTTATATTACGGGGGAGTAATAAAATGAATATCGGAATCATCCGATAAGGGGTAAGCTTTGAGTTATTCAATCGCAATGTATTTTTTCTGTTCTACTTGCTTGGTTTCGTTTTTCGGGAATTCCAGATGGAGAATACCATCCTTGTAACCGGCTTTAATGTCGTCTTCCTTCACATTGTCGCCAACATAGAAGCTTCTTGAGCACTGGCCAGTGTAGCGTTCCTGGTGAACCAGATTGCCTTTTTCATCTTTTTCTTCCTTTGAGTCATCTCTGGAAGCAGTGATGGTCAGGTAGCCATTCTCAAGGTCAGCTTTGATATTTTCCTTGCCGAAGCCCGGCAGGTCCATATCCAGAATGTACTTGCCATCCTTTTCCTGAATATCCGTTTTCATGAGAGCGGGTGACTCTGTCTTTTTAAAAAACGGGTCATTAAACATATCATCAAACAAATTAAAACCGAAACGATCTCTAGGCATCAACAACATAAGGCATTCCTCCTTTTTGTTTTAGTTTTCATGATTTATGAAGTGATAAACCTTTATAACCATTGAGTTCGGTTCCTTTTTCAAGGGACTTCGCTTAACTTTGTTTACGAGTATATTATAGGACGGATTGTTAGCACTGTCAAGAGGTGAGTGCTAATATTTTAGATTTCGTTAAGCTTTCTACTGTTTTGTAATACCTTGAAGATTCTTTAACCCGTGATTTTTCAGGAAGTTTTTAAGATAAATAAATTGTATATTTGGTTTGAGCAGTATATAATAAGGAGTAATACCAGAATAAGAAAGAGAATAATCTGCCAAACAGGTAGGAGGAAAAAAGTGAGACGATTTTTTAAGACTCTGTGCAGTTTCGGGCTGGTCATAAGTCTTATCATGTGTTTTATAGCGGCTCCGGCCCACGCCGAGGAGAAAAAGGTAGTAAGGGTAGCCTTTCCGGAGCTGCAAGGCTTTAGCAGCACCGACGCAAATGGAAAGCATTCCGGTTATACCTATGAATTTCTGCAGGAAATTGCCGCCTATACGGGATGGGAATACGAGTTTATTGCTGGAGACAGCAGTGACGAGACCCTGCTCCAGATGATGGAGGAATTAAAAAACGGTGAGGTCGATATTATGGGCGGCATGCTCTATTCAGACGAGCTGGCCGAGGAATACGATTTCCCGGAATATAACTGTGGCTACAGCTACTCAACATTGGCGGTCTTAAAAAGCAATACCGATATCAACTCGACCAACTATTCGACCTTTAACAATATGAAGGTAGGGGTCCGGGCTTCAGCTAAACGGCGGGCACAGGCCCTGGAGGACTTCTGCAAGGTTAATGGGATCACGGTTGAGACCGTCGAATATCCCAGTGAGGTAGAAATGCAGAAGGCTCTGGAGTCCGGCGAGGTGGATGCGCTGCTGGGATCAGATGTCACCCTGTTTGATAACCAGCGGATTATCGCACGGTTTGACGGAAAGCCTTACTATTTTGCGGTAACCAAGGGGAATTCTGAGATTATCAGCGGGATCAACACGGCCACGGCGGCCATCAATGAAAAAGACCCCAATTACGCCACTGATCTCTATATGAAATACTTTAATAAGGACAGCCAGCGTGTTACGCTGGAAAGCTTTGTCAAGGCGAATCCCATTGAGAGCATTGCTGCGGCGCTGGTTATCGGCCTGGTGCTGGCCGCCGTGGTGGGCCTGGCCATGTACATCCGTATTCAGCGCAACCGGCAGCTGCTGCTGGACTATGAACGCTACCGGGTGCTCTCAGAGATGTCCAATGAGCTGATTTTTGAGTATGACTATGGAGACGACAGTATTATGGTTTCTGACCGCTATGCGCAGTATTTTGGCGGAAAATCCCGAAACGAGCATTTTTTATCAGAGAGCCTGAAAAAGGATATGGAGACCGATGAGGCTGCCCGCTGGTTTGCAGAGCTCATCAAGCGCCGCCCGCCTGAGCAGGCCCGCTTTGAGGTCGAGTATCAGGCGCGGGTGGCCTCCGGAGAGATCGAGTGGGTGCGCGGCACCAGCGTGATCATTTTTGACCGGCACGGCCACCCGCTGCGGGCCATTGGCAAGATTATCAACATTAACGAGGAAAAATGCGAGAAGGAAGCGCTGATCAACCAAGCGCACCACGACCCGCTTACAGGGCTGTACAACCGCACCACCTTTGAGGAAATCGTGAGTGACTATCTGGAGCAGTGCGGCGGCGAGAAGGGCGCGCTGATGGTGATTGACCTGGACCGCTTTAAGCTGGTTAACGATACCCTGGGCCATCAGGGCGGCGACGAGGTGCTCGAGGATCTGGCCAGGGAAATGGCCGCCATTTTTGATACAGACGCTGTTTTGGGGCGTCTGGGCGGCGATGAGTTTCTGGCTTTTGTGAAAAATATCGGCCATTGCAGGGAAAAGCCCCTGCGGGATGCCAGAAAGCTCTGCGGCGTAATGAGCCGGTGCTACGAAAAAGAAGGACGCCGGACAGAGGTCTCAGTGAGCATTGGCCTGGTCTATTCGACGGCGGACAGTTTGTTTGAGGAGCTGTACGGCAAGGCTGACAAGGCCCTGTATTATATGAAGGATCACGGAAAAAACAATGTAGCTGTCTATGATGCTTCTCTGGAGGAAGCTTTGGGTAATAATGAAAATATAAACAGAAAAGGAGCATTTTAACATGTCTAAAAAAATTATCGCATTAATCAGCGACGACTTTGAAGATCTGGAGCTATGGTATCCGGTACACCGTCTCCGCGAGGAGGATGGCGTGACTGTGGACGTGGTCGGCGAGGAAAAGGGAAAAACCTACATCGGAAAATACGGTGTGCCCTGTGTGTCGGACTACAGCTTTGATGAAATCAATCCCGATGCGTACGATGGCATTCTGGTGCCTGGCGGCTGGGCGCCGGACAAGCTGCGCCGCTTCCCAGTGGTCCTCGACATGGTGCGGGCTATGGATAAGGCAGGAAAGCCCATCGGTGAAATCTGCCACGCAGGCTGGGTGCTTATCTCGGCCGGTATCTTAAAGGGCAAAAATGTCACCAGCACCCCGGGCATCCGCGACGATATGGAAAACGCAGGCGCTATCTGGCACGACACCCCGTCTATCGTGGACGGCCATATTATTTCTGCCAGGCGTCCACCGGATCTGCCCCAGTACATGAAGGATTACATTAAGGTTTTGATGAAGTAGAAAAGCAGGTCCCGAAATCCCGAAAGTCTAAAAACGATTTTCAGGATTTCGGGATTTTTTTACTATCATTCACAATTATGGTATAATACAGCATTATAAAGCGTTTAAGGAGTAGAAGCATGAAGAACATCCGTATAGGGGACATACTGGTCGGCGACGGCTATATTACAGAGGGACAGCTTCAGGAAGCCCTGGCCTACCAGAAGGTGGATAAAAGCAAGCGGCTTGGCGCGATTCTGGTCGATTACGGCTACGTGACCGAAAGCCAGCTGCTGGGCGCCCTGGCAAAGCGCTTGGACCTTCGGGTTATCAATCTGAGCCAGATAGAGGTAGATCTGGAGGCAGCGGCCAAAATACCCAAAAATATTGCGCAGAAATATACCCTTATCCCAATAGGGTTTTCAAGCGGCCACCTGCTGGTCGCCACCAATGACCCGCTGGATTTTTACGCCATTGAGGACCTGCGGCTGATCACCAATATGCCCATCGATATTGTTCTGGCCGAAAAGGAAGCCATTCTCAAGGGCATTGACAGCAGCTATTCGGAAATCGAGGCACGTCAGGCAGCCACCAGCGCCAACGAGATGGCCGACGATATGGAGACGGTCTCCATTGTAGAGGATCTGGACGCCGCCGGAGACGACGCGCCGGTTGTCAATCTCATCAATACCATGCTCATAAAGGGCTACAATACTGGCGCCAGCGATATCCACATCGAGCCTTTTGAGGATAAAACCAACGTGCGTCTGCGTATCGACGGTCTCATTGTCGATTACCTGACACTGGCCAGCGCCCTGCACCAGTCTGTCATCGCCCGTATTAAGATACTCTCAAACCTGGACATCGCTGAGCGGCGACTGCCCCAGGACGGCCATTTCCGGGCGCGGATCAAGGGCATTGAGATGAATATCCGTACCTCGGTGATTCCAACCGTCTACGGCGAAAAAGCTGTACTGCGTTTTTTGAATCAGAACACCAAGCTCGACCATTCCGGCACCTTTGGCATGAACGATGACAACTACGCCCGTATGCGCCAGATTCTGCAGAGCCCCCACGGCATCATCTATATCACCGGGCCGACCGGGAGTGGTAAAACCACCACGCTGTATATGGTGCTGGAAATGCTCTCAGGCAAAAACGTTAATATCTGTACCATTGAGGACCCAGTGGAAAGAAACCTCGACAGCATTAACCAGACACAGGTCAACAATGTGGCAGGCCTCACCTTTGAGAGCGGCCTGCGCTCCCTTTTGCGCCAGGACCCGGATATCATCATGGTTGGTGAAACCCGTGACTCCGAGACGGCCAACATTGCCGTGCGCGCCGCCATCACCGGGCATCAGGTACTCTCCACCCTGCATACCAACGACGCCGTTTCCACCATTGTGCGCCTGGTGGATATGGGGGTCGAGCCCTACATGGTCGCCAACTCACTGACCGGGGTAGTGGCCCAGCGTCTTGTCAAGAAAATCTGTCCAGAGTGCAAGGAAGCCTACACGCCCAGCGAGGCAGAGCGAGAGCTGCTGGGCAAAGACATACCTGTGCTGTACCGCGGACGGGGCTGCCACCAGTGCAACCATACCGGTTATAAGGGCCGTATCGCTGTCCATGAAATTTTAGCCATCGACAAAACCATCCGTAATATGATCTCAAGCCAGTCCCCCATCGAGGATGTCTATGAATATGTGGCCGTAAATCACAAGACCACCAGCCTCCGGCAGAGCCTGGTCGAGCTGGTAGAACAGGGCGTGACAAGCATGGAAGAACTGCTGAAAGTTACGTATTACGTTGAATAAATAAAAGTGAGGTAAACAAATGCCAACCATCTTAGACCTAATAGCCTATGGCCGCCAGACAGGCTGTTCGGATATTCATTTGACGGCGGATCTGCCGCCGGTGTTCAGAAGTAACGGGGTACTTGTCAAGGGCCCCTTTGAAATGAGCAGACAGGAAATCGGGGAAATGATCATTGGAATGCTCAGCGAGATGAACCGCGAGAAAATAAAACGCGGGGAGGACGCCGACTTTACCTTTGTCACCCCCGAGGGGCTGCGCCAGAGGGTGAATGTGTACCGGCAGCAAAATGAGCTCTGCGCTGCCGTGCGCCTGCTCAACGACACCATTCCCACCTTTGAGGAGCTGGGGCTGCCGCCCATTATCCGCAAGCTGGCCGCTGAGCCGAGAGGGCTGATCCTGATCACCGGGCCCACCGGGAGCGGGAAGTCCACCACACTGGCCGCCATGATTGACTACATCAATATCAATTTTGCCAAGCATATTATCACCATCGAGGACCCGGTGGAATACCGCCATTACCACAAGCTGAGCATGATCCATCAGCGTGAGGTGGGCGTGGATGTGTCCTCTTTTGCCGATGCGTTGCGCTCATCTCTGCGTGAGGACCCCGACGTCATTCTGGTTGGGGAAATGCGCGACTATGAAACCATTTCAGCTGCGGTGACAGCGGCCGAAACCGGGCATCTTGTCCTGTCTACCCTGCATACCATCGGAGCTGCCAACACAGTGGACCGTATCATCGACGTGTTTCCGCCCCACAGCCAGCAGCAGATAAGGACACAGCTGGCCAGCACCCTGAAGGGGGTCGTGACCCAGCAGCTTGTGCCGCTGGCCTCTGGCGAGGGCCGCATGGCTGCCCTCGAGGTGATGACAGGCACCGACGCGGTGCTCAACCTTATCCGTGAGAACAAAACCCATCAGCTGTCCTCAGCCATGCAGACCGGCAGCCGGGACGGCATGAACACCCTGAACAGCCACCTGGCCAAGCTGGTAAAGGAAGGAAAGATCGGCTTCGATACAGGCCTTCAATGGTCGTCAGACAAAAACGAGTTTAACCAATACTTTTAAGTAAGGGAGAAATTGCCATGAGCGATGAGCAGCTGTCTGTCTTGGAGAAGAAAATAGAACGCTATGGTATGATCCTGGAAACCACCGGGGATATCCTGTTTGAGTACCATATCAATGAAGATCGAATGCTGTTTGATGAAGCAAAGCTGGAAAACGGGCAGTATGTCCATTACCCACTGGTGGTGGAGCGCTATATCGAGACCCTGCACCGGGGCAATCTGGTGCATCCCGATGATATGGAGGAAGCCATCCGCCTTGTCAGCGGCTTTATTACGCAGGACATCGTTATCCGCGTCACACGCCCGGATGAAAAAAGCGGGCGTTACTACTGGACCCTTGTCCGGGCCGCCGCAGTTAAAGACAGCGAGGGCAGGATCACGGAGACCGTGGGCATCATGCGGGACATCGATGAGCAGAAACGCAGGGAGGACCGTCTGATTGAGGAATCCCGGCGTGACAAGCTCACAGGGCTTTATGACAAAAAATGGACCCGCGAAAAAATTACAGAAGCCCTGGCCGCAGGCGCAGAGATGGACCAGGGAGCCATGATGCTGGTGGATATCGACGGCTTTCGTGCGGTCAACGACAATTTAGGCCATATTTTCGGCGACGCCGTTTTGGTAGAAACCGCCGAGAAACTCACTGCCCACGCGGCGCCCGGCGATGTCATCGGCCGTATCGGCGGGGACGAGTTTGTGGTCTACAGCCCAGATATGCCAGAAAACCAGATCGCCGAATGGGTGGCCCGTATCCGCCGCATATTTGACCATACCTTTGAGGGAAAAAGCCAGGCTTACCGCATCACGTGCAGCCTGGGAGTGGCCGTCTGTCCAAAAGACGGACAAACCTTTGAGGCCTTGTTCCAATGTGCCGATCAGGCCCTGAGCATGGCGAAAATGGAGGGGCGGGACCGCTGGTGCCGCTACGATAAAAAGATGAGCGGCATGTCCTACCTTAACGGCCACGCTACCAATATCGACGGCACTGTTTTCCAGAGAAAGGGCATATCAGCGGAAAACCGGGTGCTGATCAATATTTTTGAAATTTTGGCCGACTCTAAGGATATTACCTCCTCCATGACTCTGATACTGGGTATTATCGGCCGCTTTATCGGAGTGGAGCGCGTCTGCGTTTTTGAAGAAGATCAGGAAGGACAGGGGCTGGTGAACCGGTACAGCTGGTATTCCGGCACTGCCGTCTGCCCAAAAACAGAGCGGATTAGCCCAGAAAAGCACAGACAGTACAGCGCCCTGTTTGATGAAAAAGGTCTGTACACACTGTACACTGCCGATACGCTGCCGGCGCGGGAGCGAGCCATCCTCCGAAGAAAAGGGATTTTTTCCGGAATCTATAAAACCCTGGTGGAAAACGGCCGTTACCTGGGGTGTATTGGATTGTCCGGCAGCCAGAATAACCGCAGATGGAGTGAGCGTGAAAAGGAATTTGTGTGCCTGGTGTCAAAAATTATCAGCGCAAATCTCTATAAAAACCATCTTCAGCGGGAGAATGCTTACGAAAGCCAGGTGGCCCGCGCCATTGTGGATTCCCAGAGCATTAAGAGCCACGTGGTCAATCCCGAAACCTATGAGCTTCTGTTTGTCAGCGCTTCGCTTAAAGCTGAGCGGCCAGGCGCGCGCGTGGGCAGTCTTTGCTACCAGGCCATCATGGGTCTGGACGCGCCCTGCCCCTTCTGCCAGATAAAGGAACTTTCCCGCGAAAAGCCAGATCTGAACTGGCAACGCTACGTGAGCGGCTGGAACCGCTGGTTCAATTTCCAGTGCCACAGCCTGCAGTGGCGGAGCACCGGCGATGCGGCGCTTGTCGCCATGGATGACATCTCCAATTTTGTGGATAATATCCTGTATGTGGATAAGCTCACAGGCATTTCCACCTTCAGCCGTTTTGAGCTGGACACCTCCGAAATCTTTGACCATGAGACGGGCAAAGAATACGCCATGGTCACCTTTGATATCGACGAGTTTCGCTATATCAACGAGCTTCACGGCTACAGCATGGGCAATCAGCTGCTGCGCTATATCTCAGGCGGCCTGGTGGGAGCCATGAGCGGCGCAGAGGTCTGTGCCCGTGTGACTGGGGACGTTTTTGTGGCCTTGATGGAGTGGACCGGCGAGGGACTTATGTTCAAACGGCTCAAGAAAATGGTCGAGGGCATCAACAAGCGTCTGGACTACGTGATTCCCGGTATCCGCCTCAATTTCCAGATCGGGGTGTACCATGCCAGACCGGGCGAGCGCGATATCGGGAAAATGATGGACAACGCCGACATTGCCAGAAAATCCATCAAGGGCACCCGCAAAACCGGCATTGCCTTTTACAATAAATCCATGGGAGAAAAAATCCTGAAAACCCGCCAGATCGAGGCGCGGATGGAGAGAGCCCTTAAAGACAAAGAGTTCCTCGTTTACCTGCAGCCCAAAATCGATCTGGAGAGCGGCCGGGTGGTAGGCGCCGAGGCGCTGGCCCGCTGGGTGGACGACCGTGGCAATATCGTACTGCCCGGAGAATTTATCCCCGTGTTTGAGAGCAACGGTTTTATTGTAGAGCTGGACTTTTATGTGTATGAGGAAGTCTTTAAGGCCCACAGCTACCGCAAGGCCAGAGGGCTCAAAAGCCTTCCCATCTCCATGAACATGTCCAGATTCCACCTGAAATCCGGCAATTACGTCGAACGCCTCAGGGCGCTGGCCGAAAATTACCAGGTCGATCCCAGCCTCATCGAGGTTGAGGTGACTGAGACCATCTTTATTGAAAACAGCGGTTATGTCAAACGGCTGGTAAGCGAGCTGAGAAGCGGCGGCTTCAAGGTTTCCATTGATGATTTTGGCTCAGGCTATTCCTCCCTGAACCTTTTGTCCGAGATCGATGTGGATGTGCTCAAGCTTGACCGTTCCCTCTGCCGGGAGGAAAACCTCTCCCCCAAGGAACGGGTTATCCTCAAGAATATTGCTGCTATGGCCAAGGAACTCGACCTCCAGGTGCTGGCCGAGGGCATCGAGACCACCGGACAGGCCGAATTCCTGAAAAGCATCCAGTGCGACAGCGCCCAGGGCTTTCTGTTTGCGAAACCCATGCCAATGGACGAGTTTTTCAGGAAGCTGGATGGGGAATGGTAGGGATGAGGATAAAAAATGACTGTGCGCTTTATAGTTAGCGCACAGCCATAATGATTTTAATTGTGTGTTCACTTATCAAACATTTTTAAGGAGCCGTTGCAGTTTTTTGTCGAAAGTGAATACTTCATAGTGAAGATTGGAATGATAGGCAAACAGAACACAATCAACAAAATCAAGTTTTTTAGTAGCGAAAGTTGATAGAGCAGTTTCGGCAATATCGGGAACCGTCAATTGAATATTTTCGTTTTTAATAAAGTAAAGAAGTCCTTCAGAGATATCCTCTCGGGAAACAGAATAAACTTTCTCTAAAACATATACAATTTCTGCCAGAACTTCGATGCTAAGGGAAACCGTTTCTTTTTGAAGAATTTCTTCTACCTCATTTGCCATTTCCTCATTATCGTTTAAAATAAAACGAAGAACGGCATTTGCATCAAAGAGTATCGTCATTGGTATGCTTTTCCTTTACAGCATTTGACCATGCGTTTTTTTCTTGAACGATTTTCTGCGGATTGGCATATTTTGCAAAAAGCCCTCTTGAAGAACCTTTTTTTGCCGTTAATCGTGCGAGTTCCTTTTCATCGGCATATTCGTCTAAAACTGTTATTTTAACAAGCTGATTTTTTTTCAAGCGCAGCTTTTCAAGGGGTAAAATATTTTTTCCGTCATAGTAACCTTTTGATGCCAGCATATGATCGCCTCCTGTTTAGATGATTTAACTTTATTATAGCTTATTTTGAGACGTGCCACAAGTTAAACTCAGCGATTCTTAATTGTCTTTAAAACACATCCCGAAATCCCGAAAAGGCGCCGGCGGTGATTGCCGGCGCCTTTTGGTGTGTTGGGCCCAGCTTTCCAGGCTTCTACAGTTCTTTAGAGACATCCGTAAATTGAGCAAATAAAGCTTGAGAAAGATCCGCCTTTAGCGGGGTGTAGCAAGCAGAGATATAAAATTGACAATTCAAGAGGTGCTTATGAATAAAATATGCTACAATTAAAAAAACAGATGTTGAGGAAAACGATGAGAAAATTCGAACTTCAAACAGCAGTCTCCACAGTACTGGCCATTATTGCCGGGGCAGTGCCGCTGATCATTGTGCCGCCCTTTGGCGATACCCTGTATATGCCAAAGCTGATGACCATTGAGGTACTGGTTTTTGGTCTGCTGCTTTTATATGTGCGGCCCATTACCGCATATTTTAGCGAGAAGCCCAAAATACCGCTGCCGGTAAAGCTTGTGCTGCTGTACCTGTTGTGCGTGACCGTCACGCTTCCCTTTTCGACGGATATCATGCTGTCGCTTAAGGGGCGGTCCTTTCGGCTGGAGAGCTACTCCGCTATTTTGTTTTATGGTATTTTAATGATGCTGGGGGCTTTTTTCTATACCTTTAAGCGCTGGCATGTACGGTTATACGCCGTGGGCGTATCCTGTGTGGCTGTTTATGGCATCTTTCAGAAATTTGGGCTGGATTTTCAGCCACAGGACCCTTTAATGTACGGCGGCCCAGGCGCATCCTATGCTACCATCGGCAACCCTAATTTTCTGGGCTCATTTTTGACATTGGCGCTGCCAATTCTCTTATACGCCTTTATCAAAGGGCCAAGGGCTTACCTTCTGCCCTGCGGGCTGGTCTATTTCTGCCTGCTGTGCACCAATACCCGCGGCGCTTGGATTGGCAGCTTTCTGGGGTTTGTGCTGCTGGGCGTGTTTCTGCTGAGAGAAAAAGAAAACCGCCGCCGCTTCGCAGTGGCGAGCGGTGTGTTTGTGCTTTTAACCTTTATTTTCCTGTTTGTGAATACAGGTTTTGGCGCGCGGTTTCTCAGTGTTTTTACGGATTTGTCGAAGATCATCAAGGGAAACGACTGGGAAAAGGGCGGATCATACCGGCTTTTTATCTGGTCAAAAACCCTTGAGCTTATCAAGCTGCGTCCCCTGACCGGCTTTGGCATTGAGACCCTGGGCAAGGTGATGGGCCAGTATTTTGAGCGTGATATTGTAAGGGTGACCGGACACCACCTGGTCATCGACCGTGCCCATAATGAGTACCTGCACATTGCTGTGAGCAGCGGAATCCCTGCGGCTTTTACTTATCTGGCCTTTGAGGGGACGACGCTGTACCAGGGCTTTAAAAGCTGGCGGCAGTCTCCCATGCTTATACCGCTTGTCTGCAGCGTGTCTGCTTATATGGCCGCTTCCTGTTTCAACATTTCTGTGGTGACCGTGGCGCCTGTTTTCTGGATATTTTGCGGAATAATGGTGCGGTTAAGCAATAAAATCAATCAAATTTGAATATGATTTAAGGAAATAAAAAATTGAAAAATTTTTGAAAAAGATTGAGTGTTTTACTCAAATTGTGCTGTTTTTACCATTAGTTTAATATTGGTGGTAAATGAAACAGCATTTATAATAACTTATAGCTATAAGAAAAGCGAAAAATGCAGATTTGTATGGTTTTAAAAGTGTGCAAACCTGTATTAATGGTGAATGACATGAACCTTTTAGAATATTTAAAAGTAACTGGTTTTTATAGTTCTTGACAAATGTCCGAATCAGTTGTAGAATAGAATTGTTCAAAAGGCAAAGCGGAGCGAAAGCCCGTGGCGCAAAACTACAGGGTCTACGTCGGCAGCTCCAGGCCGATATGACAGCCAGCTGCCAAAACGGTGGATGGCCGAAAACTCCTGTTTGGTTTCCGGCTGTTTTTATTTTTTGAGCAGCCTTTAACAAAAAGGACTGCTGGGGCAAGTAATGACAATGTTTATAACCGTCATGGCGCGGACGGTTAAAATAAAGGTTTATATTTAAAGGTAAACAAGAGAACATAAAAGGAGAGATGTAAATGATTCAGATGATTAACAAGCTGAAGAAAAACCAGAAAGGTTTTACTTTAGTTGAACTCATTGTTGTATTGGTTATTTTGGCAATTTTAGCAGCGTTCACGATTCCGGCGATGTTGGGGTTTATTGAAGATGCAAAAGGAAAAGCTTATGTTTCACAAGCAAGAGAAGTGTACTTAGCAGGACAAACTGTGGCTACAGAACAAACGCTTGCGGATGGTACCGAAATTACAAGTACTGGAACTGGCCCAGCGGCTACTGCTGTAAAAGATAAATTAAACAGCGATATCCCTGCAAGTGCTACATGGACTATTAAAATAGGTGATGGCTCGAGAATAACAAAAGTAGAATATAAAGACGGTGGATTCACAGTTACGATTGATGAAACGGTATCCGGTGGCAATGCAGTAATTAAAAAAGATTAAAACGATAAATGTTTAGTAAAAGATAAAGATATACCTGTTGCTTTTTAAAAAAAGTAAATAATCAAGGCCGAGCTTGCAGCGCCGCAGCCGGCCTTTTCTCCCATTTTAACAGGCGCTTTTTTTATTGCCGAAAGAAAAACAAAATATAGTGGACAGCTGATCGTTGATAGTGGATAGTTTTGGAACAAATTTGCGCGGCAAATTTGATTTAGATCAAATTGCCTTTGTCAATTTGTACATTAACTATCAACTGTCCATTATCAACGATCAACTGCTTTTCAGGATTTCGGGAGGGGTTTTTTAATGGAAAATGAAGAATGGCACAGCAGGATTCCGATTTTCTGAACAGGGGGCAGGAAAATGAAGTTTCTAAAGCAAAGATTAAAGCACAATGCGCAGTCCCGTTCGGGCTTTACCTTAGTCGAGCTGATCGTGGTGCTGGTGATCCTGGCCATTTTAACCGCCTTTACCATCCCTGCCATGCTGGGGTTTGTGGAGGACGCCAAAGGAAAAGCCGCCATTGCAGAAGCCAGAGAGGTTTATGTGGCAGCACAGTCGGAAGCTCCGCCGAAGTCACAAAAATAAAATAACCCTCCAACCCGTATCCCGAAAAAACAGTGGATAGTTGACAGTTGATAGTGGATAGTTTCGGAACCTTTTTGCATAGCAAAAAGGAGTTAAATAGCGGCCGCAGGCCGCATCGAATCAAATCCGCACGGCGGATTTGCACCAAAACTATCCACTATTCACTGTCAACTCTCAACTAAAAAAGAGGTGCCCCCATGACCCTTCGCCGCAAACTTAAAATGCTCATCAAAAGCCCCTCCGGCTTCACCATGATGGAGCTCATCACCGTCATTGTGGTCATTGCCCTGCTGGCAGTGATCATCATTCCGGGGTACCTCCATTTTATCGACGACGCCAAAAAGGACGCGGCCATTGCCGAGGCCAGAACCATCTACCTGGCGGCTCAGATACGGGCCACAGAGTTTAAATCCGCCGAAACAGCGGAAAACCCCTACCGCATACCAGACGCGAACGACCTTCGGGATCTGGTGGGGCCAGACAACATCTACGAAGGGGTCACAAAGCTGACCATTGTGGACGACAACCGGGACGGTACCATTGATAAAATTGAGATGATTAAAAATAACATCAATGTTATAATTGAACCAGGAAAGCGCGTTGTGGTTGACGGGAAGGAAGTTTCAGCCTACAAAGGAGAAACAGACGTCAAGTAGCGAATGATAATAACAGTGGATAGTTGATAGTGAGTAGTTAAGGAACAAAATCACTCTGTGATTTTGAATTCAAATCAAATTTGCAAAGCAAATTTGTTCCGTAACTATCAACTATCCATTATCAACTATTCACTAAAAAGCCTGGAGGTTCATCTTTGGAAGATTCTTTAACCTTAATCTATTTTGTATTGTATGCCTTTGTCTTTATCTTTGGCTGTATGATTGGCAGCTTTTTGAATGTGGTGATCTACCGGGTGCCCATTGGCATTTCCATTGCCAGGGGCCGGTCCTTTTGCCCAAACTGCGGCAAGCCCATTGCGTTTTATGATAATATCCCACTGCTCAGCTATCTTTGGCTGCGGGGAAAATGCCGGAAATGTGGGGCGAAGATTGCGCCGCGGTATTTCTTTACCGAGCTATGCGGCGGGCTGCTGGCCCTGCTCATGGCCTGGCACTATGATTTTGGGCTTCAGGCAGTGGTTGGGTTTGCGGTGGCGGCCATTTTATTGGCGGTTACCCTCATTGATTTCGATACCATGACCATTCCCAACGGCCTGGTCATCGCTTTGATCATTCCCGCGGCGGCAAGCTATTTTGTATTTCTGGAGCCCAGCCTTATTTCCCGGGTAATCGGTGTGTTTGTCATATCGGTCCCCATGCTGGTGTTATCCCTGGTTATCCCCGGCGGCTTTGGCGGCGGCGACGTCAAGCTGATGGCTGTGGCCGGGTTTCTCCTCGGCTGGCCCTGCACCCTGCTGGCCACCTTTATTGGCCTGGTGCTGGGCGGCATCGTCGGCGCCATCAAGCTTATTCGCAAGAGCGGGGAAAAGCACATGGCCTTTGGCCCATACCTTTCGGTGGGAATCCTGATCTCCATGCTGTGGGGAATGCAGATTATCTTTTGGTATTTGGATTTTTTTGGACTTTAACAAGCTGAAGGGAGTTTGAGTGGATAGTGGATAATTGATAGTGGATAGTTGTTGAACTCTTTTGCCTTGTGGCAAAAGCGATTGAATGGCGGCCATGGGCCGCGTATAATCGACAAAAAGGAAGGCTTGTTATGTCGGAAATAACAATTAAGGATAAGAGTTATACTTTTGCGGTTCGTGTTATACGATGCTATCAGCATTTGCAGGATAATAAACGGGAATTTGTTTTATCAAAACAACTTTTAAGAAGTGGAACCAGCATCGGCGCCAATGTTCGCGAAGCGCAGCAGGCCCAGAGCCGAAAGGATTTTTTGTCAAAAATGAGCATTGCTTTAAAGGAAGCGTCTGAGACACAGTATTGGCTGGACTTATTGATGGATACAGGTTATCTGGAAAGGGAAAAATGTCAGGAATTATACAATACGTGTGATGAAATCTGTAAGATGCTCACTTCAATTATCAAAACAACGCGAAAATCGATGGTTGAAATCTAGTCAAAATTGCTTTGCAATTTTGTTCCTTAATTATCAACTATCCATTATCAACTATCAACCTCAGGAAAAGGAGCGTAGCGAACTTTGCCAAAGTTTAAGTATAAAGCAAAAAACATGAACTCAAAAATAGTAAATGGAATGGCGGACGCCATTGACGAGAGCACGCTGCGTAAGGCTTTGCGGGAAAAGGATGAGTTTCTTGTTTCGTGCCGTGAGGTGGATACGGAGAAGAAAGCTTATAAGATGAAGAACATGGAGCTTTCGGATTTCTCGAGGGAGATTGAGAACATGCTGGCCTCGGGGATTACAGTGATCCGGGCGCTTTCCATTATGATGGAGCGTAACATCAAGCCCAATGTGGCCAAGGTGTATAAGGCCCTTTACCGTGAAGTACAGCAGGGGATCACGCTGTCAGAGGCCATGGAAAACAGCCACGGCTCCTTTCCCCGGCTTATCATCAACATGTTCCGGGCGGGTGAGTCCAGCGGTCAGATGGCCGAGACGGCGCACAAGATGGCGCTGTACTATGAGAAAGAGCACCGCCTGCACACCAAGATCCGAAACGCCATGATCTACCCCATTGTACTGTTAGTGGCTACGGTGGTGGTGGTGATTGGGCTGTTTACCTTTATCCTGCCCCAGTTTTTTGACCTGTTCGAGGGCATGGACGCTCAGCTGCCGGGGATCACGGTCATGGTCATTGGGATTTCCAATTTTATGACCACCAACTGGTACTGGCTGCTCCTGGGGGTGGCCGTCGCCATTGGTGGCTTCCGGGCGCTTCTCGGGGTGCCGTCCTTCCGGCTGCGCTTCGATAAAATGAAGGTACATCTGCCCTGGGCGGGCAAGCTCATTAAGATTGTTTACACCGCGCGCTTTGCCAGGACGCTGAGCTCGCTGTATTCCAGCGGCCTGTCCATGATCAATGCCATGGACATCAGCGCCAGCATTGTGGGCAATAAGTATATTGAGGGACAGTTTGGCCCGGCCACCCAGATGGTGCGCAGCGGGAACACGCTGTCCGAGGCCATCGGCAGCATTGACGGCATGGATAAAAAGCTGGTTTCCACCATCTTTATCGGTGAGGAGACCGGGAATCTTGACACCATGCTGGATTCCATTGCGGATTCCTATGATTATGACTCCGAGATGGCCATACAGCGAATGGTTACGATCATCGAGCCAGTAATGATTATTATCATGGCTGTGATCGTGGGGACAGTGATGCTGTCCGTTATGGTACCGATTGTCACACTTTATCAGAGCATCGGTTAGGGGGATATAAGAGAGTATGCAGACAACCATCTATTTAGGCAGCGATGCCATTCAGATACTCCAGGGGGATGTGCGCAGCGGCAAGCTGTCCATTTCAAAGCACCTGACCGTGGAGATGGGGCCAGGCGCCATGATCAACGGGGTCATTACCAACGAGGATATGCTTCTTGACGCCATCGACCAGGCCGATGAGGAAGGCGATATTGATTTCCACAATACCAATCTGGTCATCAATTCCAGCCTGATTGTGAATAAGAATGTGGCAGTGCCTAAAATGACGCCAAAGGAGCTCACCGCGCTGTCCCACCACGAGTTTGAGGACGCCACCAATTTTGAGAATCTGATCATTGACTACAGCGGTATCCGCGGAAAACAGGGCACGAACATGCTCTGCTGCGCCGTGGAGCGGGAGGTGCTGGAGAGCTATATCCGTCTTTTTGAGACAGCGGGCATTAAGCTCAGACGCATCGACACTGCCCTGAACGCCACCATCAATTATGTGGAGGCGACCAGCGAATACGACAGTCAGACCTTTGCCATTAACATACTGGACGGCAATAATCTCATGTACGCCCTTTTCGAAAATGGTGTGTATACTTTTTCCAGCCAGGCCAGAATCATGGCAGAGCGTGGCACCGAGGCCTTTACCATCGAGATGGCCTCTAAGCTGTCCTCACTGGTACAGTTTAACAAAAGCCAGAAATCCGAATATATTCTGGACAAGGCCTACTACGCTGGGCTGACCAGAGACGAGATTCGGCGGCTGCAGGCGTATGTGGACGATACGGAGGTATCGGTCTATGCGGTGGAGAATACCGGGAATATTCAGGAAAATTTCAGCATTGACGATGATTTTCTCCTGTCGGACTATTTTTATCCCGCGTCTCTCTTCTTTGAGAAAAAGAACGATGTTAACCTGCTGACCAGCTATAAGACAGCCCTCAAGCCCCAGCGGTCCTTTTCCATTAAGAACAAATGGGCCATTCCGCCTTTGGTGGTGGTGGCGGTCATGGTCATTGGCTTTACGTTTTTTACCATCATGAACTACAACGTGGACAAGGCGCTTAAAAAGGCCGATAAATATATCAACGACCCTGCCAACGTGTCGGAGTACAGCGAGGCGCAGCAGCTTGACAGTGCCCTGAAGATCATCCAGAGCCAGACCAGTATCCTGGACACTAACCGCAAGGCCATGGAGACCTACCCGGTGATTAACAGCGATAAGGTCTACCAGGCTCTTAACCTGGGCAATAACATCACTGTGGGCGCTCTGAGCTATGACTGGACGAACGGCGGGCTGAGCATTACGGCCACTGCCCCCAACGAGTTTGCAGCGGCGGCCTATGTCAGCGAGCTGAACGGCACGGGTCTGTTCAGCAAAATCGAGTATGAGGGGTACAGCCTGAATGAGGGCAGCACCTCCACGGTGACCAACGGCTCCGCCACGACCACGCTGCCAAATGGACAGACCGTGACCACACCCAAAACCGAAACCGTCACCACGCCAGACAGCTACGGCTTCTCTGTGGTGGCTTACCTGAAACCGGGGGTGACCCAGCAATGAAAAAGCCAGAATTTAAAAAGCCCAATATCAAGCTGAACATCAACTATGAGTTCACCAAGCGTGAAAAGGGACTGCTCTATCTTTTAGGCATGGCCCTGCTCATTATGGCCGCTCTGTACCTGGTGTTTTTTCCGGGGATCAATAAATATCAGACCCTGTCCGAGAAGCGGAGCGAGGCCGAGTTTAAGCAGCAGGAAATGGAGATGGCCATTGCCAGCCTGCCTGCCAACCGCAAGATCAAGGAGGCCGCGGCGGCAGATCTCTCGGCCAAAAAAGAAGGCTATGAAAAGCGTATGACCAACGACGAGCTGGATAACCTCATCACCAACCTGGTGGTGGACGAGGGGTTTAAGGCTCAGGATCTTGCCATCACGGCCAATAAAATCGATACGATCGATACCTTTAAGAATGAGGATACCGGAACGACCGAGTCCCCCGACACCACCACTGAGGCCCAGGAGATGAAGGACCTGGCCGAAATGGAAGGCAATACCACCGCCGACGAAAACAGCACGACCACCACCACCGAGCCCACCATCAAGGGTATCTATATCGGAACCGTCACCATGACCATCCAGGGAAACATCGGCCAGTTTGAAAATTTGCTGGACACCGTCAATGGCCGCTCCGATATGCAGATCACCGCCTTTGACGTGAGTCCAGGCACCAGCGGCTCAAGCAGCTCATCGGGCTCAGGGAGCGCCGATACCATCGCCAACCTGCGCTCCGGCGCCAACACGGTCAGTGTGACCTTTAACGTGTATATGGTCGATAAAGGCGCCGCTGCGGCCAATGTGGAAGAGTAAAAAAGATTAATTGAGAATGGGAATGGATAATGGAGAATGATCGGAACAAATGCGTCCAGCGCATTTGATTTTAATACTCAATTTTACATTCTGTATTCTCTATTGATAAAACCTCCCGAAAACCCGAAAACTTACTGCGCCAGGTAGTTTTTGGGATTTCGGGAGGAGATTTTGGGATTGTTTTTGTTTTTTGATCAGAGCGCACCCTTGGGTGCTTTGTGATAAGGAAATGAAAAAGTCCGTAAGGGTAACGGAAAGTCATGACCGGTAAAATTTACCGGTCCAGCACCACGGGCAACACAGCCAAAGCCCGGAAAGGAGCGCGGATGGATGAAGAAACAATGGAAGCTCGACAATAAAGGCATGACCCTGCTGGAAGTGATCGTGGCCTTCGCGATTTTTGCGATCGCGGCTACGATTTTGATTACCGGGTTTAATGGGGCGCTGAAGGTGATGGGGAATAGTGAGGCGATCAAGGATGCGAGTCAGAAGAATGCGAGTGGATTGGAATCACCGTTAAGCGCAATTGAAGGAGTTACTGTAAAAACTCTTGAGGGTTCAGATTTGAATGGACTGTCATATAAACTGGAATCAGGGGGACATGATTTTAGAATTAAAGGAAAGTTTATAGAAGCTACCACTCAAAAAACAAATGATGAAGCTGAAATGAATATGATATTATTTGAGGCAGAGAAGCAGTCACCGCCAATGCCCTCGCCCTCAGTTAAGCCAGATGGACCAGTGGAAATAAATCCTCCAAATAGGGAAATTGCTTATTATGATGACAGAACTCAGTATCCTTATGACACGTACATTGTAAATAATACAGGAATATTCAATAAAAGTGTTTTTGACATCATGGCGAAAAAAGGAAGCGATGATCCCAGGGTCAAGCCATTTGGTCAATATTTTCAAGCTTTAGTTGTGGATAAAGCTCCTAATTATCCTGCGCATGGAACAGTGCAAGGACCGTATGAACCAGTTCAACAGATTTATTTTACAAGTGACGTTCCAATGACTTTTTCATCAAACGGGGGTATTTCTTATGCAGTGCGACTATGCTATTTAGGTTCTAAAGTTAGTGAAGATAATATAATTGAGATTAAAGTAACGTATGATAAAGAAAAACCTGAAAATATAGTAAAAGAACAGGAAACAAATCAATTGATTTTCAATTCTTATGAAAAGAAAAATAACACTATTTTATATTTGCCAAATCAATTAACAATAAAAGCAGAATGCAATAATAGTCCAGATGGAGTTCAAGTAAAAAAGGTTGTTCTAAACGCAGGATATTATTCTTTACCTGGAAACACAGATTTATTTGAAACGATTTACAAAGAATCTGAGAAAAATAAATATTTTGATTCCTCGCAAAATGGGTATTATCGACCGAATATAACAAGAGAAGAATTAGAAGATTTGGGAATAACAATTTATTGAGTTAAATAGAGGTTTGTATGAAAAATATAATAAAAAATCAATCTGGCTCTGCTCTTATATGGGTATTGGTCATCTGCGTTATTTTTGGAATACTGGGTATGGCGATAGGCGCTATTGCTCTTTCAATGAACAACCGTAGCATCAATAATAATATAAAGCAGCAGACCTATTTTTCAGCCCGTTCTGCGGTAGATGCGATTTTTGAGCAGTTGAACGGCGATGATACAGATGAATCAAATGATAATCTTCCTTATTATTTAAAACAGCACTTGTTAAAGAAAAAACCTAATAATCATATTGAGTTCAATGATTTCTACAGAGACGTTCCGGAAGAATACCGAAACCAGTTTGGCACGTGCGATGTGACGGGCGATTATGATGATGAAACAGGAATCGTTACTTTAAAGGCCACGGCTAAAAAAGGCAATCAGGAAGATACGGTGATTTTGACTGCGAGAAAAAAAGAAGAAATAATACAGGGTAACTGGCCGGGAAAAGAAGGAGCATTGCAACTTGTTGGTAAAGATGAAAAAGTGATAGATGAGAAATTAGGTCAAGACAAAAAAATGACGGTATATTGTGCAACAAAAGATAATACAAAGGATAATCATAAAGGAGGAGAAATAGAAATCAAAGATAATGCTGGCCCTGTCTTTATATACGTAGAGTCGCATGTAACACTAAGGCTTGAAGAAATAGATGTGGAAGATAATGATAAAGGAAAGTGTGACGTTTATTTTTATCTTGAACCAGAGGCAAAATTAGTTTTAAAAGGTGATAAAGAAAATGATTCTGATGATTATGAAGATTGCAATATATACATCTATGGTCCGAATGCTACTTTAGAGATTTATGGAGGGAATGATGAACATGGCGTAGACAAACAATTCATAACGATTAATGGCGGCGTAAGCGTTGGAGAAATTTTTCCGGATAGTAACCATGTTACGATTATTGAAAAAAAACCCGCTGACAGCACATATCAGGATATTGTGAACCGAATTAACGGGACAGGAACTGGTGGTAGTACAAGTATAAGAGAAATCTGGGAGAAAATCGAGTACAAAACCAACGAATAAAAGAGGTATTCAAAATGAAGCTGAATAGACATTTAAAAAGCAATAACGGCTTTACCTTGGTTGAACTGATCGTTACTCTGGCAATCGCCGCCATTGTTATGACCGTTGCTGGGAACTATCTCTTTTTTGGAAATCGTATGTTTGCAGAGAACGAAGTAAAGAATACAGATAAATATATTGGTGACACGATTTTTGACTTTATGCGAGAGCAGATTATCTACGCGACAGGTGTCGAAGTGATCAATCCTGCAGAAACTGATGCGGCACCTAAATATGAAAAAATATTTGATGTTGATAAAATTTCAGATAAAGAAAATGGTTTTCTTTGCTTTGGGCCAAAAGAAGTGAAGCCGCTTCCTGATATCTACGGAGAAAGCTTTTACCGAAATAATGGTGTTTCCTATACAGTTAAAGTAAAAAATGACAGTTTAGAGCTTTATCTGAATGTTCAGGTTTATAATCGGGACGGTGAGATGGTTTATGAAACAGGTGCGAATATAAAGAATTTGAATATTGCTTTAAATGGTGGTAATTCGATTATTATAACAGGCGCAGAGGAAAATAAAAAGGAACATGAGTATGTTAATCCGATTATTTCTTTGAGTGAGAAGCAAGTAGAAAAAGATGATGAACTAACAATTTTAGCAAATGGATTATATGAAAAAATGAAAGCTTGCTTAGATGACTATTATAAGTTGAAGAATAAGACTATGACTCAAAAAGAATATACTGACAAATATGGTATAACTTGGCCGGGTGTTAGTAATGATATATTTAGCAAATATATTTACAATAATCTTGACAGTAATAATCGCTGGCCCGCATTTACAGCAAAAGCGTTAGAAGAATTAAAAAAGCTTGGTTATAATGAAATGTATATGCGTGTGTACTTAAACCAAAATAATCATGACATAACAGTTTTTGGGAATACAAAAAATCAAATAATTGCTGCTTGGCCAGAAACTTATTTAATTTATAAGAATTGGGATGAAAAAGGTAATATTATTCCAAAAGGAACATGGTATATTGTGGAAAATAAAAGTGATAAAATAAATATGGTTAATATAACACACGAGGAAATTGATAAAAAAATTGATGATGGTAAAGTGGTTATATTTGGTAAAGAAGAATAAGATTAGTTATATACTTTTATTTATTATGGTGTGTAAAAATGAAAAATACTAAAGAAAATAAAAATAACAATGGCTTCACCCTCGTAGAGCTCATCGTCGTCCTCGTTATTCTCGCTATCCTCGCGGCATTCACGATTCCTGCCATGCTGGGGTTTGTGGAGGACGCGAAAGGCAAAGCTGCTATAGCCGAAGCAAGAGAAATATATGCAGCAGCCCAAACAGCCGGCACAGAGATTGGTTCCAGATGGAGTGGAACAATAAAAGATGGAAATGAGCAGTTTAAAAAAGATGCCGGACAAAAAATAAGTGAGTTAGTAAAAGGGGATATAGAGTTGAGCAATGTCGTTTGGGAGATAAATAGCGGTAATCTCAATAAACCAAAAGAGTCAAACAACATCGAAGTCGGCGTAGATTATAATAAATTCTATGAACCCACAAAAGATAAGTTTAAATATAAGGAAAGTGCAAAGGTTTGGTTTGATAAAGACAGCAGTAATTCAGGACAATTTGTTGTTAAAGCAATTTGGTATGTTGATAAAACAGGCAATTACAGAGTAATCATTATGGAAGACGACGCCAAAGGCATTTCTACCACCGTTGAAAAAATAAAATAACTTACTCAGCCACCTCTCGAAATCCTGAAAACCCCTTTTCCAAAACTTTTCAGGATTTTGGGAGGTTTTTATTTGCTTAACGAATAAAACAAGCTGTGCTGTGAAATTGAGTTTGGCCTTCAATTCTATTATACTGTTATTTGATCCATTACCTTGAAAGAAGACTGATATGCTGACGTTTGATAAGATTAAGACCACGGTTGTACCGCTCGAAAAAGGATAATAATGATAAGTGATATTGATCTGTTGGTTAAATTAGGAAAACCGATAGGATACTTTAAATTTAAGGGATTAAATCGCCGGCTTGAAGAAAACCTGAACCAGAGTGATGATGATTTGTAAAAAGGGGTACGGTCTGTTTCAGACCGTACCCCTTTTTTTGTTCCTTTCCCATGTTCCTCTAATTTTATATAAGGCAGTATTGGGTAAAAAAGATTCTGTTGTCACAAAACTGCATCCCGAAATCCCGAAAACACTGGAGCCTGCAGCGGTATCTTAAGCTCACACCAGCTGTGTGTTTTTCAGGGGGAGTATGGTTTGTAAAGGAGAAGCAATTGTGATAAAATGTAATAGAATATTATAGAAAGCGCTGGCAGATAAAAGGGGGTTGCTTTTATGAAGGATCAGAAAAAAGTCAAACGAACGGGCAAGCGCATTGTCCTGGACGTTTTGTTTGCTGCTCTGATTGTTTTCCTGATTGCGGCCTCCTTTGTTGATTTTACCAAGCGCATCCGCTTATCAGTCCACGAAAATGCCGAGCAGACTCTGCGTGAGATGAACCAGGAGGGCGCTCTGCTTCTGGAAACACAGATTAAGCGGGATTTTGATTTTTTGCACAGCCTGGCGGCCATTATGGTAGAGGATGGTTCTGTCGACCATCCGGAGATGATCATGCGCAACCTGGGCCTTGGCCGGGACAATTATTCCTTTGACCGGATGACCTTTATCCAGTCAAACGGTATGGCTTACACGTCCACGGGTGCCGAGCAGGACCTGAGTGGCCGTGAATACTTTAAGAAGGCCATGGGCGGCGAGGATGCGGTCTCGAATCTGCTGATTTCGAAGCATTCGGGAAAAGAGGGCTTTGCTGTGGCGGTGCCGGTTTACAAAGACGGCGCTGTGATCGGCGTGCTCTCAGGCTCGTATTTGACAGAAACCTTCAGCAATGTGGTGAACATGGAGGTCTTCGGCGGACAGAGCATGACCTATGTGGTGCAGCCGGACGGCAGCTATATTCTGCAGCCGGAGGGAGGCGCCATCGAGGTGCAGCAATGGTCAATGGACGGCGACTCCCAGGAGACGATCCGGGAGAAAATGCGCCGCGGCGAGCAGGGTTATGCCTCCTTTGGCAACGGGGATGAAACCTGGCGCTTCAGCTATGTGCCTACCACCATCAACGACTGGTACGTGGTGACCATGGTGCCGGACCGCGTGATCATGAAGCAGGCGGATTACATCAGCCAGATGGCGCTGATCCTCTGCGCTAAGATTGGCCTGGCGCTGGCGCTTGTGGGTGTTTATGTCGCTGTGAACCACCGGAGAAATGAGCGCAGGGAACAAGAGCGTCAGGAGCTGTCCCGCATGGATAACGCGCGCTACCGTGTGTTGCTTGAAAATATGGACGCCCTGTTTTTTGAATGGGATCTGGCAGGCAATACCCTGGCCTGCTCCCAGGGCTGGCAGGAGCAGCTGGGCTATACGCCGGGTCTCGATGCTATTGAGAACGGCGGCATTGTGGATGCGCCGGAATCGCTGTCTTTTACGGGCTTTCTGGAGAGTGTGCGGGGCGGGCTGAGCCACGGCGAGGAGGAATACCGCATGAAACGCGCGGACAACACGATTTTCTGGTGTCGTGTGCGCCTGACGGGCATCAAGGATCAGCAGGGCAATGTGCGCCGTATCATGGGGCTTATCGAGGATATTGATACCCGGAAAAAGCGGGAGGTTCAGCTCATGAACCAGGCCAGCCGGGATTCACTGACCAATCTTTACAATAAAAAGGCTACCGAGGAACAGATCACCTTTATTTTGAAAAATGAGCAGCGGGATACTTATTGCCACGGCTTTTTCCTTTTGGATATCGATGATTTTAAGGGCATCAACGATACCTACGGCCACGGTGTGGGCGATCAGGTGCTCCGGGACATTGCGGCCTGTCTGCTGCGCCTGTTCAGGAGTTCGGACGTGGTGGGCCGTATCGGCGGCGACGAATTTGCCGTCTTTCTGAGAAACGCCGGCACCCGTGAGGCGATCCTGAAGCGGGCCAGGGAGCTGATCGCGGATTTCCGCCAGATTCCGGTGACTGGAGACCGGTATGTGAGCTGCAGCCTGGGCGTAGTGGTGGCTGAAAGCGGCGAAAAGGATTTTGAGCGTCTGTACAGCCACGCGGACGCGGCCATGTACGAGGCCAAGCGCGAGGGTAAAAACCAATACGCGGTCTATACAATGAAAAATTGAAAATTGAGAATGGAGAATGGAGAATTAAAGGAACAAAATGCAGTTGCATTTTGATGTGGATGACAGCCTATTGGCGTTATTTCACTCGTTTTTGCCAAAGGCTAAAACGTTCTTATAATTCTCCATTCTCAATTCTGCATTCTCCATTGAAAAAGAATTGGATTTGAACGGGCTAAAGTGCTACAATAGAGAATGAAACACGCATTATCGAAAAAACGGATAAATCGATGTGTGGTAAAGGAGAGACTTATGCAGTTTGAACGGAAACTCCAGCTCGCGACCGACTTGTATCAGATGAGTATGGGCAACGTTTATGTAGAGGACAGCAAACAGGACGAGATGGCTGTCTTTGATGTTTTTATCAGAAACAACCCCTTTAGCGGCGGCTACACAGTGGCCGCGGGTTTAGAGCAGGTCATAGAATATATCGAGGGGCTGGCCTTTGAAGAGGCGGATGTCCAGCTTCTCAAAAAAAACCACCCGGAATTTTCAGATAAGTTTATCGCTTATCTGCGCAATTTTAAATTTACCGGAGAGCTTTACGCCCTGCCGGAGGGGACGATTTTTTTCCCCTTTGAGCCCATTATCCGGGTCAAGGCGCCGCTGGTACAGGCTCAGCTGGTGGAGACGACGATTCTGAGCATCATCAACCACCAGACGCTGATCGCCACCAAGGCCTCCCGCATTGTGGAGGAAGCCCGGGGCGGCGCGGTCATGGAATTTGGCCTGCGGCGTGCCCACGGCACAGAGGCGGGTTATTTCGGTGCGCGCGCAGCCGTTATCGGGGGCTGTGTGGGCACCTCGGTGGTGGAAACCGAAGCCATGCTGGACCGCCCTTCCATGGGAACCATGTCCCACAGCTTTATCCTCAGCTATGACACAGAGCTGGAAGCTTTTGAGAAGTTTGTCAAATACAATCCGCAGAATGCTACCCTGCTGGTGGATACCTACAACACCCTGGAGCAAGGGGTGCCCAACGCCATCAAGGTTTTTAAAAAGGCGCTGGCAGAGGGCGGTATTACCGGAAAATACGGTATCCGCATCGATTCCGGCGACCTGGCTTACCTGACCGCGGAAGCCCGCAAGCTGCTGGATGAGGCGGGTCTTCAGGATGCGGCCATCTGCGCGTCCTCGGACCTTGACGAATACCTGATTAAGGATTTGAAGCTTCAGGGCGCTAAGATTGATTCGTGGGGTATTGGCACCAAGCTCATCACTGCCTATGATTGCCCGGCCCTCGGCGGGGTATATAAACTGGCAGAAATCGACGGCAAGCCCAAGCTCAAGGTGTCCAACGATCCATGGAAAATCACGAATCCAGGCTATAAGAAAATTTACCGGATCTATGGAAAGAGCAACAACATGGCTCTGGCCGACCTGATGACCCTGGAATCTGAGACCATTGACGAAAGCCAGCCGCTCACCATCTTCCACCCCATGCACACCTGGAAAAAGCGCACCATTACGGATTATTACGTGAAGGAGCTGCTGGAACCGGTGTTTGTGGATGGGAAATGCGTGTATGAGAAACCGTCCATCCGCGAAATTCACGACAGGCTCGTGCAGGAAAAACAAACCCTGTGGCCTGCCTTCAAGCGCATGGTAAACCCTCATGTTTACCACGTAGACCTCTCCCAGCCGCTCTGGGACATGAAGCAGCAGCTGCTGAGCGAGGCAGAGTGAAAATAAAGGTATTTTTATGAAAACAGAACTTTTTAAGACAGACAGCCCCCTGCTGGGGGTGGTCCATTTGACCAAAGCCGGGGAACTGATCGCCAAGGGAGAGACGGTGGTCTTTCCCACAGAGACGGTGTACGGCCTGGGGGCCAACGCCCTGGATGAAAACGCCGTAAAAAAAATATTTGAAGCCAAGGGACGCCCAGCGGATAATCCGCTCATCGTGCACATCGCCGACCGGGCCGACCTTGAGAAGCTGGTGACCGAGGTGCCTGAAAAAGCCGGAAAGCTTATGGACGCCTTCTGGCCCGGCCCTCTCACGCTGATCATGCACAAGAGCAGCGGCGTGCCGGAGATCGTGACTGCCGGGCTGGACACGGTAGCGGTGCGCTTTCCCTCAAACCTCATTGCCCTGGGGCTGATCAAGTCGGCTGGCGTGCCCATCGCGGCGCCCAGCGCCAATATTTCGGGACGGCCAAGCCCCACGAAAAGTGAGCATGTGATCGAGGATATGATGGGCCGCGTTTCGGCCATTATTGTGTCGGAGGATACAGAGGTCGGCCTGGAATCGACGGTGGTGGACACCACGACTGAGCCGCCGACAGTGCTGCGGCCGGGCGGTGTGACCGTGGCGGACCTGGAATCCGTCATCGGCAGGGTGCAGGTATCGCCCAACGCCATCCGAAACGTGATCCCGGAAAAGGCCAAATCCCCGGGGATGAAGTACACCCACTATTCCCCCAAGGGTGATCTGGTCATTGTGAAGGGCACAGACGCTGAAAAGGTTGAGAAAATCAACCGCCATATCAAGAAGCACGAGGAAATGAAAATTGGCATTCTGGCAACAGATGAGACCATGGGCAATTACCATTCGGGCATTATCATCTCCCTGGGCAGCCGGGAGGACCCGGAGGAAATGAGCCACAACCTTTTCGCCAGACTCCGCACCTTTGACGACCTGGGTATTGAGAAAATCTACGCCGAGGACATCGAAGTCGGCAATGACACCCTGGCCCTTGCCAACCGGCTGTATAAGGCCGGAGGGTACCGTTTTATATGAAATTAAAGTCAACCCGTATCGCCGCGATACGGGTTGACTTTGTCCCTATTACTTTTACAAAGTTTCTCTATCCTTACTATCGTTAAAATAAAGAAAGTATGATATAATAAACAAAAACGAATCGGAGGGAACTCAAATGAAATTAGCAATTGGATCGGATCACGGCGGGTTTGACCTGAAACAGGTTGTCATGGCATTGCTTCGTGAAGAAGGTGTTGACTATACAGACATGGGGCCTGAAACAGCGGAATCGGTGGATTATCCGGTATATGGGCAGAAGGTTGCCGAGGCGGTGGCCAGCGGCGAATATGACCGGGGTATTGCCATCTGCGGTACGGGCGTAGGCATCTCCATTGCGGTAAATAAGGTTCCCGGCATCCGCGGTTCGCTCTGCACCAACGAGTACATGGCTGAGATGACAAGACGCCACAACGACTCCAATGTGCTTGTGTTAGGCGGGCGTGTTCTGGGAGACGACCTGGCAAAGAACATTGTCAAGACCTGGCTGCACACTGAGTTTGAGGGTGGCCGCCACCAGCGCCGGATCGATATGATCAGCGATATTGAGAAAAAATACGATAAATAAAACCATAAGGCCTCTTAAAATACCTTTTCAGGATTTTGGGAGGCTTTTTCTATGCCTGTGAATCAGAATTTCTAATGGAAAACTAACGGTGTTTATGTTATAATTTGATATTAAGTATATCATTTATAAAGCACTAAATACTGCTGAAAAGAGCGGTGTTTATTTTTGAAGGAGAGTAAATTGATCATTAGTGTAATAGGCGCAGGGGTTCTGGGACTGGCGTACGCGGCTTCCTTTGCCCGCGGCGGCCATCAGGTTTACTGCACCGATATGGATGAAGAAATTGTCAATGCCGTGAAAGAAGGCGAATTTCCCGGCTATGAATCTGGACTGGAACGGGTGGTGGCTGAGGCCGAGGCCACCGGCAATCTGGAGTTTACCGGCCATCTGCGCAAGGTTATCAAGGAGGCAGAGGTCATTTTCATTACCTGTGAGGTACCTGAGGATGACGCGCACATGCCAAGCCTGCGGTTTGTAAAGGCCATTGCCCAGAGCATCGGCAGCCAGATGGAGGAGCCCAAGATTGTGGTGTTAAAAACCAGTGTGCCGCCGGGCTCGTCAGTGGTCATTGAGGAGACGATTCAGAAAGCCCTTGATGCGCGCGAGGTGGATATCCATTTTGACGTGGTGTCCTCCCCGTCCTTTGCCAAGGCCGGCAGCTTTTTGAAGGATATTGAGCGTCCGCGGTTTGTGGCCATCGGGGCGGATAATGAGGAAGCCCGCGAAAAGGTGCGGAACCTGTACCGTGAGACGGGCATTGTGATGAATAAAATCATTGACGCCTCCCCGGCAGAGGTGGAGATGGCTGATTATGCCATCAGCGGCCTGGTCGCGGTGAAGACCGCTTATATCAACGAGCTGGCCATGCTGTGTGAAAAGCTGGATATCGATGTGGACATGACCACCCGGATCATGGGCAAGGATTCCCGGATTTCACCCCAGCTCATGGACCCGGGGCCGGGCTACGGCGGCAGCATTCTGCCTAAGACGGCCCGCGCCATGGTGCGCATTGCCGAGGAAGCAGACGAAACCGCTGAGGTTCTGAAGGGCGCCATCACAGCCAACGAATGCCAGAAGCAGAAATGTGTGGCGAAAGTTGAAAGCATTATGGATGGCGTGGGCGGAAAAACCATCGGTATTCTGGGGCTGGCCCCGGATTTCGGCACCGATGACCTCCGGGAGGCGCCGTCTTTGGACATTATAAGAGGCCTTGTGGAAAAGGAAGCCTGCCTGCGGATTTACAATCCCGACGGCTACCAGCAGGCAAAGTGGCGGCTGTTTAAGGAAAAGGACGCCATTACCTTCTGCGATGATATCTACGAGGCGGCTGAGGGCGCCGACGCGCTGGTGGTGCTGACCAAATGGCCAAACACCCGGGCGACGGACGAAAACCTGCTGAAGGAAAAAATGAAGGGTGAGATACTCATTGATTTGCAGAACCTTTTTGTGAAGCGCAAGGAGGTTAAGCAGCTCTTTAAATACTATGGATTAGGGATGCATTAAGCATCAGAGGAGGAATTATGAAAGTAAAAAAAGCGGTCATTCCGGCTGCGGGCCTGGGCACCCGTTTTCTGCCTGTCACCAAATCCGTGCCAAAGGAAATGCTGCCCATTGTGGATAAGCCGACGATTCAGTATATTATTGAGGAGATTGTGGATTCCGGCATCGATGAAGTGCTGATTATCACAGGCAGAAACAAGGACATCATTACCAACCATTTCGACAATGTGCCCGAGCTTGAGTTTAACCTGCAGATGAAGGGTAAAACCGAGGAACTCAAGATGATTGAGGACATTACCAATATGGCCCATATCTTTACGGTGCGCCAGAAGGAAGCCAAGGGACTGGGCCACGCAGTGCTCTGCGCCAAAGAATTTGTGGGTGACGAACCCTTTGCCGTTGTGCTGGGGGACGATATTGTCTACAACCCGGAAAAGCCTGCCTTAAAACAGATGATCGAGGTCTTTGACGAGTACCAGGCCTCTGTGATCGGCGTGCAGACTGTGCCGGACGACCAAGTGGACAAATACGGCATTGTCTCCGGCAGGCCTGTGACCGGGGACATTTTTGAGGTGGACGATATGGTTGAAAAACCGGCCATCGGCACCGCGCCCTCCAATTTGGCGATCCTGGGCCGTTACATCATCACCCCGGCCATCTTCGATATTCTGGAAAATACCGGAAAGGGCGCTGGCGGCGAAATCCAGCTGACTGACGGTCTGAAAACCCTGGGCGAAAAGCAGCGCATACTGGCCTATGACTTTAAGGGCCGCCGCTACGATGTGGGTGACAAGCTGGGCTTTCTGGAAGCCACGGTTGAGTACGGCCTGCGCACACCGGGGCTTGAGGAACGCTTTACCGAGTACCTGAAAAATTATTTTCATCACAACTAAACCAAAGCGTCATGGGGAACGCGCGATCTGGAGCAGGGGGCGAAAGCGCCTGTCCGGAGCGGCGTGTTCCCTGTTGTTTTTTGCGGAAATTTTATAGAAGTTTTACAGAATTTGACACGCATTTTTGTTGAGTCAAACCATTATTTCGGGTATAATAAGATCATGTAACCGAAATCAATCAATCGAAATCATATAAGGAGGAACACAATGGGCTACAAAGAAGTATATCAATTATGGAAAGATTATCCGGAGCTGAACGCGGATTTACGCGCCGAGCTTGAAGCAATGACTGACGAGGGTGAAATCGAGGACCGTTTTTATCAGGACCTGGAGTTTGGCACTGGCGGGATGCGCGGTAAGATCGGCGCAGGCATTAACCGGATGAACGTTTATATTGTGGCAAAGGCGACCTATGGACTGGGGAAATACCTGCTGGCGACAGACCCTAAGAATGCTGAAAAGGGTGTCGCCATCGCCTTTGACTCCAGAAATAAATCGGCTGAATTCGCTCAGACCGCCGCGCGTGTGCTGGCGGCCATGGGTGTTCAGGCCTACCTGTTTGAGAGCCTGAGACCGACGCCGGTGCTGTCCTTCACAGTGCGCCATGTGGGTGCTGCGGGCGGGATTGTCATCACCGCTTCTCACAATCCAAAGGAGTACAACGGCTATAAGGTCTATGGCCCCGACGGCGGCCAGATGGTTTCTCCGGCAGCTGACGAACTGGTGGCTGAAATTGAAAAAATCGACAATTATTTTGATATTCCGCTGGCCAATATGCAGACCGCTGTTGAGGACGGCATGATCCAGATCATCGGAAAAGAAGTGGACGACGCTTACGCCGCTGCGGTCGAAAATGTGGTAAAGGCTAACCCGGGCAGCGACTTAAAGGTGATCTACACCCCCATCCACGGCAGCGGCAATGTGCCGGTGCGCCGTGTGCTGGACGACCTGGGCTATAAGAATGTGACCGTGGTGGCAGAGCAGGAACAGCCGGACGGCAATTTCCCGACGGTTTCTTACCCGAATCCAGAGGAACGGTCGGTGTTTAACATTGCCATGGAAATGCCAGAAGCCAGCGATGTGGACATCATTATCGGCACCGACCCGGACTGCGACCGTGTGGGCGTGGTCGGACGCAACGCCGAGGGTGAATTTGTGGTCTTTACGGGTAACCAGACCGGCGCGCTGCTGGTGGACTACTTCCTCAAGACCCGCACCGGGCTGCCAGACAACAAGGTGGTCATCAAGACCATTGTCACCAGTGAACTGGGCGGCATTGTGGCCAAAGCGAACGGGGCTGAGGTGGTGGATGTGCTCACCGGCTTTAAATACATCGGCGAACACATGACCGAATATGAGAAGACTGGCGAAAAGACCTTTGCCTTTGGCTATGAAGAAAGCTATGGCTACCTGGCAGGCAACTACGCCCGCGATAAGGACGCGGTACTGGCTTCCGCGCTGGTCTGTGAGATGGCCGATTACTATAAGAAACAGGGCATGACCCTGTACGACGCTCTGGAGGGGCTGTACCAGAAATTCGGCTATTTTATCGAGGGTATCCAGTCCATGACGCTGGAGGGCATCGAGGGCAAGAAGCAGATTGCAAACATCATGGAAAAATTCCGCGCCAACCATTTTGATGCCTTTGCGGACGAAAAGCTGGTGACCTACAACGACTACCAGTCTAAAGAAAGCCTGGATCTGGCCAGTGGGGAGAAATCCGCCATCGACCTGCCTAAATCCAACGTGCTCAAATTTGTCTTTAATGAAAATTCCTGGTATGCCCTGAGACCTTCGGGCACTGAGCCGAAGCTGAAGGTTTACTACTCGGTCACAGGCAAGAGCCGTGAGCGGGCAGAGGAAAAAATGGAAATTCTGAAAAAAGCTGTGAATGAAATCATTGAGGCTTAAGGCTTGATTGTAGAACAGGAGTAGAAAATGAAGTATGAAATTATCGGCGATACCCTGCCAGTCGTAGAGCTTGAGCTGGACCGGGGCGAGCAGATCTATACCGAATCCGGCGGCATGTCCTGGATGGACCCCTGCTTTGACATGGAAACCACCACCAGAGGCGGGGCCTTAAAGGCTATCAAGCGAAGCTTCAGCGGCAACTCGCTTTTTCTGACCACCTACACCTGTACGGGTGACAAGGGAAAGATCGCCTTTGCGTCGTCCTTCCCGGGCAATATCCGGGCAGTGCGCCTGGAGGCGGGACAGTCCATTATCTGTGCCAAGACGGCGTTTCTGGCGGCTGAGGAATCTGTGGATTTTTCCATTTTCTTTAAGAAGAGTGTCAAGACTGGCGTTTTTGGCGGCGCGGGCTTCATTCTCCAGAAGCTCACAGGGCCTGGACTGGTTTTCCTTGAGCTCAATGGCAGCACCATCGAGTACAACCTTGAGGAAGGGCAGACCATCAACGTGGATCAGGGGCACATCGCTGTGTTCCAGGAAAAGGTGCACTTTGACGTCACCCAGGTAAAGGGCGCTAAAAACATTTTGTTCAGCGGCGAGGGCCTGTTCTTCGCAACACTGACCGGCCCTGGCAGGGTCGTGCTCCAGAGTATGCCGGTAGATAAGCTGGCCAAGGCCCTGATCCCCTATATGCCAACCAGCACCAGCAGCTAGAGGAATCCGATAGAATTTTTACGAAAGATGCAGAGTGCTCGGGAGAGGCGTGTTTAGTTGTAAGTCCTATCTTTAACCCTTCGCCGCTTTGTGATAATATTTGTTTAAACTTTGAGAATCCATCCCTTTGCGGGGGTGGATTCTTTTGTTTTTATCCGGCCAGTGTGGTAAAATGAAGTAAATGAAGGAAAGGAAAAGTGTGCGGAAATGAGAGAAATGGTTGTTATCGGAACAGTCCTTGCCGGCCGGGTGATCGCCGAGGCCCTGAGCGGGCCGGATTATAGCCTGACGGGTTTTTTGTATACTGGTGACACGCCGCCGGAGGATTTTCCCTATCCGGTACTGGGAAGCTTTGAGGAGGCGGAACGCTTTAGCGGACGAGGCCGGGGCTTTATCGTGGCAGCAGACAGCCTGAGGAATCGCGAGACTGTGGTCAGGGCTTTTCCGGAGCTCTGCTACCAGGCGGTCATCCATCCGGCGGCCTATGTGGCAGCGGACGCGGTGGTGGAGCCCGGCGCCTATATCGGAGCCGGCGCCATTGTGGGGGCTGGCGCGTCGATCGGCGCCCACACCGTCATCGGGGAGGGCAGTATCGTTGGGGCCATGAGCCGGATCGAGCCCTACTGTGAGCTGCTGGCCCGGGTCAATATCGGACGTGAGGTTACGGTGAAGGACCACACCTTTATCGGCCACAGCGCCACCCTTAAAGACAGCATTACCATTGCCGCGGGCACGGTGATTCAAACCGGTGAGATTGTGGTAAAAGATATGGTGATGAAAATGGTCTACAAACGTGGGGCTTGGATTTATAAGGAGAATGGAAAATGAAGAATGGAAAATGGAGAATTATATGAACAAATTGGCCTTGCCAATTTGATTTAAATCAAATGCGCAGAGCGCATTTGTTCCAGAATTCTCCATTCTGCATTCTCAATTCTCAATTGATAAAGTTTTAGGGTATGAAATGAAAGCAAATAAAGTAAAAAAAGCCACATACGTCATCAGCGCCTGTCTCGCCGGTGTTCCTTGCCGGTATGACGGACGGGATAACCTGGTGCCGGAGCTTAAAGCGCTGGTGGAGGACGGAAAAGCAGTGACTATTTGCCCGGAATGCCTGGGCGGGCTGGAAATTCCCCGAAAACCCTGTGAAATTAGGGTAGTCAAAGGGGAAAGGAAAGTGTATAATGTAAAAAATGAAGATTTAACGAACGCCTTTGAAAAAGGGGCACAAAAAGCGTTATCCCTTGCCAGGAAGGCGGGCGCGCGGCTGGCGGTGCTCAAGGCAAAGAGCCCCTCCTGCGGGTGCGGCTGCGTCTATGACGGCAGTTTCCATAAAAAACTGGTGCCTGGAAACGGCATAACAGCGGAGCTTTTCCTGCAAAATGGCCTGTCGGTCATGACAGAGCAGGCGTGGCTCACGCAAAAAATTAAGGAGGAATCCATTATGGAGAAAAAAATTAATTTAGGCATTGTATTTGGCGGACAGTCTGGTGAACATGAGGTGTCACGCGCCTCAGCCTGCAATGTCATTGAAGTGATTGACAAAGAAAAATATGATATTACCCTGATCGGCATCACCAAAGACGGTGACTGGAAGGTCTACACCGGGGACTATAAAAATATTAAAGACGGCTCCTGGGAGCAGGATACGGACAAAATCCACGCCGATTTTTCCATTTTCCACGATCCCATTATCCAGGATGTGGATGTGTTCTTCCCGGTGCTCCACGGACCCATGGGCGAGGACGGCACCATTCAGGGCCTCTTTGAGCTGATGAACAAGCCTTATGTGGGCTGCGGCGTGCTGGCTTCCGCTGCCGGCATGGACAAGGTGGCTTCCAAAATGCTCTTCGAGAGCGCTGGTATCCCGGTCGGCCCGTATGTTTACTTCAAACGCAAGGACTGGGAAAAAGACCCGGACAGCATCATCGACGACATCGCAGGCCGTGGCTTCCCGGTATTTATCAAGCCCTCCAACATGGGCTCCAGCGTGGGCATCAGCAAGGCGCATAATAAGGAAGAGTTTATCGACGGCGTCAACGAGGCGCTCCGCTACGACAATAAAATCGTGGTCGAAGGCTTCCTGAACGCCCGCGAAATTGAATGCGCGGTTCTGGAAGAAAACGGCGAGATCAAAGCTGCGATCCCCGGTGAAGTGGTGGCCTCCAAGGAATTTTATGATTATGAAGCGAAATACAGCGATGACCAGGACTCAAAAATCGTGATCCCAGCACAGATCAGCGACGCTCTGCTCGAGAAAATCCGCGAATACGCCATCAAGGCCTTTGAGGTCATTGACGGCAGCAGCCTCAGCCGTGTGGATTTCTTTGTGACCCGCGCCACCTACAATATTTATATTAATGAAATCAACACCATGCCAGGCTTTACCAATATCAGCATGTACCCGAAAATGTGGGAAAATATGGGCATTTCTTACGCTGAGCTGGTTGAAAAACTGATCCAGGGTGCTTCTGTTAAGCGTGTCAACAACTAAATCACAGATTATTTAAGAAAGTCCTTGAAAAATAAAGCCATAAATGATTTAATAGAGACACTAAAGTTAAAAGTGTACAAAGCGTGAAGCAAGGCGCCTCCGGGCGGCAGCTTCCTGCTGTGCAGCAGCCTGAAAAGTTTATAACGATTCGGAGGTGATTGTTGTGACAGATGATGAAAGAAAAAAAGTATGGCTTTCGATTACTGGAATCGTGAGCGACCAGCACCGTAATGAGGATAAGATGGAGTTTTCAACCGAAGGCGATATGTATAAGGAAAAAAACATCTCTTGTCTGACCTATAAAGAATCTGAGGTCTCCGGCATGGAGGGCACCACCACCACGGTAAAGGTGGAGGGCGGTAAAATCTCTGTGATCCGTCTGGGCTCAGTAAACTCCCTCATGGAATTTGAAGAAGGCAAACGCAATGTGACGCTCTATTCCACTCCCTACGGCGACATTGCCATGGGCATCTTTACCAAGGGCGTGAACGTCGCCTACAACGACCGGAAGGACCCGGTCAATGTCAAGGTTGACTACGCCATCGAGGTTGAGGGCATGACCAACACGGAAAATACGCTGGACATTCGCATCAGTAATTATAAAAATTAGGTTAAAAAAGGGCGAACGTGGTTCGCCCTTTTAGTTGATAGTTTATAATGGATAGTTGATAGTTAGGGTACAAATTTGCTTTGCAAATTTGAGATTAAAGCAAAATTGCAAAGCGATTTTGTACCATAACTATACACTGTCAACTGTCAACTATTCATTGAATTTTGGAGGATATTATGTATATCAGAGAAAAAATTGAAAACCAGATAAAAGGGCTCATCGCGGGATCGGTGGACGCGGCCATGGAAGCCGGCGACTTTTCCGTCGAGGCGTTGCCAGAGATCTATCTGGAGGTGCCTCGTGAGCGCGAGCACGGCGACTACGCCACCAACATTGCCATGCAGCTGCCAAAGCAGGCCCACAAGGCACCGCGTGTGATCGCTGAGAGCATCGTGCGCCATATGGATATTGACAATTCCTACGTGGAGGCGGTTGAGATCGCCGGACCGGGCTTTATTAACTTCAAGCTTAAGGCGGACTGGGTGTATGAGGTGCTGCTGGAAATTGAAGCCATGCAGGAAAACTACGGCAAGACCGAGGGCAATGCTGGCAAAAAGTACAACCTTGAGTTCATATCCGCCAACCCGACAGGCCCAATGCACATGGGCAACGCCAGGGGCGGCGCCATCGGAGATATCCTGGCCGCCATCGCGGAGTGGACGGGCTATGACGTGACCCGTGAGTTTTATGTCAACGACGCCGGCAACCAGATCGCCAAGTTCGGGGATTCTCTGGACGCGCGTTTCCGCCAGCTTATGGGTGAGGATATTCCTTTCCCGGAGGACGGCTATCAGGGCAACGATATCCGGGTGCACATGGAGGAATTCATCGACCAGGAGGGCGGCGCACAAGCCTGCAAAAAATATCTGGCCATGGACGAGGCTGAGCGCAAGGGCGTTTTTGTCGACTATGCCCTTGAAAAGAACCTGAACAAAATGCACGCCGACCTTGAAAAATACGGCATTCATTATGACATCTGGTTTTCAGAGCAGAGCCTTTACGATGGGAGAGCCATCGAGTCTGCCCTGAAAATCTTACAGGACAGCGGCGCGGTCTATGAAAAGGAAGGGGCCCTGTGGTTTACCACCAGTGAGTTCGGCTGTGAGAAGGACGATGTCCTGGTGCGCCAGAATGGTCTGCCCACCTATTTCATGGGGGACATCGCTTATCACCTGAATAAATTTAAGACCCGCGGCTTTGATCGCTGCGTCAATGTCTGGGGGGCGGACCACCACGGCCACATCGCCCGTTTAAAGGCGGCCATGCAGGCTGCCGGCGTGAACCCGGATCATCTGGAAATTGTCATCATGCAGCTGGTGCGCCTCATGCGCGACGGCGAAATCGCCCGCATGTCCAAGCGTAAGGGCGAGATGATCACCCTGACGGACCTCATCGAGGAGGTTGGCCGCGACGCTGCCCGCTTCCTGTTTAACATGCGCTCACCGGACAGCCATCTGGATTTTGACCTGGATCTGGCCATCGAGCAGTCCAATGAGAACCCGGTGTTCTATGTTCAGTACGCCCATGCCCGCATCTGCAGCATCCTGCGCCAGATGGCAGAGGACAAAGACGCTGAAGGGCCGGCTAACCTGACCCTGCTCAGGGAAAAGGAAGAACTTACCCTGCTGAATATGCTGTCGACCCTGCCCAATGAGATCATCGTGGCTGAGGAAAAGATGGACCCGAGTCGGATCACCCATTACGCCATGGATCTGGCCTCTGCGTTCCACAGCTTTTACAACGCCTGCCGCGTGCGCGTGGAGGATACCGGGCTCATGAAAGCCCGCCTGGCCCTGATCAAGGGAACCAAGCAGGTGCTGGCCAATGTCCTGGGGATTCTGGGCATTGAAGCGCCGGAAAGAATGTAATGGCAACACAGTTTGACCGAACGGCCCTTGTCCTTGGTGACGAGGGCCTTAATCAGTTACAGCGCGCCCGGGTGATCCTGTTTGGCGTGGGCGGCGTGGGGTCCTTTACCGCTGAGGCGCTCATCCGGGCAGGTGTGGGCAGCCTGACCCTGGTGGACAAGGATGTGGTGGATATCACCAATCTCAACCGTCAGCTCATCGCCCTGCATTCGACCGTCGGCCGTGTTAAGGTGGAGGTGGCCGCGGAGCGGCTGAGGGACATTAACCCGGCGGCAGAGATCCTCCCGCTGCACCAGTGCTTTTTGCCGGAGAACGCCGGGGATTTTGAGCTGGAAACCTATGATTACGTCATCGACGCCATCGACATGGTCACCGCCAAGCTGGCCCTGATCTGCGCGTGTCAGGAAAAGGGGATTCCCATTCTTTCAAGCATGGGTACTGGCAACAAGCTGGACCCCTCTTGTTTTGAGATCACCGACATTTGCAAAACCTCGGTCTGCCCCCTGGCAAAGGTCATGCGCCGGGAGCTGAAGGCCCGGGGCGTCAGAAAGCTGAAAGTGCTCTACTCAAAGGAAGTGCCAGCGCTTAAATGCACCCCGCCGGGCAGCGTGAGCTTTGTGCCCTCAGTGGCCGGGCTGATGATCGCCGGGGAGTGTGTTCGGGATATTGTAGCGGGGTAGATGAAACTTTAGGGTGATGCGGTAAAGCAAAAGCAAGAAGCTGTCTTAATGGAAAATTGAAAATGGAGAATGGAGAATTACAGGAACAAAATGCTACGCATTTTGATTGGAATTGCGGCCGCAGGCCGCTGTCTTAATCGCTTTTGCACCGGCAAAAGGGTTCGACAATTTTCCATTTTCCATTCTCCATTCTGCATTAACAGACATCTCTTTAACGCTCTGTCTGTTCATGGTAACATTTGTCTACACTCTGAACCCGTATCGTTGCGATACGGGTTGTTTTTTAGGTGCGGTGTGAAACGCGACGTACTTTGACGTCAATTTTCACACACCACGCCCATTTTCGCATTTGTTCTTTTCAATTCTTATTTATTAATTATTCATTAATTCGTATTGGCGGCGGTGAAGGTTTTTCCGATTTATGGTATAATAGAGCCATAAAAGTCCCGGTGGGACAACAGAATGGAGGCGTGAAATGGCAAAGAGCAGTAAGGTTGATGCTTATTTATTTTGCATGAACTGTGATAAGGAAACCGAGCATGAGATTGATTATCTGGACGGACAGATCCATAAGATAACCTGTAAGAACTGTGGAATTGGCATTCAGATTAACCAGGAATATGTCAAAGAGCACTACAAAGATGATTTTATTTCCCGGGTAATGTCGAAGCCGAAGCGGATGACGAAGGAAATGGAGGCAGACCTTAACGGCTTCTTGCGTTCACTGCCTTACCGTGTGATTACCAAGCCTTACCGGGTATATAAGGAATTCTCGGAGGAGGATGAAATCCGCTGAGTGATCGACGGGAATGCCTTTAATTTTGTAAAAATTGTCAACAGCTAAACCCGCTGTTACCGGATAGATAACGATACTATTTTTACTTAATTAAACATAATGAGCACATTCTTGAATTTTCGGAAAAACCGTAAATTTGCATAGGATTACATGAATTTTTGTTCAGGGATTCTCTATGCAAATCTTTTAGAATATGATAAGATTCAGCTATCGGGAGCACTGCTTTTTCAGGGTGAAAGGGCAGGTCTGCCCCGTCGGTTTTATCAATAATAATGACAGACATTCGTGGAGGTAAACCTATGAATCCTTTTCGAGTTGGACTCGGTTATGATGTGCATCAGCTTTCAGAAGGGCGGAAACTGATCCTTGGCGGGGTGGAGATTGAGCACCCCACAGGACTGCTTGGCCATTCGGACGCGGATGTGTTAGTCCATGCCATTATGGACGCGATGCTGGGGGCCCTGGCCCTCGGTGACATTGGAAAATGGTTTCCGGATACGGATGAGAAATATAAAGGCGCGGACAGCATGGGCCTGCTGGCTGAGGTGGGCGCGCTTACTTTGGAAAAGGGCTATGCGGTCGGCAACATCGACGCCATCATTGTGGCCCAGGCGCCGAAATGCGCGCCCTATATTGAAGCCATGCGCGAAAACATCGCGAGGACACTGGGGATTGATATTGACCAGGTCAGCGTGAAGGCAACCACTGAGGAGAAGCTCGGCTTTACCGGGCGAAAAGAAGGCATTTCGGCAAAGGCAATCGTGTTGTTAGTTGAGAGTTGATAATTGATAGTTGATAGTTTAGGAACAAATTTGCAAAGCAAATTTGATTTAAATCAAAATCGTTCGCGATTTTGTACATTAACTATCCACTATCAACTATAAACTATAAACTATAAACTCTTTGCCTGTGAATTTCTAATAAATGAATCAATAAGCAACTAAATTAAATTGGAGATCAAAATTATGATTGGAATCATTGCGGCACTGAAGGATGAAGTGCGGGACATTAAAAACAATATGACACAGGTCGAGACCAGTGAGAAGGCGGGAATGACCTTCTATAAGGGTTTGCTTTACGGCAAGCCGGTGGTGGCTGTGATGTGCGGTGTGGGCAAGGTTAACGCGGCGCTGTGCACCCAGGCGCTGGTCGACCTTTTTGACGTGAGCTGTGTGATCAACGTGGGTGTGGGCGGCGCTGTGGCCAAAGGCCTGAGCGTGGGAGACATTGTGATCTCCAGAGATTCGGTCCAGTATGACATGGATGGCTCTGCCTTTGGTCATCCCAGAGGCGAGATCCCGAACATGGACATTACCTTTTTCCCGGCCGACGAGCGGCTGATCAGGCTGGCCAAGGACGCGGCGGCCAAGGTCGGAGCGGCAGCTCTGGTGGGCCGTGTGATGACCGCTGACCTGGGGGTAGACTCCCAGGCGCTCAAGCAGGAGCTGACCGAGGTTTTCGGCGGAGCCTGTGTGGAGATGGAGGGTGCGGCCATCGGCCAGGCAGCCTATGTCAACGGCATTCCCTATATCGTGATCCGTTCCATCTCAGATAACGCGGACGGTGATCTGGTCGAAACCTACCAGAATAATTTCCAGATGTCTGTGGTCAATGCGGCCAAGATGGTGCTGGAAATGGTTAAAAATTACTAAAGACAGAAGGTGTTTCCCTTGGATCTTTTTGATGATTTCAATGAAGTTCCCGCCCACCGGCCTACCTGGGCGGAGATCAAGCTTGAGAACCTGCTCTTTAACCTTGAGCAGATCAGAAAAGCAGCGGGCCCGGAGACCCGGATCATGGGTGTGGTCAAGGCGGATGCCTACGGCCATGGCGTGGATGTGGCCGAGCTTTTACAGGACGAGGGCGTGCCCTGCCTGGGCGTCGCTTTTCTGGACGAGGCCATCGCCCTGCGCCAGAAGGGCATTGACCGCTGCGGGATTTTCATCCTGGGCGGTACGGGTATCGACCAGATTCCAGAGCTGGTGGAATGGGACGTGACCCCTGGCGTCTATCAGACCGCGTTCGCGCAGGCGCTGTCGGACTACTGCGTGGCTGAGGGTTCGGTGCACCCGGTTCACATCAAGGTGGACACTGGTATGGGGCGCATCGGCTTTCGGTGGGATGAGGCGGTGGAGGCGATTCTGCAGATCGCGGAAATGCCGGGTATCCGCATCGAGGGGCTTTACACCCACTTTGCCACTGCGGACGAAAGCGATAAGGACTTTACGCATTTGCAGCTCACGCGCTACGCCCAGGTGGTCAAGGCGCTTTCCGATAAGGGCGTTGAGATTCCGCTCAAGCATGTGGAAAACTCAGCGGCCATCATTGATTTTGACAAAACAATCTTTAACATGGTGCGCCCGGGGATCATTCTCTATGGCCACTACCCCTCGGATGAGGTAAAAAAGGAAAAGCTTGCGTTAAAGCCGGTCATGAGCTTTAAGACCAGCATTATCCATATTAAGACCATTCACGCGGGCGATTCGGTGAGCTATGGACGAAAGTTCACGGCTGAGTGCGACCGGAAAATTGCGACACTGCCAGTGGGCTATGCCGACGGTTATAGCCGGATGCTCTCCGGAAAGGGTACGGAGGTATGGATTAACGGGCAGCGCGCGCCAGTGGTGGGGAATATCTGTATGGACCAGTGTATGGTTGATATTACGGACCTTGAGGGCGTTTCGCTCGGCGATGAGGTAGAACTTTTCGGGGAAAATCTCCCCGTTGAGGAGCTGGCTGAAAAGCTGGGAACCATCTCCTACGAGCTGCTCTGCATGGTGAACAAGCGGGTTCCCCGCATCTATGATTTTATGGGTGAGAAACATCTGGAGGTAGAGATACTGAACGATGGATTTTTTGGAGGAATTTAGGAGAGTTGAGAGTTGATAATTGATAGTTGACAGTTGAAGAACAAATTTGCTCTGCAAATTTGATTCAAATCAAAATCGCAGGCGATTTTGTTCAATAACGATCCACTATTCACTATCCACTATCCACTGCCTTATGATGTGAAATGGATAATAAAATCAAGAATAATAAGGTCGCCCGTACCATTTTTGAGTACGTGGGCATTCTGTTCGGGACCTTTATGACAGCGCTGGCTGCCAATATGTTCATGATTCCCAACAAGCTGGCGCCCGGGGGCTTCAGCGGGCTGGCCACAGTGCTCTACTATGTGACAGGGCTGCCGGTTGGGACGGTTACCTTTGTGTTCTCTGTGGCCACACAGCTGATCTCGCTCAAGGTGCTGGGCAAAAGCGTTGGCCTCAAGAGCTTTGTCTGCACCCTGGCCTACGGGGTTCTGGTCGATGTGATGGCGGGTGTGATACCGCCCTTCTCAGACGACGTCCTTCTGGCCAGTATTTTCGCCGGCGTCCTTTACGGGGTCGGCATGGGCGTGCTGTACCGCATGGGCGGCTCCGGCGGCGGGACAGACCTGCTGGCCCGGATGCTCCACAAGCTGACCAGACGCCTGACCCTGAGCACCTGGATCATGTGCATTGATTTCTGCGTTGTCATTTTTGCGGGGATCGCCTTTAAAAACATCTCGATCATGCTCTATTCCATCATCGTCCTGTTTTTATACACACAGGTCATGGATTTTGTCATCGCGGGCAACAATTACGCCAAGGCAGCCAACATTGTCTCAGACAAGAGCCCGGAAATCTGCGAGCGCATCCGGATGGATCTCAACAAGAGCGCCACGATTTTTCACGCCTACGGCGCGTATTCGGGCCAGAGCAAAGATGTGGTTTACTGCATTGTCTACAGGAATCAGATCGCGAAGCTCAAGAGCATCATCTATGAGATTGACCCGGGCGCCTTTGTGACCCTGGCCGATACCCAGGAAGTGCTGGGCGCGGGGTTTAAGAATTTCAATGAATAATTAGTGAGTCAGTTGAGAGTGGAGAGTGGATAGTGAATCGTTATTGAACAAAATCGCAGGCGATTTTGATTTAAATCAAATTTGCAGAGCAAATTTGTTCTTTAACTGTCAACTATCAATTATCAACTCTCAACTAAAATAAATTAGAAGGAGTAACATATGGAAAACTTAGAAAAAACAGCAAAAGGTATCCGCCGGGATATCGTGAAAATGATTGGTAAAGCCGCTTCCGGTCATCCGGGTGGATCTTTATCAGCAGTTGAAATTTTGAGCTTGTTATATTTTGAAAAGATGAACGTTGATCCAAAGGATCCCAAAAAAGCAGACCGCGACCGCTTCGTCTTGTCAAAGGGCCATGCCGCGCCGGTTCTGTACGCAACCTTGGCAGCGAAGGGCTTCTTTGACGCATCCGAACTGGATCACTTACGTCAGGTTGGCGCCATCCTTCAGGGCCATCCGGACATGAAGAAGATTCCGGGTGTGGATATGTCCACCGGTTCTCTGGGACAGGGCATCTCCGCTGCTGTCGGTATGGCGCTGGGCGCAAAAATCGACAAAGCAGACTGGAAAACCTATGTGTTACTCGGCGACGGCGAACTCCAGGAAGGCCTGGTATGGGAAGCAGCCATGTCCGCAGCCCACTACAAGCTGGACAACCTGATCGCCTTTGTGGATAACAACAACCTGCAGATCGACGGCGCAATCACAGACGTTATGTCACCGTACCCGATTGATGAAAAATTCGCGGCCTTTGGCTGGAATGTCATCAACATCGCAGACGGCAACGACTTTGAAGAACTGCGCGAAGGCCTTGAAAAAGCTTATGCCTGCCAGGGCAAGCCTTCTGTTTTAGTCTGCAAAACCGTTAAAGGCAAGGGCGTTTCCTACATGGAAAACAATGCCGGCTGGCACGGTAAGGGACCAAACGCGGAACAGGTTGAAATTGCACTGAAAGAACTGGAGGATTAATCATGAGTAAAAAATCAACAAGACAGGCGTACGGCGAATATTTAGCAGTACTCGCTGAAAAAAATAAAGATATTGTCGTTTTGGACGCGGATTTATCCGGCGCGACCAAAACCTCTGAATTTAAAAAGGTGATGCCAGAACGTCATTTTAACGCCGGTATCGCGGAAGCCGACCTCATGGGCATGTCCGCAGGCTTAGCCACCACGGGCAAGATCCCCTTTGCCAGCACCTTTGCCATTTTCGGCGCTGGCCGTGCCTTTGAAATCATCCGCAACAGCATCTGCTATCCAAAGCTGAACGTGAAGATCGCCCTGACCCATGCGGGGATCTCCGTTGGCGAGGACGGCGGCTCCCACCAGTCCGTGGAAGACGTCGCTCTGATGCGTGCGGTTCCAAACATGACGGTTCTGGTTCCGGCAGACGCCACTGAAACACAGCGCATGATGGACGCCGCCGTTGCCATCGATGGCCCGGTCTACATCCGCTTAGGCCGCCTGGACACCAACGTGATCTTTGACGACGATTATGAATTTGAAGTTGGCAAGGCAGTGACCCTAAAAGAAGGCCACGACCTGACCATCATGGCCATGGGCTTAATGGTTGAAAAGGCTCTGGAAGCCGCTGACGCTTTAAAGGCAGAAGGCATCTCCGCCCGCGTCCTGAACATGGGCTCCATCAAACCCATCGACCGCGAAGCCATCGAAGCAGCCGCCAAAGAAACCGGCGCCATCGTTACAGCTGAAGAACACAGCATCATCGGCGGCCTGGCAGGCGCAGTCTGCGAAGTCCTGGCAGAAACCACACCCGCACCGGTTGAAAAGGTCGGCGTGATGGATCAGTTCGGCCAGTCCGGCAAAGCGCTGGAGCTGCTTGAAAAATACAACCTGACCACTAACGCCATCGTCGAAGCGGCTAAAAAGGTGGTTGCCCGCAAAGCCAAATAAAGATACCGTATGAGAGGTAGGGTCTGAAACAGACCGTACCGCTCAGAGTGTAGATAAACGTTAATGTTAAGAGACAAAGCGCTAAAAAGAGAACTGTTTAGTTGAAGGTTGAAAGTGGATAGTTGAAAGTTCAGGTGCAAATCTGCCACAGGCAGATTTGATTTTATGCGGCCTACGGCCACGTTTTAATTGCTTGAGCCCTGGGCGGAAGCGTTCTGCAACGATCAATGATTAACTTCATCGCTTTAAGTTTTCATTTTATAGCTTATGACTGACTTTGTCAACCGTATGAGAGGTAGGGTCTGAAACAGACCGTACCTCTTTTTTTAATGGAAAGTTGAAAATGGAAAATTGTTGAACCCTTTTGCTGGCGCGGAACCACGGGGGCGTGGTTCCCTACTGCCCAATCGCTTGAGCCAGAGGCGAAAGCGCTCCCAAATTTTCCATTTTTCATTCTCCATTTTCATTTTTTTAAAGGGTATCGCCGCGATACGGGCCGGACTGCCGGGGAGCTGAGGCGCCAATGGATTTTCTATCCTCTTAAGCGTGCGCGCTCGGTGCTTTACCGAGCTGCGCCTACGGTCTCATTGAGAAAGAATCCGGCACATTTTAAGCAGAGCCGTCGAAGCTGCGAGGTAAGAGCACCGAGCGCGCAGGGCATCTGGAAGAAAATCCATTGGCGGCCCACAGCGCTTTAATTTTTATTTAAGAATCAATCATTTTCGGGCTGAAACACTTGAATGAAAAGAAAATTAGGCAAGAGGACAGGTTTTGCGGATGCTTTTTTTTGTAAAAATCCTGTCAATAATCTTTAAAATTGCAAAATATCCTTGCCACACTTTTTGCCACATATTGAAATCCCCGCAAAACTCTGATATGATGAAATCAGATTTCGGTGCTGTGCACGCCACAGATCGGTAAACAATGTCCAATCTCTACAGTTTATTTCGAGACGCCAACGGCTGCTCCGCGGCGTCACGCCGGACTGCTCCAAATTTTCCGGTTTTAAACTGTTTGGTGAAAATACTGCCATTGGCAGTATTTTTTTAGCCGCTTTGAAAATCGTTTGCAAAAAAATATCTTATATATGAAAATATTAGCATTGTATTTTATTAAAAATAAATATATAATATTTCTATTAATCTTAAAATTCACGTCTGAAAGGAGAAAGCCCATGTCACAATTCAGTGAACGCCTCACCACCTTCGTGGAAGCAACGGGATTTTCCATTTATCAGCTTTCTAAAAAAGCCAGGATCGACCGCTCCACCATCCATAAGGTCATGGTTGGGGAACGCGTGCCCAGCGCCGATTTCTATAAAAAGCTCTGCCGCGCCCTGTCCCTGACCCCCTTTGAAAAAAGAGAACTGGACGATCTCTTTAAAATGGCCAAAATCGGCGATAAGGTCTACTACCGGCGCAACAGCGTCAAGCGCCTCGTCGAGGAGCTGGCCGGCAATACCTACGCCCCCACCGAGGACGTCAGCGGCCGGGAGTACAAGGCCTTTCCCGCATTAGACCGCGGGACACAGGTCATCGAGGGCAAAAACGACATCAACAGCGTGATCATCGATGTAATCAACGACGAGATCTACCACAGAGAGGCCCCGCACCTGGCCATCGCCCTGGATTTCGACCACCAGTTCGTCTACGAGTACCTGTACAACGCCTTTGTGTGCGCGGCCGGCACAGTGGACATCGAGCATTTTATCTACCTGGAGAAAGAAACCAGCCGCAACGACGCCATCCAGAAAAACCTGCGCCACCTGCAGTACATCCTGTCCTTCAGCCTGTGCGGCCGCGACGGCTACCACCCATACTATTCCTATACGAATGCAGACCCTGCCCAGGCCGTGACCACCTTCCTGCCCTATTTCATCATCACCAACCGCCATGTGCTAAAGCTGTCCAGAAGCTTTAAAACCGCCATTCTGTACGACGACGCGTCCATCGTGGACTTCTACCAGCAAGCAGCGGACCGCCTCTGCCGGGGCCTGCCAAAGCTTACCCGCAGGGCCGAGCACATCGAGGACATGTACGGCTGGACCCGGGAAAACCTGGGCGACGCCAGCCTGGAGCCCCACCCCTGCCTGAGCCTCTGCCTGAGCGGCCCGCGCATCGAGGCCCTGGTACAGCCAGACATCCCCGGGCGGGAGGCCGTCTGCGCGCTGGCGGGCGAGGTCTACGGCCCCTATCACCGCGGCGAGAAGCCCCTGAGCCGGTCCTTCTTCTCCCCCGAGGGCCTGAGCGCCTTCATGGAAACCGGACGGATCTGCTACTTCCCAGAGAGCGTGGTGCGGTGCTGCCGCCCAGAGGAGCGGAAAGACTTCCTGCGGGAGATCCTGGCCGCCGTCGAGGGCGGGGAGACCGCCTTCACCCTAGTCGATTCCGACAAATTCAGGACGCCGCTGAATGTGGAGATCATCAAGGCCGATGAGCAGCAGGTGATCGTCCAGCGTTTCAGCGAGGACAGCCGGCAGCTGAACGCGGTCTTCATCGACGAGCCCGGTATCTGCGAAGCCTTTACCGATTTCTTCGACTACCTGCCCGACAGCGACCTGACCCTGAGCCGTGAGGCTCTGATAAACCTGCTTAAAAGCTACCTGTAAGGGAAGGAGAGGGCTGATATTGAGAGGTATTGGCAGAGACAAAGCAAGAGGCGGTTTTCTAATGGAAAATTGAGAATGGAAAATGACAGGAACAAAATGCTGCATTCTCCATTAAAAAATCTTCTTTTTACCGTTTTATAATGACATTTATCGACACGAATATTAAAGGAGTGACCATGAACAACGACGACACAAACAACCGGGCCCTGCAGCCCGAACAGGCCAAGGCCCTGGAAGAAAGCCTGGAGAAGATTAACGAGGCCCTGGCCGTGGAGGAAAAGGACCGGGAGCCCGGAAAGCCCTACATCAAGCATACCCACCGGGTTACAAGTGTGACCATCGGCGCCATCGACCCCGAGACCGGCGAGGACCGAGCCCTCACCAAGGAAGAGCAGGCCGCCCAGACCACAGTTGACGAAACCGTCCGCTATTATCCCGATTTCCGGCTGAAATGGGGCGAGTTCCTCTGCGACCCGGGCAAAGGCTGGGCTCTGGAGGATTATGAACACTATGAGGAGCGCATGAAGGAGTACGCCGAGACGGGGACCGTGCGCACCGAGTGGGGACGCCTGAGCCCCCTGACCGAGGAGATCGAGCGCCCCGCCTTCCCGGTAAACGCCCTGCCGCCCGTGTACGCCCGCTATACCGAAGCCCTGGCCGAGAGCCTGCAGGTGCCGGTGGACATGGTGGGCGTGTCCGTGCTGGCCCTGCTGGGCGGCTGCCTGCAAAAGCGGTACGAGATCAGCGCAAAGGATAAGTTTACGGTGCCGCTGGGCCTGTACACCCTGGTGGTGGCCGACCCCGGCGAGCGGAAATCCAGCGTCTACGACGAGGTCGTGCGCCCCATCAAGGATTACGAGCAAAAGCTCTGGAAAGAGTACCAGAAGCATCAGTTTGATGACGAGCTGGAGCAGGAGCTGGCAGAGGAGGCATTTAAGACGGCCAAGAGCCAGTACAAAAGATGCAAGGATGCGTCAGAGCGGGAAGCCCTCAAGGAAACCATGCTCGAGCTCAAGGAAAAGATCGCCTTTTTCCAGAAAAAATGCCCGCCCTGCCTGTATATGGACGACACCACCAACGCCGCCCTGGAGCAGGAGCTGGCCCGCAACGGCGGCCGCATGATCATCATGTCCGACGAGGGCGACCTCTTCGCCAACATGATGGGCCTGTATACCGGCGGCCAGCACACCCTGGGCGCCCTGCTCAAGGGCCACACCGGCGGCAGCTCCAAAACCCACCGCGTGGGGCGGGATCCGGTGCTTCTGTCCGCCAGCAACTTGAGCATTCTGCTCATGGTCCAGCCCATCATCATCGACACCATCATGGGCGATATGGTCATGCGCGGCCGGGGCATGAACGCCCGGTTTCTCTACACCATGCCCAAAACCAAGGTGGGTGATCGCAACATCGAGACCGCCCGGGCCATGGACCCCAAAATCGACGCCGATTACTACAACGCCGTCTACAGCCTGTACGCCGATAATTACATCACCCTTGAGCCAAAGCCAAAGCAGCTTGAGCTCAAGGACAGCGCCCAGATGGCCTACATGGCCTACGAGACCCTGTTCGAGCGCCGCCTGAAGGGCGACATGAAGGATATAAGGGACTGGGGGAGCAAGCTCGGCGGCGAGATGCTGCGCCTGGTGGGCATCCTCCACTGCGCCGCCCACCCCGACGCCATCATGGAGACCCCGGTGTCCCATGAGACTGTGGACAAGGCCTATAAGCTGGCCAAATATTTTAGCGAGTACGCGCGGATTATCTACAGCCAGGGTACCGGCGAGGATCCGAATATGGCGGTGTGTAAACGGATTGTGACGCTGCTGAAGGCACAGGGGATCGAACGCTTCACGCGACGGGAACTCCACCGTATCAGCAGCTTTGGACAGAAAAAGGCCGAGGATCTGGAGCCTTATCTGAACATTTTAGAGGATTATGGCTATTGCCGGCAGCAGGAGATGACTAACGGCAAGCGCACCTTTACGGAGTACCATGTCAATCCGGCTTTGTTCAAAACAAGTACAGAAGAAGCACAGGATTTTTAATTGGTAAAAGTGTAGAAAAAATAAGTGTATGTTTTCATACGACACATACGTCAAGGCGCGGAGTCATATGACAGGAAAAAACAGGGGGGCAATAAAGCCTTTTGAAGATAGTTTATTTTATTTACTATTTTTAAGTAAAATATTGAAATATTATAATTACATTAAAATTTAAAATAAGTTTTTAATCAGTCCGCGCTTTGTCATATATGTCATATGAACGCTTTTGACTATCAATAAAATAGCGATAAGAAATTTATTAGAAAAAGCGTTTTGATTCTGGAAAAAATTACAGATGCAGAGACGCTATTAAAGAAAAGGAAAGCAAATAAAAGAGTTGCTAAAAAAGCTTAGATAGAGTATAATAAACGTGAAAATTAAAAAAATGCGGCACTTGGCATGTACTCGCAATACACACCAAGCTGCGCAGGTGTCGGAACCACCATACACAACGCCCCCAGAGGGACATACCGCATTTACTGTATTATTATATGCTATTTTCAGATTTCAGGCAAGAGGTAATATCGGTATTTACAGGCGCATTTAATATTGGCAGCCGCCAATGCTTTTTTGTGATACCTTTACACGCACATTGTATGGTTTGTTAGACCTGCAATGTGTTTTTTGTTTTCAAAATAAGCCACCGAGCTAACCGTGCCGTCCGAGGTGGCTGCGAACAAGAAAGGAAAGGAATCATGAATTACAAAAAGATTCTGGCAGGCCTGCTGATTGTAGCCCTGTGCCTGAGCACCATTCCGGTCAGCATTTTTGCTGAGGACCAGGTGCCGGCAGCGGGTGCAGCAACCGAGGAAGCGGCTGAGCCGGAAAGTAAAGAGGAAACGGAGACTCTGGTCGATGCTGTGCCGTCAGTCATGGACGAAGTCCAGGAGGCGACAACAGAACCGGATGCGTCAGAGACCGCTGCCGTGACGGAAGAACAGGGCAAGGACGCGGATGCCGCCCTGCCAACGCCGACCACGGCAACGGGAGTGACACAGGACGGCTTTCAATATGAAATGCGTCAGAATGGTCCTGACGATGCGAAAATCGCTGTGATCACCGGGTACACCGGGAAGGGCGGCGCCATTACCATTCCAGGCCAGATTGAAGGGCTGACGGTCCGTGAAATTAACAGCGGGGTATTTCAAAATAATACGACCATTACCAGCGTGATCGTATCCGAAGGTGTTGAGTATATTGGCTATAATGCCTTTGATGGCTGCTCAAAGCTGACAAGCGTCGATTTTCCATCAACCTTGACCTGTTTAGCAGACGGTGCGCTGAGAGGCTGCGCCCTGACCAATACCGACGGGTTTAAAAAGGCTGTGAATCTGGGCAGCGATGCGTCTATGCTGCATGCTCTGGATTTATCCGACAATCAGATTGTGGATTTAAGCGGCCTGAAAGGGTTGAAAGAACTGGCAAGTATCGATTTGAGCAATAATTCCAATCTGTCTGATGTGACACCGCTGAAGGAGATGGATAATATCAACGTGCTCAATTTCACGGGCACCAAGGTCAGCGATCAAAGCAAATTCGATTTGATCCGGTGAGAGGATTTAAAATTTTATATCATCCAGTCAGGAACGGTTTCGCTTGCGCCCACGATTGCGGGCATGATGACCACCAGCGAAGGATTTAGTACGATTGAGGCTTTTGACGTTACGCTGGGGGACAGTACCTTGGCTGATGTGGTAAAAGATCATGCCATTACTTTAAAGCCCAAAAAAGTAGGCACCACCACTGCGACCTTGAAATGGAAGGATTACACCAGAACCTTTAAGGTCACGGTTGAGGGCATCGAGCCGAACCAGCCGGTTGACAAGCCCGTGACCGATCTGCCGGATCCCATTCTTTACCAGACTCCTGATGAAGTCATTGGTCTGGGTGTGATCGACGGCGATCTTTACAGCCTGTCTGGCGACGAGCCAGAGAAGGTGCTGGAAAATGTTAAGGACTTTAAAGCAAATAACAACATCGTTTATAAAAATTATAATGATTATAAAAATGGCGTCTCCATGCTCTTTGCCAGAGACCAGTCTGATAACCTATGGGTTCGCCGTGACGCGGTCGGTTCACCGGGCAAGCTGGAAAATAAGATTGCCAATACCACTAAGTATGTGTCCAATACAGTCTACTATACCGATCCGGATACTCAACATCATAGCGGTGACTGCAATTTTGGCTATGCTCTGACAAACGATGGTGTCCTGAAGCACATCGGGGTGGATGGCGCCGTCAACGATATGGTTTCTGAGGTTCGGGATTTCAGTGTCTCCAACAATAGAGGAACACATATGACGGTTGGTGTGTTGAAAGAGGATGGTACTTATCTCGCTAAAATCGATGATCAGGTCTGGGATAAAGGCGCTTTCACCGAGATCAGCAAGAATGTCACTGCCTTGGAGGATGACAACACCTACTATACTAAAGATGGCGAATGCCACCGTCTTTCTTTAAACATCTATGGTGAGAACCCTGTTATCATTATGGATTATGGAACCGATGTGAAAGCCATTTATGGCAGTTATGTGGTTAAAAATGATGGAACCACCTGGCGGTATCGGTATGCAGTGGGAACCGTGCCAGCAGAAAGCTTTAAAGTTTTAGACACTGAAATTGTCACAGAGCCATGGATTATCTATGACTATGTAGCGGATGACCAGGGTGGAAAATCCATTCATCAGAATTTGTTTTTAGACCAGAACGGCGACATGTGGTCGATTTCCTATGAAGGTTATGATTTTACAGGCAATGAAAAAGCCGAAAAAATAGACAGTGGTGTATCCAAATATGAGGGATCGGGCACCGGCGATTATACCCGTTATTACCTCAAAAAAGACGGAACGCTCAAGAATTTGGACGGCAAGGTGCTGGCAACCGGTGTCAAAGACTGCATTGGCTCTTATCTTTTAAAGGATGGCCAGGTCCTGAGCCAGAATGGTTTTGACATTTTATCCGATGTGGTGTCCATCACCAGCGGCAACAGCAAATCAGACCCCTATCGTCTTGAAAATGTGGGCGGCATCTACGCTACCCGAACCGATGGCAGTGTATGGTTTGTCTCTGGAAGCCAGCCTGTACCCCAAAAGGTATCGAGCTATCCAGACATTAAAATCCCAGAACCGACGCCAGAACCGACCCCAGAGCCCGGTTATCATCAGGAAATCGAAGTGAACGGTACAAAAGTAACCGTTGAAGCAGCGGCTGGTGTAGTACCAGAGGGTGCAGAGATTAAGATCAGCTCGAATATTCCGGTTGAAATTTCCGATGGTGTGGCTAAGGCGATCCAGAAAGATGAAGCGTTAGGCGAAAATACAAAAGTGCTCCAGCTTTTGGATATTTCCTTGATGAAGGATAACGCAAAGGTTCAGCCAAATGGCAAGGTAACCGTCAAGATCAGACTGCCGGAAAATCTTGCAGACTTAAAGAATCTGGCCGTTGTGTACTATAACGAGGCAGACCAGTCCATCCAGATTTTGGAAACTAAAATTGAGGGCGGCTACGCTGTTTTTGAAACCGATCATTTCAGTTATTACGCCCTGGTTCAGGCCGAAAAGGAACAGTCTGGAACAACCGTAACCGGAAATGGCTACACTGAACCCCAGGAAAATGGCGGGGGTACAGCTGCTTCCACAGAGACTACTGTGGTAAAAACGGGCTCTGTCTCAACCGGTATCCTCACCGATACTCACACCTCAGCCTATCTCTGTGCAGGCATGCTGGTTCTATCCGCTGTAGGGCTGATGGCCTTTAAAAAGCGCAGAAACGCAAGATAAAAACAATTCCAATCTCTCAGGAATATAAGTTTTAAATGAACAGGGACGGAGCCATACGCTGCCGTCCTTGTTCATTTGTATTAAGAAAGGATAACATGAAGCGATTTAAAGAAATACTGAGGGACCCTTTTTCGCTGCTGCTTTTTATACTGCCTTTTATTTTTGGGCTTTACTATGAGTTTGCCACTTATCTGGCAGGGGCGGCCATGGCGCTTTGCCTCGGTGTGCGCATCAGAAAGAAAAAAGAAGTCTGGGCATCAAGGGCAGCAGCGCCGGTTTTAATGACGGCTGCCTGTCTGTGTTATTTGATTGCCGCTTTTTACGCAGTGGACCGGGGGATGGCAGTGGCTGGCTTTTTTAAGATGCTGCCCATTCCGCTTTTTTTGCTTCTCCTCATGCAGTATTCTGGGAAAGAGCGTGCGAAGCTGATGGAAATCATTCCCTACTCGGCCCTGGGAATGACTGTTTTATCGGCAGTCCTTGGTTTGACAGAGGCCTTTAGCGCTATTTTCTACAGTGCTGGCCGTCTGGGCGGCTTTTTTCAGTATTCCAATACTTTTGCCCTTTATCTGCTGCTGGGAGTGACGGTGCTTTTGTCTGTAGAGACTGCTTTTGGCAAGCGTTTCAGGATCGGCGGCGTCTTTATTCTGCTGGCAGGGATTTTGCTGACAGGCAGCCGATCAGTCTTTGTATTGACGGCTTTTACAGTCCTGTACTTTATGATCAGGCAGAAAAGCCTGCGCTGTCCGCTGCTGATTTTATCCGGAAGCCTTGCGGTGGCGGCCGTTATTCTGGCGTTTACGACCGGATATGTCGAAAATTTTGGACGCTTTTTAACCATTGGCCTTGGGGAGAGCACCTTTTTAGGGCGCTTTCTCTATTGGAAAGATGGTCTCGGACAAATTGCGCGGCACCCCTTCGGGCTGGGCTATATGGGTTATTTTTATGCGCAGCCCTCTTTTCAGACCGGTGTGTACACTGTGCGGTACATTCACAATGATTTCCTGCAGCTGGCGCTGGATGCGGGGATCGGCGCTTTGATCTTATGGATAACCGCCCTTGTGATCAGCTTTGTTTCAAAGCGCACAAGCCCTCTGCAAAAAAGAGTGCTGCTTTTGATTGTGATTGGAAGTCTTTTTGATTTTCATCTTCAGTTTTTGGCAGTCGCGATGGTCCTCGCGCTGGCCATTGATGTGGGAAACCCTGAAAAGATAGGCAAACCGCGCTTTGTGAAAGGGAGTCTGGCTGTTTCGGGCACAGCCTGCATCCTTTTCTGTTATCTGTTTACCGCCTTTTTTATGGCCTATATGAACAATCAGGCCCTCGCCTTAAGGCTTTATCCCTGGAACATGGATGCTCAGCTTGAGATCCTGAACAATGGCACCGCCGCAGGGAACCTGGAGGATCAAACCGTGACGGCAGAGCGGATTTTAAAGCAGAATAGTCATATCGCAGCAGCCTATGAAGTTAAAGCAGCGGCGGCCTGGAAGGACAGAGACTACACCGCCATGACCGATCTGTTTGAGAAAGCGCTGGAGAATGAGCCTTATGAATTAGAAGCCTATGAGGGATACCTGCAAATGCTCAGCGCAGCCATTACTGAGGAATCCGAGCGGGAAAATTGGGCAGGCGTCCGCTTACTGGCAGAGAAGGCATTAGAGGTTCCGCAGCGGCTAAACGCTGTGATCGCTCAGAGCGACCCCATCGCCTATCAGATTGATGACAAGCCAGAGCTGACACTGCCGTCGGAATACCAGATATATCTGGAAAAACTGAAACAGGCAATGAAACAATAGGATTGATGTGAGTATTCCAACCCGTATCGTCACGATACGGGTTCTTTTTTCGACTTGAAATAGATGTCCCTTCATCCTAAAAAACAAAAAAGCATCCTGCGTAAATACTTGTTTTTTCCTTAATCAAATGGGTAAAACTCTTTAAAAGACTAATTTTCACCATTAAGAAAAGGAAAACAAAATGAAAACACATCGCTTACCGATCCTCCGGACCTTTTTATTCGCGGTGCTGCTGCTTCTGGCCGGCCTGCTTTTCTTGTCTGCACCGGTGCGTGCAGAGGGCAGCCGCGAGCTGACGGCTGAGGGCGGCGACCGCCCCTACACCGAGTGGTACGACCACAAGGACGCAGGCGTGCTGCGGCACCAGATTGTCAAGGTTTACGCCAGGGCAGGGGAGACCCTGTATTTTGGCTCCAGCGTCACCGACAACGTGAATCAGCAGGACATTGTCATGCGCTATACCGGCGCCGATGACTCAGGCTACGAGCCCTTTACCACCGCGCCGGGCCAGCAGGGCATGGAGCTTGTCTATGACACCAACACCGGCGACAATGTGGGCTACCTCATGAACCGCAGCCAGGAAAAGGCAGGCCCGGACATTGCGGGCACCGGCGCAGGCTACAAGCCGCTGGTCTTTAAGGTGACCGAGACCGGCAACTATGAGTTCGAGTTCCACGCCAGGCTGGACAGCGGCAACCGGAACAACCCGCGCCCCCTGAACGTGGACAGCAACGACGCCTGGAAGACAAACGGACAGGGCGACAGCACCGTAGCGGCCTGGGATGTGACCGTGGCCAAGGCCGACGGTACCCAGGTGCCCGGCAGGGTATTCACCCATTTTCTGACCCTGAACATGGGCAACAACGGCCGCAGCCTGGAGTCTAAGGTGCGGGTGCTCACCCTTGACGGGTTTCAGTACTGCGTGGACATGAACGGCATGGACCCCTTTGGCTTTATTTTCTTTGCCAACAACCGCGGCCTGGTCGTGGACGACACCAACAACAGCTATTACCACTCCTTTTACTCCGACAATCCGGGACAGGGCGTAGACATCGACACCCTCATCAACCACGACCCCTCCCTGCAGCTCAACTCACCCATCGTGCCAGACAACGGACTGGACATCAACGACCGCATTTTCTTAAACCCGCCGGACGCCGAGCTGCTGGAATCCCTGGGAATGGCCCAGGAGCCAGACACCAGCGGCACCGTGAGCGGTTTTAAATTTACAGGCTTCAAGGAAGGCTTCGGCTACGTGGGCGAGGGCGGTACCTTTACTTTTAACGCCCAGAACATCAGCAGCTATGAGCTCAAAATTGACCTGCGGAACTACCAGGAAAAGCAGGCGGACGGCAGCTACAAACCTGTGGACCACGGCATTGTGACCATTGGCAACGCCTGCGTCGACGGGATCAACAGCGTATCCTGGGATGGTAAGGATGCAGACGGCAATGTGCTGCCTGCAGGCAGGTGTGACCTGACCCAGGTGACCCTCCAGGCCCGGGGCGGCGAGCTTCATCTGCCGTTTCTGGATGTGGAGAACAACCCGGGCGGCATCATTGTCGAGCGCTGTAACGGCGGCGGCACCGATGCCGAGCGCCACACCATCTACTATAACAACACCACCGTTCCGGCCCTGAACGGCGCAGACGCCGACCAGAGCGCAGGTGTGGACAGCACAGGCGGCGCCATGAAATTCTCAGGCAACAAGGGAAACCGGACCATTCTGGACGTCTGGGCCTATTACAAAATCGGCGATCCGGGCAGCCTGAGCACCAACCTCGAGCTCATCCCCAGAACCGACGACACCAACGGCGAGATCCGCGGCCTGGTCTTTTACGACAGCAACAAGGACGGCGTCTACGCCAAAATCGACCAGGATTATCCACTGCCAAACGTGACGGTTGAGCTGCTGGGGCCGGACGGAAAAACCGTTATCGCCACCACCACCACCGATATTTCCGGCGGCTATGTGTTCACCGATGTGCCCTTCTCAGAGGATGCCTACCGGGTGCAGGTGGTCAGCCCCTATCCGGGCATGAACGCTTGCACCACCAGGGATAAAGACGACGCCGCAAAGACCAACGAGCTCCAGCTCGACACTGTGGATCCAGCCACCCCCAACGTGACCAACACCGACGTTGGCTACTACGTGCCCCCGGCAACCATCAGCATTCCGGTGCAGAAACTCTGGAATGATGTGGACGACGCCAGCGCGCGGCCCGGCGAGATCGTGGTCAGGCTGCTCAAAAACGGCAAACCCACCCTGGAAAGCCTGACCCTGAACGTGGCCAACGGCTGGAAGGGCAGCTTTGACAGCCTGCTCAAATTTGAAAACGGCAAGGCCGTCCAGTATACCATCGCAGAGACAGCAGTGGGCGGCTACACCAGCCAGACCCAGGGCGATATGAGCGCAGGCTACACCCTGGTCAACACCCGCGTGGGCAAGACCAGCCAGTCCGGCACCAAGACCTGGAAGGACGGCGGCGGCGCCCGGCCCGAGGTCACGCTGACCCTTAAAGCGGGCGGCACCCCGGTTGCAGGCGCGGTACCGGAATGGGACAAGACCGGCGACGTCTGGACCTGGAGCTTCGACAACCTCGAGGCGTTTGACGCAGGCGGCCGCCGCATCACCTACACTGTGGAAGAAGCCGTTCCCGACGGCTACAAGGCCGAATACGACGGCAATAACATCACCAATATCCGCTTTGGCTACACCGAGGTCACCGGCCAGAAACGCTGGCAGGACGGCGGCCAGGACAACAGCCAGCGCCCCAATATTAAGCTTACCCTCAAGGCAGACGGCGAGGTAGTGCAGGACGCGGTGCCTTTTTGGACCTATGAGAGCAACACCTGGACCTATACCTTTGAAAACCTGCTGAAATACAACAAAGAGGGCCAGCTTATCACCTACACCGTAGAAGAAGCCCCGGTGGACGGCTATACCACCACCGTAAACGGCAATGATATCACCAACACCCGCACAGGCGTCACCAGCCTGGAGGGCCGAAAAATCTGGCAGGACAATGACGACAAAGACGGGCTGCGGCCAGATGCGGTTACCGTTCAGCTCATGCAGAGCATTGACCACGGCGCCGCTGTGCCCGTAGACGGCCAGACCGTAGTGATGGACGAGGCCACCGGCTGGGCCTACAGCTTTAAAGACCTGCCCGCCTACGACAGCCAGGGCCGCGACATCATCTACACCGTAGCCGAAAAAGGCGTCAACCCAGACGATTACGCCACCAGCTACGACGGCACCGACATCATCAACGCCCACCCGGCCCGGCCCACCATCGAGGTGGCCGGCGTCAAGGCCTGGGACGATAATAATGACGCCGAGGGCCTGCGCCCGGAAAGCATCACCGTTTACCTGATGAAAAACGGCGTGGAGGCAGCCAGCCAGACCGTCACCGGCCCGGACTGGCGCTACAGCTTTGAGGGCCTGGACCCCGGCACCGCCGGTAACCCGAACCACTACACCGTCCGGGAAGACCCCATCGAGCACTACACCACCAGTTATCAGGGCTATAACATCACCAACACGCGCATCCCCACCGTCACCGTCTCAGGCACCAAAACCTGGAAAGACGGCCACAGCGCCAACAGGCCCTACCTGGACCTGATCCTCATGGCCAACGGCGTGGAACAGCCCGGTAAGACGCCAGAGTGGAGCAAGCAGGACGGCGATGTCTGGACCTACGAATACCGCGGCCTGGACAAATTCGACTCAGAGGGCAAAACCATTACCTACACCGTAACCGAGGCCGTCCCGGCCGGCTACGGCGGCTATCAGGACCCGGACAACCCCTTTAATTTCACCAATGTCCACGACGAAGTCACAAGCCTCCACGGCCGCAAGACCTGGAGCGACAAGAACAACCAGGACGGCCTGAGGCCAGAGAGCGTCACCGTCCAGCTCATGCAGAGCATCGGCGGCGCGGCCGCCACACCAGTCGAGGGACAGACCCGGGTCATGTCCGCAGAAAACAACTGGACCTACAATTTTGAGCGTATCCCGGGCTACGACCAGAACGGTGACGCCATCGTCTACACCGTCAAGGAAATCGACCTGCCCGGCGGCTACAGCGCCGACTACAACGGCAACGACATTGTCAACGTGCACCCGGCCAAGGAGAAAATCCAGATCACCGGCACCAAGACCTGGGGTGACGACAACGACGCCTCCGGCAAGCGCCCGGGCAGCGTGCGGGTACACCTCATGGCCAACGGCATCGAAATCGCCGCCCAGACCGTCTATGGGCCGGACTGGCAGTACCGCTTCGAGAACCTGGACAAAACAGGCGATGACGGCAGCCTGGTGGCCTACACGGTGGTCGAGGACCCGGTTCCGGGCTATGACACCATCTACAGCGGCTACAACATCACCAACCAGTGCCGGGACTGCGGCGTGCCGCCAGAGCCCAAAGAGCTCGGCAGCATCAGCGGCAATGTCTTTTACGACGACAACTGGGACAAGAAATGGGATCACGACACCGAGGCCCCGGTGGGCAACATCGTGGTGACCCTGTACAATGAGGCCGGGGACAAGGTGGCCGAGACCTTTGCGGACAGCAACGGCTACTACCGCTTCACCGATCTGGAATACGGCGCGTACACCGTGAGCGTGAGCGACCGCGGCGACGGCTATGTCTGCACCACCGAGAACCAGCGGCAGAAAATCACCCTGGACGCGCCGGAGCAGGAGGCCGCAGACGTCGGTTTTGCCAAAAAAGAGCCACCGGTGGACCCGCCCGTCGATCCGCCGGTGGACCCGCCGGTAACGCCGCCGGCTGACCCGGGCGTCCCAGACATCACGCCGCCCCACGGCTTCGAGGTCCCGCCTCAGGTGCCCGCCGCCTCTGTGAACCCGAATACCGGTACGCGGGCCGCCACCGCTGGTGTGTTCGGCGCTGTGCTGCTCCTGGCGGTCACCGCTGTTCTAAGGAAAGTGCGCAGACACTAGAAAAGAAACCAGAAAATTCTCAGGAATTTTAAAACTTTCCCTTGCACTTTTTGAAAGAAAAGGTAAAATAGATATATATATTGTTAATTGCATCACTGCAAAAAAAAAACCACTTTTTTGCAGTGTTTTTTGATGTTTCGTCCAATTTTTAAAAAAATTGGCAGCGCGCAGGAGCGTTAGCGGGCAAGTGGCAACGAAACAAACGCAAATCCCGAGGAACGGTCCAGATAAGCGTAAACCGTTTTGAGGGGATTTGTGATCCTTAAAAATCAGGAGGCGTAATGAAAACAAAGTATATATTTGTAACCGGCGGTGTGGTTTCTTCACTTGGAAAGGGGATCACCAGTGCATCCCTGGGGCGTTTGCTCAAGGCCAGAGGCCTGAAGGTGTCCATTCAGAAATTTGACCCCTATCTCAATTATGATCCGGGTACCATGAGCCCGTACCAGCACGGCGAGGTCTTCGTGACCGACGACGGTGCGGAGACCGACCTCGACCTCGGCCACTACGAGCGCTTTACCGACGAGAGCCTGGGCCAGTACAGCAACGTGACCACCGGCAAGGTCTATTGGAACGTTATCTCCAAGGAACGCCGGGGCGACTACCTGGGCGGCACCGTACAGGTTATCCCGCACATCACCAACGAGATCAAGGAAAGCATTCTGCGTGTGTCTGAAAGCGCGGCCAACCCGGACGTCGTCATCACCGAAATCGGCGGTACCGTGGGCGATATCGAGAGCCTGCCCTACCTGGAAGCCATCCGCCAGTTTGAGGGCGACCTTGGCCCGGAAAACGTGCTCTACATCCATGTCACCCTGCTGCCCTACCTGGGCAAAGCCGGCGAGCTCAAGACCAAGCCTACCCAGCACTCCGTCAAGGAGCTGCGCAGCATCGGGATTCAGCCCGACATCATTGTCCTGCGCTCCGAAAAGGAAGTAGAGGACGGCCTCAAGGATAAGATCAGCCTGTTCTGCAACGTGGACAAGGACGCTGTGGTCACCAACCTGGACGCGCCGGAGCTGTACGAAGTGCCGCTGATGCTTGAGAAGGAAGGCCTGGCCCGTCTGGTCTGCAGCAAGCTCAAAATCCGCTGCAAGGACCCGGACCTCACCGAGTGGAAGGAGCTGGTCACCCGCGCCAAGAGCCTGGAAAACAAGGCGACCATCGCCCTGGTGGGCAAGTACGTCGAGCTCCATGACGCGTACCTGTCCGTCGCCGAAGCCCTGCGCCACGGCGGCATCGCAAACAACGCCGAGGTCACCATCAAGTGGGTGCACTCCGAGGATTTAAACGAACAGAACGTGGACCGTATCATGAAGGATGTGGACGGGATCATCGTGCCCGGCGGCTTTGGCAACCGCGGCATTGAGGGTAAAATCGAGGCCATCCGCTGGGCCCGTGAAAACAAGATTCCGTTTTTGGGGCTCTGCCTGGGCTTACAGCTCACCGTTATCGAGTTCGCCCGCAACGTGGCAGGCCTTGAGGGCGCCAACAGCATCGAGCTGGACGAGGAAACACCTTATCCGGTGATCAGTCTCATGGAGGAACAGAAAAAAATCCAGAACATGGGCGGTACCATGCGTCTGGGCGCTTACCCCTGTGAGCTCAAGGAAGGCTCCCGTGCCTGCGCGGCCTACGGCGGCGCAAAGACCATCGAGGAACGCCACCGCCACCGCTATGAGGTCAACGATGAGTATATTCAGACGCTGGCCGAAAAGGGCTTAGTCTTTTCCGGTATGTCTCCGGACGGCGTTTTAGTGGAAATGGTCGAGCTCAGGGATCATCCTTTCTTCATTGCCACCCAGGCCCATCCAGAATTCAAATCCCGCCCAAACAAAGCCCACCCGCTTTTCAGCAGCTTTGTGGAAGCGGCCATGAATTACAAAAACAAGGGAAGCCGTTAATCAAAAGGGGTATCGTTACGATACCCCTTTTTTAATGGAGAATGGAAAATGAATAATGGAGAATTTTAGAACGCTTTCGCCTTTGGCTCAAGCGATCCTGATGGCGGCCTGTGGCCGCGTCTGATCAAAATGCGTCAGCATTTTGCACTTGTAATTCTCAATTTTCAATTTTCAATTCTCCATTGATTTTCCCTCTTGACACAAGATATAGGCCTGTGCAAAACTGTGGATAACTTGGACTTTGTTTATAAAAATCGGTTGAAAATGTGTAAAACTGTGGAAAACATACGTTTTTCCTGTGGATAATGTTTATAACCTGGTGGGTAAGTGGAAAAATCCCCATAAATCCATTGTTGAAAAGTGGAGAATCTGTGGATAAAGTTCTGGAAAAGTTTATGCACAACTTGTGGATAAAACCCCTTAGTTATCCACACTTGTTCATAAATCCAATTCGGGGTATAATGAGATAAAAGCAAAACTATATCTGGGGGCAGGCTTTTCACACCACACCCCGCCTGTCAAAAAAGATAATGATTACAATGAAATAGAAAGGGTAAATATGAAAGATTTAGGATATATTCGTACCGCCTGTGCGGTGCCAGTCATCAAGGCAGGGGACTGCGCAGCCAACGCGGATGCGGTTTTGAGCCTGTGTGAAAAAGCTTATGAAAAGCAGGTGAGCATCGTGGTTTTTCCGGAGCTGTGCGTCACCGGCTACACCTGCGGCGATCTGTTTTTCCAGCGCACCCTGCAAAAAGCAGCAGCGGCGGCTGTGGATAAAATCAGGGAATGGTCCGAGGGCAGAGCCATGCTCATCGTGGTGGGCGCGCCTGTGGCAGTGGGCAGCGGGCTTTACAACTGCGCGGTAGCCCTGTCAGACGGGGAGATCCTGGGGATTGTGCCCAAAACCTATGTACCGGACAATCAGGAATACTACGAAAAACGCTGGTTCCGCTCCGCCGGACAGCTGCGCGCCACAGACATCAGCTGCTTTGGCGCGGCTGTGCCTGTAGGCACCGATCTGCTTTTCCGTCATGAGGGCTGGGAGGATGTGCTGGTTGGCATTGAAATCTGCGAGGATCTCTGGGCCCCGGTGCCGCCGAGCTGCCGTCAGGCCGTCGAGGGGGCGACCATCATTGTCAATCCCTCGGCCAGCAACGAGGTGATTGGAAAGAGCGCTTACCGGGCCGCCCTGGTGCGCCAGCAGTCTGCCCGCCTGAACGCCGGGTACCTGTACTGCTCCTGCGGCTACGGCGAATCCACCACGGATCTCGTCTTTGGCGGCGACGCCCTGATCTGCGAGCGGGGCAGCGAGCTGGCCCGCTCCCGCCGTTTTCGGACCGAGGGCCAGTTAGTGGTAGCCGATCTGGACATGGAGGCCATTGTCCACGACCGCCAGCTCCAGACCTCCTTTGGGGATTCGGCCGACATCCTGGGAGACGGCGGTTTTATGGAATGCTTCTTTAATGCCCAGGACGCCCAGGACTGCCTGCGGGAAGTGAATCCGCAGCCCTTTGTGCCTGCAGACATCAGCCGCCGCAATGAGCGCTGTGAGGAAATCTTTAACATTCAGACCATGGCGCTGGGCAGCCGTGTGGCCCATATCGGTGATCCGGCCATGGTGGTGGGCATCTCCGGCGGCCTGGACTCCACTCTGGCCCTGCTGGTCTGCGTGAATGTCTGCGACCAGTTCGGCATTGACCGAAAGCGCATCCACGCGGTCACCATGCCTGGCTTTGGCACCACCGACCGCACCTACGACAACGCGGTCAGCCTGATTCATTCTCTGGGCGCCACCTTCCACGAGATTTCCATCAAGGACGCGGCCACCCGCCATCTGGAGGACATCGGCCACGACCTGAATGTCCACGACGTCACCTACGAGAACGCCCAGGCCAGAGAGCGCACCCAGATCCTCATGGACCTGGCCAACCGTCTGAACGGCCTGGTCATCGGCACCGGCGATCTGTCCGAGCTGGCCCTGGGCTGGGCCACCTACAACGGAGACCATATGTCCATGTACGGGGTCAACGGCGGCATTCCCAAGACCCTGGTGCGGTATCTGGTGCGCTATGTGGCCGATGAGAACCCAGACGCGGCGATCCGCCGGATTCTCTACGACGTGCTGGACACGCCCGTATCGCCTGAGCTGCTGCCTCCGGACGCGTCGGGCAAAATCGCCCAGAAAACCGAGGATCTGGTGGGCCCCTATGAGCTCCACGATTTCTTTATGTACCATGTGCTCAGGAACGGCTACCGCCCGGATAAAATCTATTATCTGAGCCGGCGCGCCTTTGGGGGCGCCTATGACGACGCCACCCTGTATAAGTGGCTGCGCAATTTCTACTGGCGCTTTTTTACCCAGCAGTTCAAGCGCTCCTGCCTGCCCGACGGCCCCAAGGTGGGCACGGTATCCCTGTCCCCGAGAGGCGACTGGCGCATGCCCTCAGACGCCAGAGTGGAGGAATGGATGCGTGTGCTGGACCGCATCCGGCCAGCCGGGGCGTGAAAAAAAGAGGTACGGTCTGTTTCAGACCGCACCTCTTTTTAAGTTGAAGGTTGAAAGTTGAAAGTGGAAGGTTCTGGTGCAAATTCGCGGTGCGAATTTGATTGGGTGCGGCCGCAGGCCGCTTTTTTAATGAAACCCCTCAGCGTTCATGGCCGTAAGCCCCTCGCGCACCTTTTCTTCAGCCAGTTTTGGCAGATTCTTCCAGTCGGCCCGGGCGTAGCCTTCAGTGTCGATGGGCGGCAGCACCCGGATGGCCACCTCGGCCGGATGAATCCACAGGGTGTTGCGCCCCATGAGCTTGTCTGTGTCTTTCATGCAGAAGGGAACCACAGGCACCTTGTTGTTCTGGGCGATTTTAAACGCCCCGGCCTTAAATTCACCCAGATACCCATCCTTCGTGCGGGTACCCTCTGGAAAGACGACCATGGAGTAGCCCTCAGCCACCCAATGCTCGGCTTCCTTGATGTTCTTGATGGCTTCGCGCGGGTTGTCCCGGTTCAGGAACACACAGTGCAGCTCCTCCATCCACGCTCGGATCAGGGGGATTTTGCCGATTTCCTTTTTGGCCACCAGCGGCTTGGTGTCGTCGCCCAGATAGCCCAGAACCAGGGGAATATCAAAGTAGCTGCGGTGGTTGGAAACATAGACCGCAGGCCCCTCGGGCATATGCTCAAGCCCCTCCACGCGCACGGTGCCCCCGGCAGTGCGGATCATGCTCCTGGCCCAGGGGCCGACCTTTCGGCGCACCAGCGCGTCGTGCCCGGCCATGTCGCCCGCCTTTGCGAGCCTGCGTGCCTTAAAACGGCTGGGCAAAAGAGCCAGCTGATACAGCCAGAAATGGATAAACCATAAAATTGTTCTCAAGTTTGTCTCCTCGCAAATAATATTGTTAAATAAATTAAAATGGTGTCGAATCCTTAAAAAGTGGCGATTTAAGTTGATAATTGATAGTTGATGGTTGATAGTTTTAGAACCCTTTTGCCTTTGGCAAAAGCGAAAAATCAAATGCGCAAAGCGCATTTGCACCTTAACTATCCACTATCAACGATTCACCATCAACTCTTTTCCGCGATTGCCAGTTTGATCTTGATGCCCTGGTCTGCAAACATCCGCTCGTGCTCGGTCACGATGTTGCCCGGGTATTCATCGGACGCGTGCAGGTCCCGGATCAGCGTGGACACCTGGAAGCCCGAGGCCTCAAAGTATTTCAGCGACGCCTCAAACAGAGGGTCGTCATCGGTCTTAAAGTGGATCTGCGCCCCGGGGGCCATGAATTTTTTATACTGCTCCAGCTGGCGGGGGTGGGTCAGCCGCTTTTTCTGGTAACGGCGCTTGGGCCAGGGGTTGCAGAAGTTAATGTAGATGCGCTCTACCACATCCTCCGGCGAGAGCATCTCCCCAATGCGGGCAATGTCCCAGGCGGTCAGACGGACATTGTCCACCGCTTCAGGCGCGTAGGCCTGCTCCACATTGCGCTTGGACAGCCCCAGCACCGCGTCGATCATGTCCACTGCCAGATAGTTGATCTCCGGATGCCGTCTGCCCAGAGCGGCGATAAAAGTACCCTTGCCGCACCCCAGCTCCAGGTGCAGCGGCGCCCTGCGCTCAAAAGCCTCCTGCCAGTGCCCCCGCAGTTCAGTGGCTTCCGGGATAAAAAAGCCGCAAGATAAGAGCTCGGGCCGGGCCCAGGGTTTTGGTCGAATATGCATAAATGCCCTCCGTCAATTGTTTTGTTCAAAAAATGGGGTTAATTCCTAAGATATATTACCATTTGCCCCGGCATCCGTCAATTTTAAATTATTATCCGAAGTGTTAAAAAAAGTAAAGCTATTTTTGTGGGATCTGTGATATAATTTGGCTAGACAAGTATACTACAGCGGTCGTCCGGCCGTCGACAAAGAACAAGCTGCTGTGTTGTGAGCGTTTTTAAATTCAGTTACATATTATGAATATGCGCCTTCATTTAAAAACGCACACGCCTTGCATCTTGTCCTTTCTCTTAGGCCGGGGAGTCGACAATGGGCAAACGGCTGCGTGAATAGTGGATCGTTGACAGTTGATAGTTGATAATTTTGGGACGCTTTCGCTTTGGCTCAAGCGAGTTAAACAGCGGCCGAAGGCCGCATCCAATCAAATCTGCTACAGACAGATTTGCACCTGAACGACCCACTATCAACTATCAACGATCCACTGAGCGAGACTGCTTTGTCGACCGAGATTCATTATTTTAAATTTATATAAACGGATAAATAAATTGGAGAGAGCATTATGTTAGAAATGTTGATCAATGCCATCGAGGAGCTGGATGAAGAAAAGGTTCTGAAGATTGTGAAACGCTGTGTGGCGGCAGGAACACCGCCTAAAGATATCTGGATGGCCCTCAATAAGGGGCTGGAAAAGGTTGGCCTGCGCTATGAGACCGGCGAGTACTCCATTGCGGACCTTATGGTGGTGGGCATTATTTTTGAAAATGTGCTGGAGTACACCAACATGTGTGATATTTACGATAGCATCGAGGCCGGGGAGTTTGGAAAGACCATGCTTCTGGGAACCGTCGAGGGCGATATCCACGACATCGGCAAGTCTATTTTCAAGGGCGCCATGCAGGCTGGCGGGTTCATCGTCAGAGACCTGGGTGTGGACGTCAAGGCCCAGGATTTTGTGGAGGCAGCCAAAAAGTACAAGTGTGAGATCATCGGCCTGAGTGCTGTGCTCACAGACTGCATCCCCTCGGTCAAGGAGGTGGTGGACGCCTTTGTGGAGGCGGGCATGCGGGACCAGGTCAAGATCATCATCGGCGGCTGTGTGGCCAACAAAACCGTCAGCGATTTCGTGGGCGCGGACGCCTACACCAAATCGGCCATCAAAGGGGTGGAAATCTGTCAGGGATGGTTAAAAGATGAGCAAAAATGAAGTCAAATACCTCAACATTGCCGATTCCATTAAGATCAAAATCCTCAGCAATATCTATCAGCCCGGCGACCTGCTGCCGTCGGAGAACAGCCTCTGCGAGGAGTACGGCGTCAGCCGCATGACCATCCGCAAAGCCATCGAGGTGCTCGTGGGCGAGGGGTACCTGATGTCGTCCCCGGGCAAGGGGACCTATGTGCGGGAGTACTCCCTGAACAAATTTGAGGTGGGCTTTAAAATTGACGAGATCATCCGCGGGGGCTACAGCCATGCCAAGCTCATCCACGCCAAAATCATGGCGCCCACCATCGAGCTGGTCTACCATCTTCAGGTGGCCCCCAAGACAAAGATTGTCTGCATCCGCTCCATGCTGTTCCAAGGGGAGCGGCCTGTGGCCCTGGATGAGAAGTATATTCCCTATTTTCCGGGCATGAACATCAAGGAGGACAGCTTCAGCTACCGCGATATGGTCAGCATTATTTTTGGCGAGAATTATGGCTTCGGCTACTGGGAGGAGATTTTTGTGACCGGGGTGATGACCGACGCGGAGATCGGCGCCTTTTTCGAGGAAATGACCGGGGAGCCCCGGAAAAAGCAGAAATTTATGATGCTCTTTGAGCAGAAGCTGTATGATTCCGACGATATTCCCATTGGCTATGGCAAACTGTATGTGGAGAGCGACCTGTGCCGCCTCCGCGGCAATTCCAGAGTGTAGAGGTGCGCTGTGAAGACCTATGAATTTATTCTGAACGATATTCAGGCCAAAATTGAAAAGGGCGAGTACAAGCCTGAGGAACAGCTCCCCTCGCTGCGGGAGTTCTCAAAAATCTACACGACCACGCCGGTCACAGTAAAAAAGAGCCTGGCCATTCTGGAGGAGCGCGGCTATGTGTACGTGGTGGACCGCAAGGGGTTCTTTGTGAGCTCGAGCAACCATAAAACCTACACCATGATTTTCCACGAGATCAAAAGCATCGACCATCTGACCGACATCCGCCTTGATAAAATCGAGGAGGTGAGCGGCGCGGCCCTGCGAGAGCGCTTTGGCCTGGACGTGCCGCCCAGGACCCGCTGCCTGCGGGCAGTGCGGATTCTCTACAACCGGGACATGCCCATTGGTCTGGACGTCAAGTATATTATCCACAATGTCCGGAGCGCCTCGCCGGTCCGAAATCCGGAGCGGCTCATGGATTCGCTGAACCTGGTGCTGGGCAATTACGACATTTACAAGGAGCTTGAGATCACCCTCATGACCGACAACGCCCCGGTCCGGGACACGCTGTTCATCGACGCTGACGACGGCGTCTTTGAGTTCAAGCAGACCTACCGCACCGAGAACGGCCAGCTCGTCGGAGTGTCGGAGACCTATGTGCCTTGCGAGGAAATGCAGTTAAAAATGAAATATTAAAGCGAAAGGGTATCGCCGCGATACCCTTTTTTTGGGTTGTGAAAAAGCTTTAACGTAAGCGGCAATGGGCTAAGAGAGAAAGAGCAGTCCTCGGGTTAAGAGAACATCCGATGACTGCCTGATTCAAAGCAGAGCCGAAGGCTTTACTACAATCCAGAGCTGTCCGAAGATTAAAAGAACACCTGGCTCGATTTCAAGAACGACTTCCGAAGGTTGTCGTTTTTGCATGAGAGAAGGTGTTTTTAATCTGCGAACAGCGGCAATTTGCCACAAAACCAGAAAAGCCTTCGGCGGGATTTATGGAATGGCATGCTGTTGATATATACAGTTATATCATCTGTTATATATTTTTTGACCAAATTCTATTGACAGAAACCGTTGCACGTGTTATAGTTGTAGCATACTTGTATATGACACATGGTCCGGACCCAAGTGTTATCAGTTTTTATGGAGGGGAAAAATGAATAAAAACGAAGTAACAAACGAAAGCATCAGCGGCTTTACCCGGAACGCGGTAATCGGTATTATCAGCTCCGGTGCAGTAGTGGTTTATCTGACATTCCTGATCCGGTATGTCTTCTATGAACCGGTTTTACAGAGTCTCGCGCTCTCAAACGAACAACTTGGTGTGCTCTACGGCCTTTATGGCACAACGGCCATGATTTCTTACCTGCCCGGCGGTATTCTGGCAGACAAAATTCGCGTCAAATACCTGGCGACTGCCGGCTTTGGACTTTCTGCAATTTTAACATTCTGGTACGCGACACTGCCAAGCTATGAGACCCTGAAGGTGATCTTTTTACTCATGGGGGTCTGCACGACCTTTATTTACTGGGGCGTCCGCTATAAGGGCATCCGTCTGGTCAGCACAGACAACACCTATTCCAGAAACATTGGCATCAGCTACGGGATCGTCGGGGTTCTCGGCTTAGTGGTCAACTTTATCTCCATGTGGATTTTCGACCTCTTTGCAGATCCGGCTTCCGGCTTTAACATGGTACTCATGTTCTACGCGTTCTTAAACATCGCCTTTGCCCTGGCTTCCTTCTTCCTGATTCCGAAGTTTGAAGGCGAAATCATCAAAACCAAGAAAAAATTCGACTTATCTGAGCTGGTGGCAGCTGTCAAACATCCTGGTGTATGGCTGACAACCCTGTGTATGTTCTTCACCTACACAGTTTATACCTCACTCAGCTATACAGTGCCTTATGTACAGGCCGTATTCGGCGCCAGCGTCGCCATGGCAGCGCTCATGGGCAATATCCGTATGTACGGTACCTCGCTCTTTTCATCACCGATCATCGGTGCCCTCGCGACGAAGATCAAATCGCCGGCCAAAACCATTCTGCTGTGTATGGCCATTACGGCTGTGTGCCTCTTTGTCATTGTTCTGGCGCCGCAGACCGCAGGCTTTATGATTCCGGCCATTATCCTGATCATGATCCTGTCCTTCTTCTTAAGTGGGGCATACGGGGTTGAGTCCTCACTGTTCACAGAAACTAAGGTTCCGGCAGCCATCTTTGGCTCTGCCTCTGGTATTCTGTCACTGATCGGCTTCCTGCCAGACATGTTCGTATCACCGATCGCCGGTAAATGGCTGGACGCTTACGGCAACCAGGCCTATACCTACATCTTTATTGCCCTGGGCGTCAGCGCTATCCTGTCCATGGGCTGCGCGCTGCTGGTACTGGTCTACAATAAGAAAAAGGGGCTCTCAATCGAAGAACCCGCTGAAGAAACACAGGCATAAATTAAGAAAACAACTAGGGAACCTGAAGGAGAGAATAACATATGGAACTTGAAAAACTGTTTTTACAGGCTAAGGATGTTGAATTTATTCATGAACAATCCGCAAAATTACTGAAGGAAACCGGCTGCGTGTTCGAGGATGACCGCGCGGTTGAAATTTTCAAAAAACACGGCGCTACAGTGGACGGCTACACCGTTCATTTTACCGATGAGCTCATTGCCAAGGGCCTGTCCACCGTCAGCCAGGAATTTGATATTCTGCGCCCAGACGGCACAAACTACCACATGGGCGGGGGAAGCCTTACCATGGCCACAGCCGGCAGCCCGCCGTACGTCATGGAAAACGGCGAGTTCCGCTTTGCCGAAATGCACGATTACGTCGATATCTGCAAGTTGGTACAGACCAGCGACTGCATCGACATGACCCATCTTCTGCTCTGCGATACCTATGACGTCCCGAGAGAAGACCGCTCCTACAACATGGCCGCTGCCCTGTTAAACTACACAACTCTGCCGATTTCGCTGACAGCCCTGGCAACCAAGCTGCACGATTCCGGTACGGTTGCCACCAATGTGGTTAAAATGATCCAGGATTTCGTGGATGTCCACGACAAATATGTGGCCGTCGGCTGTATCAGCCCGATCTCACCGCTGGCATGGGTCAAGGACAGCCTGGACGCCATGTTTGCCTACTGCGAGCTCAATCAGCCCATGCAGCTGGCAACCTGCTCCCTGCCGGTCCTCACAAGCCCGGCCTCCATTCTGGGCACCATTATCCAGAACAACGCAGAGCTGCTGGCCGTTACCGTGCTTATCCAGCTCATCAAGCCCGGTCTGCCGATTTTCTACGGCAGCACCTCCACTTCCACAAACCTGAGAGCCGTATCCATGGCGCTGGGCAATACCGAAACAGCCCTTATCTCCCTGGCGAGCGCCGCCATGGCCAAGTATTACAGAATGCCGTTCAGAACCTCCGGCGCCCTCAACGACGCCATTGATGTTGACTACCAGGCAGGGGTCGAATCCACCCTCAACCTGATGAGCGGCACTCTGAGCGGCACAGACCTGATCTTCTTCAGCTGTGGGATGCTCAGCGGCTTTAATGTCAGCTCTCTGGAAAAATATGTGGCAGACGAGCAGCTCATTAAAATGCTGAAACGTATGACCCAGGGGATTGCCATTGACTACAATAAAGATTATACTAAAGAGATCAGCAAGGTGGGCCCGAGAGGCAACTTCATGTCTGGCCGTACCCCCAAGGAATACCGCAACGAGCACTATGTGCCGGATCTGTTTGTGAAGGTAGACTACAACACCTGGCAGACAGAGGATAAAAAATCCGTTAAAGAAAAGGCATCCGAAAAGGTAGCTGAACGCCTGGCTGCCTACCAGGAACCGGAAAAAACACCGGAACAGATGAAAGTTATTGAAAAATATTTAATCAAGTAAACAGCATAGACGGGCGCGCTGCAGGCAAGCCCGTCTTTGTTTTTGAATTTAAGAAACGGAAGTGGAATATGGACCCGCAAAAAAACAAAATCCCCATTGATAAAACCATTTTTTTCGGCGCGCTGCTGCTCATGCTCCTGGTATCTGCGGCCTGCCTGGCCTTTCCGGAGCAGGCGCTCTCGGTGTCTGGTGTGCTCAGGAACTTTGTCATCACAAAATTCGACTGGTTTTTCCTGCTTTTCGGTCTGGGGGTGTTCATTGTCTGTATTGTGGTGGGCTGCAGCCGGTACGGCAGAATCCGCCTCGGCGGCGAGGGGGAGAAGCCAGCCTACAGCTTTTACAGCTGGCTGGCCATGATTTTCTTCTCGGCCATTGGCTCCTCCGCCATCCTCTGGTCCGTGTGCGAGCCGTTAAATTACATCGCGTCGCCGCCCTTCGGCTACGAGCCCTACTCCCTCGAGGCCTTTAACATTGCCATTCCCTACGGCCTGTTTCACTGGGGGCCTGTGGCCTGGTCCTTTTACGCCCTGTCCGGCCTGGTGGTCTCCTATTATTTTCTGGTGCTGAAGCGCAGAAACCTGAAAATATCCGGCGTGATGACCGACCTGATCGGTGAGAAAGCCGCGAAAGGCGTTCCGGGCAAAGCCATTGACATTGTGACGATTTTTGCGACTTTCTGCACCTTTGCGCCGGCCCTCGGCCTGGGGGTGCCCCTGCTCTCTGTGCTCATCTGTAAGATTACCGGGCTGCCGGACACCACAGAGCTTCAGGTGGCAGTGCTGGTGGTCTGGATGTTCATTTTCTCCATCAGCGTCTACCGTGGGCTTGACAAAGGCATCAAGATTCTCAGCGATATTAACATGTATCTGCTCATCGGCGTCATTCTGTTTATCTTTTTTGCCAGCGGCGCCCGCTATATTCTGGCCGCCTCGGTCGAGGAATTCGGCACCCTGCTCAGCAATTTCCTCCGCATGAACAGCTACAGTGATGTGTTCGGCGGCGGAACCTTTGCCCAGGACTGGACGGTTTTTTACTGGAGCTGGTGGGTGGCCTCAGTGCCCTTCATGGCCATTTTTATCGCCAGAGTGTCCAAGGGACGGACCGTCCGCGAACTGGTTTTCGGCATCATGGGCGCCGGCTCGGCCGGAACCATGGCGATTTTCTGCGTGCTGGGAAATTATGCCCTCAAGCTGCAGCACAGCGGCATGGTGGATCTGGCAAAGATCAACGCCGAACAGGGGAGCAATTACGCAGTGCTGGCCATGCTGGACCAGCTGCCCTTTAAAAATGTGATCATCGTGGGTGTGATCCTCCTTTACTTTGTTTTCCTGGCCACCTGTGTGGATTCCTGCGCCTTTACCATGGGCTGCATCGCGTCAAAGGAGATGACGGACATCAGCCAGCCGGCCCGCTGGAACCGCCTGTCCTGGTCCATCGCCATCGCCATTCTCGGCGTGGCTGTGCTCAAGCTCGGCGGCGGCATCAACGCCCTCCAGACCTTTGTCATTGTCGTGGGCCTGCCCTCGGCCCTTCTGACCATCGCCATGACCGTACTGCTGTTCCGGTGGCTGAAAAAGAGAGAGACAAAAGAGAAGCCGTAAGGTTCAACCCGTATCGCCGCGATACGGGTTGTTTTTGGGTACGGTCTGAAACGCGCCGCACCGAAAAAAACGAAAGGTAAATTTTTGATTTCCGCTTGACTTTTTTAAAGAATAAATATACCCTATAGGGGTATAGAGTAGATAAGGAGGAAATCATGATGAACTGGCTTAAGGATGAGGAAAAAAGAACGGCTGCGGCCATGGTCATCTCAGCGCTGGCGTTGGGAATCCACTTTGTGGCGGGCGGCCGTCTGGGCGTTAATTTATCGTGGATTGCTGTTGTTTTATGCGGTCTGCCGATCATCATCGGCGCGGTAGCTGCGGTGATAAAGGAATTTGACATCCGGGCGGATGTGCTGGTCTCCATCGCGATCATTGCCTCAGTGGCCATCGGCGAGGTTTTCGCAGCGGGCGAGATCGCAGTAATCATGACCCTTGGCGGTTATTTAGAGGAAAGAACCGTGAATAAAGCCCGGAAGGGCATCGAGCGTCTGGTGGACCTGACGCCGGAAAAAGCCCGCGTAATGCGGGATGGGCAGGAAGCCACCGTTGATGTGGAGGACGTGGCAGTAGGTGAGACAGTGCGTGTGCTGCCCGGAGAGAAAATACCCGTAGACGGTATCGTGCTCAGCGGAGATACGGCGGTGGACCAATCCCTGATGACCGGAGAATCCCTGCCGGTCGATAAGGAAAAGGGCGACGCGGTATTCTGCGGCACCATGAACCAGTTTGGCGCCGTGGATATCCAGGTGACCAAGGCAGCTGAGGACAGCTCCCTGAAACGGATGATCCGTCTGGTTGAGTCCGCTGACGCGGGCCGCGCCCCCATATCGCACCTGGCAGACCGATGGGCCACTGTCATTGTGGTGCTGGCGCTGACCGCTGCCGTTGTCACCGGACTGGTCACCGGTGAGCTGACCCGCGCAGTCACGATTCTGGTAGTATTCTGTCCCTGCGCGCTGGTGCTGGCCACGCCCACAGCCATCATGGCAGGGATCGGCAACGCGGCCAAAAATGGGATCCTGATCCGGTCTGGCGATGCGCTGGAGCGGCTTGCGTCTGTGGGCCGCGTTGCCTTTGACAAAACCGGCACCATCACCTACGGAAAGCCCTGCGTTCGGGCCTTTGAGTGTGAGCAGGCATGGGAAAGGGACGCGCTGCTTAAATGGACTGCCGCTGCTGAAGCCCGCTCGGAGCATCCTCTTGGCAAAGCAGTCTCAGCCTATTATGCTGAGGGGCAAAAGGAACCGCTGCCAGAGCCGTCGGAATTTGCGATGCTGCCTGGCAAGGGCGTTCACGCAGTGGTGGAGGGGCATGAAATTGCGGCCGGAAACCGAAAGCTGTTTGACGCCATGGGCGTTTCTGTGACAAAAGGGCTTGAGAAATCAGCAAAAAAATACCTGAGAGAGGGTGGCACCCTTATTTATATCGCTGTGGACGGAAAGGCAGCGGGCTACGCGGTGCTGGCCGATACGCTGCGCAATAACGCGCCGAAAATGGTTGAGAAACTGAGGGTGCAGGGGCTTAAAACTGCGCTCATCACCGGCGACCACCGGGCCGCTGCCCTTTATATGGCAGAGCAGGCCGGCATTGACACCGTTGAGGCTGACTGCCTGCCAGAGGATAAGATCGACGTCATCAAAAGGCTCCAGCGGAAGGGTCAGGAGAAGATCTGCATGATCGGCGATGGCATCAACGACGCGCCAGCTCTGAAGACCGCCGATGTGGGCCTGGCCATGGGCGATATTGGCTCAGATATCGCCATGGACGCTGCCGACACAGTGCTCGTGGGGGACGATCTGATGAAAGTGCCCTATCTGACGGCCCTTTCCAGAAAAACCATGCAGACGATCCGCGTCAATATTTTTCTGTCCCAGGCCCTCAACGCCGTGGCCGTTGTGCTGGCCATGACCGGGATCATGGGACCGGTGGCCGGCGCGCTGGTCCACAATGTGGGATCGGTGGCGGTCATCATCAGCTCAGCCATGCTGCTGAACTTTAATCAGAAGAAAAATGGAAAGGAGCGGCAGAAAACATCCGGCTCCCTGAAATTATCGCAGTCGTAGGCTGACCTCGCCAGAGACGATGGACTGAAAGGTTCCATCGTCTTTTTTCAGGATCAGGTGCCCCGCGTCATTGATGTCGCTGACGACCCCCTCCAGGGTTTCCCTGCCGCTCAGGATAGTGACTGGCTTTCCGATCACCATGGAGTGCTTCCTGTAATCGGCCATGACAGCGCCGGGATCGGGAATACAGGTGAGACGGCTCAGGCTGTTGACCAGCCCGGCGGCCAGGCGGCTCCTGAGCTGGCCGTCCGGGGCTGCCTTAAAGAGCGCGCCCGCCACAGACCGGAGCTCCTCAGGAAAGCCCTGCTTTGGCTCGGTAAAATTAATGCCGGCGCCGAGGACAATGTAGTCAATATTGCCGGTTTCAAAGTCGGCGGCGGCCTCGGTGAGAATACCGCAGATTTTTTTATCCTTTATATAAAGGTCGTTGACCCATTTGATCTCAGGCTCCAGGCCAGTGACGTCCGCGATGGCCTGGCGGATCAGCACGCTGGCCGCGATGGTGATGAAAAGGGACTGGCTGATGGCGGTGCCGGGCCGCAGGATAATGCTTAAATAAATGCCGGAGCCGCCGGGCGAAAAAAAGGTGCGTCCCATGCGCCCGCGTCCGCCAGTCTGGGACTCAGCGATGATGACCGTGCCATCGGGCGCGCCGGCCAGGGCCCGCTCTTTACCAAAACTGTTGGTTGAGTCAAGGGAAGGGTAGACCTCCAGGCGGTCTGCCTGCGACGGGTCCTTCAGCCACGGCGCGATGGAGGCAGCGGAGAGAATGTCGTTGCTTTTGCGCAGCGTATAGCCCTGCCGGGTTTTGGACTCGATCTGGTAGCCCTTATCTCGGAGTCCTTTGACAGCCTTCCAGACAGCACTCCGGGAAAGGCTCAGCCTTTCTGCCAGCGCTTCTCCGGACACGGGCTCACCCCGGTTTTCCTCCAGTATTTTTAAAAGATCGGTTTGTGTGGACATGGCAATACTCCTTTATATTTTCTGTTATTATTATAAGACAGAAGAAAAGCAAAGGTCAATCCAAGAAGCCTCCGGCGGCAAAATATTGCTGTTTTTCGCGCCTGGAATCTTTAAATAAACCTTAAAAAGGTTACAGGAGTAAAAATGTGACTTTTGTATTTAAAAGAGGAAAGGAAATAAAAAAGGAATATTTTGCCATCAAATTAAAATGATTCTTGATTATTGGACAATTTAATGCCTATTTCAGTCAAAATAATCTAAAATGTCAAAAATATGGTTAAAAAAGTGCACGTTTGTGTTATAATATTATTCAAACAAGAGTTTTTGAAGTATGATCATTAAGATAAAGAGGTTAATCTATGAGAGTCTTATTAAAAATCACTGATATCATCGATGTGGAAGTGCTGCAGAAAATTCAAGATTCTTTTTCAGATGCAACAGGTTTTGCGACCATTACCGTAGATTACAAGGGAAATCCCATTACGGAATACAGTAATTTTTCCGGCTACTGCACCAAGGTGCGCGAGGACGCCAAGTGTCTCGAGTGCTGCTATCGTTCCGATGCTCACGGAGGCATTGAGTCTGCCCGTTCCGGAAAACCCTCGATCTATATCTGTCACGGAGGCCTCGTAGATTTAGCGGTTCCGATCATGGTCAAGGGGAACTATCTGGGCGCCATTATGTCCGGACAGGTCCGGATTGACGAGGAGGGGATGAAAAAACTGCCTCTCGGGTCTGTTTCCGAGCTCACCGATTTCTCAGGTAATCCGGAGCTTCAGAAGCTTTATGATCAAACGCTGGTGACCACTCTTAAACAGGTTCACGCTGCTGCGGACCTTTTGTATACGATTGCCAATTATCTGGTCGAAAAGCAGATGATTCATATCATGCAGGAGGAACTGCACAATAAGAACCTCGAGCTCATGGAAGAGGTCAAGCTGAGAAGTGAAGTGGAGGCTGCCCTGAAGGAAGCTGATCTCAAGGCGCTGCAGGCTCAGATCAATCCGCATTTCCTCTTTAATGTCCTCAACACCATCGGGCGTCTGGCCCTTCTTGAAAACGCCGAAAAGACCCAGGAGATGATCTATGCCTTTTCGGATATGATGCGTTATACTTTAAAAAAGGAAAACACCAATATCGTTACTTTGAAGGAAGAGGTCGAGCATGTGCGCAATTACCTCTCCATTCAAAAGATGCGCCTGGGAGAACGTCTGGATTATTCCATTCACATCGACGAGGACGCCGAAGAGGTGATGTGCCCCTTCATGACGATCCAGCCTTTTGTGGAGAACGCGATCAATCATGCGATTGAACCCCATGCTGCCGGCGGCAAGGTAATGATCACCGGAGAACAGGACGGCGATATCGTGACGGTCCGTATTATTGATGATGGAAAGGGAATCGCTCCGGAATTGATTGAAAAGATCCTTGATGGTAACTACGACCCAGAAGCGCAGGGTAATGACAAAAATACGGGTATTGGCATCAACAATGCCAATAAACGGCTAAAATATTATTATGGCCCTGAATTTGGTATTAAGATCAACAGCGAGGTTGGTAAAGGGACTGAAGTGATGATTAAGATACCCCGTAAGGCATTATTAGGGAGAGGTTTAAATGTATAAATTATTTATCGTAGAAGACGAACATCTGGAAATTGAAGCGATTGAATTGATTTTAAGTCAGTACGGTAAAAATATCACGGTTATTGGAAAAGCGTCTTCGGGGCGGGTCGCCCTTGACGAGATCAGACGGCTGGACCCTGACATTGTTCTGCTGGATATCAATATCCCGGAAATCAATGGTATTGATGTGCTGCGCGCCATTAAAAAAGAAGATCAGGAGAAAAAGGTCATTCTGATCACTGCTTTTAACGAGTTCGATTTTGCCCACCAGGCCATCAAAGCCCGGGTGGATGATTTCCTGCTGAAGCCCATCCGGCCCCAGCAGCTCATGGAATCCATCAATATGGTCATTTCTACATTAAAAGCAAACGCCAAAAATAAATTTGATGAAAAGATGAGCGAGGTTATCTTCGCGGTGGTCCAGAAAAAATACAGTGACACCCGCAATGTGCTCACCGAATACCTGGATCTGCTCTATGACCACTATGGCTACGACCTGATGTCGATCCAGAACGAAATACAGCATTTTATGGAAGAGCTGAACATTGTCTCTATGGATACCTGCGGTTATGACATCAAAAGCCCGCTGCGCATGAAAAACAACCAGCAATTCGTGACTTCTTATAAAAACCGCTACGACCTGAAGGTCGAGATTATGAAAGTCATCGATAAAATTTTCGACCATCTCATGGACAACAAGGAAAACCGGAAGAATAATATCGAGGACATCCTGAACTATATTGACCGGAACTGCCATAAGGATATCTCTCTGGACCAGGTGGGCGAGTACGCCAACATGAGCTCCTACTATCTGAGTAAGATCTTTAAAAAGGAAACCGGCGTCAACTTTGTCACCTACCTCACCGAACGGAAAATCGAGATCGCCAAGGATATGCTGCTCAACACCGATGTGCCAATTATCAATATCGCCCTGGATTTATCCTATCATGAGCCCAATTATTTCAGTAAGGTTTTTAAGAAAAGTACTGGAATGACGCCTACAGAATACAGACGTCTGCGAAAGGGAGACAACGGCGAAGAAAAAGAAGATGAAAAGGAAATTTCTTGATTTTTTTCTTAAAGCAAAAAAAGATGAACAAATAAAAAAACAGTCAAAAAGCGGTCTTGAAAGCAGGAAGTGTTGTGAAAAAATGCACTTCCTGTTTTTATTTTACGAAATTTCACAAAATAATATCGGGAAAAGACAAAAAAAGATAAGACTTTAAAAGCTAAAAGAAAAAAAGAAACCAAATTGAAAACCGTTTTCAAAAAAAGCAGAGATCGGACAATAATTTTATAAGAATAGTGCAAGTAATTACTCCCGCATATGGATTAAAATAGTAACAGTAAGAATATTAATATCAACCAAGGAGGGCAAAGCTTATGACAAATGAAGCTTTAGGTATGATTGAAACCAAAGGTCTTGTTGGCTGTATTGAAGCAGCTGATGCAATGGTTAAATCTGCAAACGTAGTATTAACAGGCTATGAAAAAATCGGTTCTGGTTTAGTAACCGTTATGGTTCGTGGCGATGTTGGTGCTGTAAAGGCAGCCGTAGACGCTGGCGCAGCTGCAGCTGACAAAGTAGGTCAGGTTGTTTCTGTACACGTTATCCCAAGACCACATCAAGATGTGGAAAAAATGTTACCTAGTTTTTAATCTAAATTTAATGGAGGTGTAGATTAATGAAAGATGATTTAATGAACAAATTGATGGAAGAAGTCATGAAAAAAATGGACGAAGTTGAAGAAACAGGTACTTGTGCAGCAGCAACTGGTGTTTGTGGCTTAACTGAATTCGTTGGAACCGCCATTGGTGACACCATTGGTTTCGTAATCGCTAATGTAGACTCTCAGTTACATGAAGCAATGAAAATTGACCCTAAATATAGATCAATCGGTATTTTATCCGCTCGTACTGGTGCTGGCCCTCAGGTTTTCGCAGCTGATGAAGCTGTTAAAGCTACCAACACAGAAGTTGTTTCCTGCGAATTCGCAAGAGATACAAAAGGTGGCGCTGGTCACGGTTCTTTAATTATTTTCGGTGCTGAAGACGTATCTGATGCTAAACGTGCTGTTGAAGTCGCTTTAAATGACTTAAACAGAACTTTCGGCGATGTATACGGAAACGACGCTGGCCATCTGGAATTCCAGTACACAGCAAGAGCTTCTTTCGCTTGCAACATGGTATTAGGCGCTCCAATCGGCAAAGCTTTCGGTATCGTTGTAGGCGCTCCTGCAGGTATCGGCGTATTAATGTCTGATGCTGCTTTGAAAGCTGCTAACGTAGAATTAGTTGGTTATGCTTCACCTGACAATGGTGGCACACAGTATTCAAACGAGTCCATGATTTTCTTCTCTGGCGACGCAGGTGCTGTTCGTCAAGCTATTTACGCTGCAAGAGAAGTTGGTAAACCAGCTCTGGAAGCTATGGCTGGTCCTGCACCATCTTCTACAACTCCTTATATTTAAGAAGCAGTAGCGAAATAGTTATAGAAAAGAGGAGGAATGACTATGAGATCAAAAAGATTTGAAGCGTTAGATGCTCGTCCGGTTAAAAAGGACGGTTTCGTAAAAGAATGGCCTGAAGTAGGTCTTATTGCAATGAATAACCCCGGAGACCCTACTCCGAGCTTAAAAATTGAAAACGGCGTTATCGTAGAAATGGACGGTAAGACAAGAGCAGAATTCGATATGCTCGACACCTTCATCGCTAACTACGGTATCCGCACCGAAAAAGCACAGGAATACATGGCAATGGATTCTCTGGAAATTGCTCGTATGCTTTGTGATATCAACGTACCAAGAGCGACTGTTGTAGACATTACTACTTCTATTACTCCTGCTAAAATTACCGAAGTTTTAGGTAACATGACAGTACTGGAAATGATGATGGCGCAGACAAAAATGCGTGCCCGCTTAATGCCTTCTAACCAGTGCCACGTTACCAACGTTAAAGATAACATGGTTCAGATCGCGTGTGACGCTGCTGAAGCTGCTATCCGTGGTTTCGACGAAATGGAAACAACCGTTGGTATCGCTCGTTACGCTCCTTTCAACGCTTTAGCTATCATGGTTGGCGCAAATGTTGGCCGTCCTGGTATCTTAACACAGTGTGCTGTTGAAGAAGCTACCGAACTTGACTTAGGTATGAAGGGCTACACCGCTTATGCTGAAACGATTTCTGTATATGGTACAGAACCAGTATTCATGGATGGCGATGATACTCCTTACTCTAAAGCTTTCTTAGCATCCTGCTACGCTTCCCGTGGTTTGAAGATGCGTTTTACATCCGGTTCCGGTTCTGAAGTACAGATGGGTTATGCCGAAGGTAAATCCATGTTATACTTAGAAGCCCGCTGCTTATATGTAACAAAAGGCGCTGGTGTTCAGGGTACTCAGAATGGTTCCGTATCTTGTATCGGTGTACCTGCCGGCGTACCTGGCGGTATCCGTGAAGTATTGGCTGAAAACTTATTAGCAGCATGTTTAGACCTTGAATGTGCTTCTTCTAATGACCAGACCTTCACCCACTCTGACCTTCGTCGAGTTGCTCGTTCATTAATGCAGATGGTACCAGGTACTGACTATATCTGTTCTGGTTACTCTTCTACACCAAACTACGACAACATGTTCGCAGGTTCCAACTGGGATGCTGAAGACTATGATGACTGGAACGTAATCCAACGTGACCTTAAGATCGACGCCGGCTTACAGCCTGCTGATGAAGATACTGTTGTTGCTGCCCGTGCAAAAGCTGCCCGTGCTATGCAGGTTATCTTCCGCGAATTAGGCTTACCAGAAATCACCGATGAAGAAGTTGAAGCTGGTACATACGCTAACGGTTCTCAGGATATGCCTGACCGTGACGTAGTTGCTGACCTGAAAGCTGCTGAAGACTTAGTAAACCGCGCAACCGCTGTTGACTTCGTTAAAGCATTAGATCGCGGCGGCATGAGAGATGTTGCTGAATCTATCTTCAACATTCAGTTACAGAAATGTGCTGGTGACTACTTACACACCGCTTCTATGATCACATCTGACTGGGAAGTTATTTCTGCAGTTAACTACATGAATGACTACCATGGTCCAATGACTGGTTATGTAATCAGTGATGAAAGATGGAAAGAAATTCAGGATATTCCATGGGCTGTTGACCCAGCCAGCATTTAAGGAAAGGGGTGTAGTAGAATGGCTATTAATGAACAAATGTTAAAAAGTATCATCGAAGATGTTTTAAATGAAATGAGCGGCGCTGCTCCTGCATGCGATGCTGCTCCTGCTGCTCCGGCTGCTTCTGCCGCTGCTGCTGCAGGTTCTGTTGAATTAACTCCAGTAGGGGATGTTCAGCAGGGCGTTGCTGCTGACGAAGTTCTGATTGGTTTAGCTCCAGCTTTTGCTGAATTCCAGACAGAAAATATTGTTGGCGTACCTCATGATAAAATCTTAAAAGAAATTATTGCCGGTATCGAAGAAGAAGGCTTAAAAGCTCGTGTTATCAAAGTATACAGAAGCTCCGACGTTGCTGTATGCGGACATGACGCTGCTGAACTGAGTGGTTCTGGCGTTGCTGTTGGCTTACAGTCAAAAGGCACCTGCTTAATCCACCAGAAAGATTTACCACAGTTATCTAACTTGGAATTATTCTCTCAGGCTCCTTTGATCGATTTAGACACCTATCGTGCAATCGGTAAAAATGCTGCTAAATACGCTAAAGGCGAAAGCCCGGCTCCAGTTCCGGTTCGTAATGACCAGATGGCTCGTCCTGCTTATCAGGCTAAAGCTGCTCTGTTACACATTAAAGAAACAGAACATGTTGTGCCAGGTAAAAAACCTGTAGAAATGAAAGTTACATTCAAATAGGAGGTGGATAGAATGACTCAAGAACAAATGTTAGAACAGATCGTTAAACAAGTTATGGCGTCTATGTCAGCTGCACCAGCTGAAGCACCTTCTTGTGCTTGTGGCGACAAAGTTACAAAAGAAGATTACCCAATCGGTGATAAGAGACCAGAATTAATTATCTCTGCTACTGGCAAACAGTACAAAGAATTAACACTGGATAAATTATTAGCTGGTGAATTAACCGCTGAAGATTTAAGAATCAGACCAGAAACTCTGGAATTACAGGCTCAGGTAGCTGAATCTGTACATCGTGATGCATTCGCAGGAAACTTAAGAAGAGCTGCTGAATTAATCGCTGTTCCAGATGCTCGTTTACTTGAAATCTATAACGCACTGAGACCTTACAAATCTACTAAAGATGAACTGTTAGCTATCTCAGAAGAACTGAAAACTCAGTACAATGCACCTATCTCTGCAGCTTTAGTAGCAGAAGCCGCTGAAGTTTACTATGTAAGAAAGAGATCTAAAGAATTTAAGTAAGCACAACATAATCCAGGAAATTGTTTGGAGGAAGCGATATGATTATTGCAGGTATAGATATTGGTAATGCAAGTACCGAAACGGCACTTGCCCGATATACTGACGGAAAACCTGAGTTCCTGAGCAGTGGCATCGTTAGTACCACTGGTATGAAAGGGACACGTCAAAACATTCATGGAGTGTTCGCCTCTCTAAAACAAGCCCTAGAAAAAGCAAATCTAACTGTTGATAATGTTGATTTAATTAGAATCAATGAAGCCGCTCCAGTTATTGGTGATGTGGCTATGGAAACTATTACTGAGACAATTATTACAGAATCAACCATGATCGGTCACAATCCTTCCACACCGGGAGGATTGGGGACCGGCGTTGGTGTTACTGTAAACATAAGGGAAATTAATAATGTTAAAAAAGGCGACTCGGTTATTGTCATCATTCCGCGCGAAGTTGACTTCGAGAGTTCCTCCAGCATTATTAATCAGGCCGTTGCAAACGGCATTTTTGTAAATGGTGCCATTGTCCAGCGTGATGATGGCGTTTTAATTAATAACCGTTTGAATAAACCGATCCCGATTGTCGATGAAGTTTCTTTAATTGATAAGGTTCCGCTAGGAATGCGTGCTGCTGTAGAAGTAGCGGCCCCAGGAGCCGTTGTTGAACAATTATCCAATCCTTATGGGATTGCAACAGTCTTCGATTTATCCTCAGATGAAACCAAACAGGTTGTTCCTGTATCAAGAGCCTTGATCGGGAACCGTTCTGCCGTTGTCATCAAAACGCCAGCAGGGGACGTTAAAGAACGTAAAATCCCAGCCGGTAAAATCATTATCCAGGGCGAACATAAAAAAGCCGAAGTTAATGTTGATGAAGGTGCGGAAATCATCATGGATGCAATCCGGAGCGTTGCGCCTGTCGAAGATGTTAAGGGAGAAGCCGGAACAAACGCCGGCGGTATGCTCGAAAAGGTAAGACAGGTTATGTCAAACCTGACCGAACAGAATCCTCAGAACATTAAAATTCAGGATTTATTAGCTGTCGACACCTTTGTGCCTCAGAGCGTAAAGGGTGGTATGGCCGACGAATTTTCCATGGAAAACGCCGTTGGTATCGCCGCGATGGTTAAGGCTGATAAATTACAGATGAACATGATTGCTGAAGTTCTTGAAAAAGAACTGAACGTTAAGGTTGAAGTCGGCGGTGTTGAAGCTGACATGGCGATCCGCGGTGCGTTAACCACCCCGGGGAGCAATAAGCCGCTCGCGATCATTGACATGGGCGCAGGATCGACAGATGCTGCTATTATTAACAGGGCTGGCGAAATACATTCTATCCATCTGGCAGGCGCTGGTAACATGGTCACCATGCTTATCGGTTCAGAACTTGGTTTCGAAGACTCAGGTCTGGCAGAAGATATTAAAAAATATCCTTTAGCAAAGGTAGAAAGCTTATTCCATATTCGTCATGAAGATGGAACTGTTCAATTTTTTGATGAACCATTAGATCCGAGATCATTTGCACGTGTCGTTATTCTGACACCAAGTGGCATGGTTCCGATTCCGGGCAACCATTCGCTGGAAAGAATCCGTACAGTGCGCCGAGAAGCAAAAACCAAAGTTTTTGTTATGAACGCGATTCGTTCATTGGAACGGGTCAGCCCGACCGGTAATGTGAGAGACATTGAGTTTGTTACATTGGTCGGCGGCTCCGCACTCGACTTCGAGATTCCGCAGCTGGTAACGGATGCTTTATCAAAATTCAGTATTGTAGCAGGTAGAGCAAATATAAGAAGTGTAGAAGGTCCAAGAAACGCAGTTGCCACCGGTTTAGTACTTGCGTACGGCGAAGGTGAATAACATGAACGTGAACTTCGAAGCTCCAAAACCAGAAATAAAGGTTTATTACAATAAAAACTCTGTCAATAAAAGCATTGTCACACAGGTTTTATTAGGCATCGAAGAAGAAGGTTTACCTTATTCTCTTGAAGAACGGGACAACAATGACGGCGTTGAGCTGGCTTACAAAGCAGCTGAGGTCTCACATCTCGGTGTGGGCATCGGCATCGGCGACAGTATTGTTTTACATTACATCAAGCTGAAAGAAAACGCTCCGTTGTTTTCAGTCTGTCTTCAGGACGATGAGAATACCCTTAGAGCCATTGGCGCAAATGCGGCCAGACTTGTAAAACGAATGCCTTTTAAAGATATTGGCAGTGCTAAATAGTGAGGGGGGATTTATTTGAGACAAGCATTAGGGTTGATTGAAGCGATTGGGCTGGCAACAGCCATTGAAGCCACTGATGCTGCTGTGAAATCAGCAAATGTCGAGTTGCTTGGACTGGAATCCGCTAAAGGCGACGGAATGCATACCATTAAAGTCGTTGGCGATGTGGGCGCGGTTAAGGCTGCTGTCGAAGCGGCAACTGCTGCCTGTGCCAAAGGACGCGGCGTCTTTAGTACCAAAGTGATTGCACGGCCGGCCGATGGGCTGGGTCCGATGATCTATAACAACCAGACAATGGGCTTTGATCCGGAACAGGATCGCGATCGGATGGAACTGGATTCTTACTGGGTTTTTAACAAGTATGACCAGAAAAAACCGACAACCGCCGTGGAAAAAACACTGGCGCCTATTTCTGAAGAACAAGATGAAGCAGTCGAAGAACAACCGACAGAAGAAGAATAATCCTTGCGAACAGCAGATCCATAGATCTTAAAGAAAAGGTGTAAGCGAATGAATGATATTGAAAGAAAAGTGATTGAAGAGATTGTCATCAACACTGTCAAGAAATTAATGGCAGAAAAAGATGCTCCCAATCGCGTGCCCTTGGGCGTTTCCAATAAACATCTTCACTTGACACAGGAACATGTCGAAATTTTATTCGGCAAAGGACATCAGCTTACAAATATGAAAGATGTTAAACAGCCTGGTCAGTTTGCATGTGAAGAATGTGTAAAAATCATTGGACCCAAAGGTGAATTTCCTAAAGTTAGAGTTTTAGGACCAGCAAGAAATGAAACCCAGATTGAACTTTCAATGACCGATGCACGAACCTTAGGTGTGAATGTGCCGATTCGTGAATCCGGGAAGCTGGAAGGGACACCGGGACTTATTCTGGAAGGACCGTGCGGCCGTGTTGAACTGGATCATGGTGCCATCGCGGCACTGCGTCACATTCACATGACTCCGGACATTGCAGAACAGCTGGGACTGAAGGATGGCGATTGTGTAGGTGTAGAAAGCAGCGGGCTGCGTCCTACGCTGTTCCGCGATGTGTTGGTACGCGTGTCACCAAAATATGCTTATGAAATGCATATTGATACCGATGAAGCCAACGCCGCCGGACTGAAAAATAATGATATTTTAAAAATTGTTAAAAAGCAGGAGAAATAATGGACTGGAAGAGCGGTAATGACACAATACTAGAGTTTAACGAACTGATCAGAGCCAAAAGAGCAAACCCATATCAGGGAAACCTGAAGGTTGGCGTCGACCTCGGTACAGCCAACATCGTTGTAGCTGTTGTTGACGAAAATAACCGTCCGGTAGCAGGTGCTACCCAGGGCGCTCACGTTGTAAGAGACGGGATTGTCGTGGATTACCTCGGGGCGGTGAACATCGTCAGAACATTGAAAGCCGAAGTCGAAAAAATTATTGGCGTTGATCTAACGTATGCCAATGCCGCAACCGCTATCCCACCTGGAATTATGGATGGAAACACTAAAATTATTTCCAATGTTGTGGATTCAGCTGATTTTACCGTTACCAACGTAGTCGACGAACCGACGGCTGCCGCAACCGTTTTGGGGATCCAGAACGGCGCTGTTGTAGACGTTGGGGGTGGTACGACGGGCATCAGTATTCTGAAAAATGGCGAGGTCATTTTTACAGCCGATGAAGCAACAGGCGGGACTCATATGAGTCTTGTCATCGCAGGCGCTTATCATATCAGCTTTGAAGAAGCGGAAGAAATGAAAAAGCATGAAGACCAGCGAAAGATATTTCCAGTCATTAAACCAGTTGTGGAAAAGATGGCGTCAATTGTCCATCGTTTTATCCAGGGCTATGATGTCGACACCATTTATGTGGTCGGCGGGGCCTGTGTTTTTGATAAATTTGAACAGGTTTTTGAAAAAGAAATCGGCATCAAAACAGTAAAACCCGTAGAACCTTTGTTGGTAACTCCTTTAGGGATAGCCTTTAATTGTCAAAGGTAAGGAATGTGGTGATATAATTTGGACTTAAAAGATTTGATTAACAGTGAAGCCTTCATGGACGCTTTTATCCAGAAGGTTGTCGAAGAAGTCATCAAAAGAATAAAAAATAAACCTAAAACGGCGCTGGTTGTTTTTTCCGGCGCGGCAATCGGGTTTAAACAGGCAATGGATTCACTGGTCAAGTTAAAAAATGATGGTTGGCAATTAAAGGTTTTCCTTTCGGATGAGGCGATGCACGTATTCACTCCGAGCTATATACAGGAAACCTTAGGCTTAGACACCATTTATAACAGTGGTTCCAAGGTAGCCCAGAAAGAACTTTACGGTGAAGTTGATCAAATCATTATTGCAGCGACAACTGTTAATACCGCGGCAAAAATTGCTCATGGTATTTGTGATAATGAAATGCTCACCCTCATCAACCACGGAATTATGGCCGGAACACCAGTTGTCTGCGCGATCAATGGCGCCTGTCCGGATGACAGTGTCAGAGCACAGCTGGGTATGGGAAAATCCCCACAAGGCTACCGTGAGTTACTGAGAAATAACCTCAAGGCTCTAAAAAGCTTTGGAATCAAGCTGGTCAGCTCAGATGAGCTGTATGACGGCTGTGTTGGAAAAGACAGCTGCAAGGACGCGCTTCAGAGCAGCGCCTGTGCAGCGCCTGAACAGACAGCCAAGGAATCCGATCCCTTTGAACCGGATGATGGAATGATTGTAAAACGTATCATCAGCCGCGGCGATGTCTTGTTACACCGCAACAGCAAAGTGATCAAAGTGCCTGCGGACGCTATCATTACAGAATATGCTAAGGAAGCAATCGCTACCCTTGGTCTTCATGTAGAAAAGATATAGTAGGTGATTGAATGCATTTAGCAAAAGTAGTTGGTAATGTGGTTTCAACCCAGAAGGATTCAAACCTTGTGGGCTGCAAGCTTTTAATTATCAAAAAAATCAATGAAAACGGGGAGTTTGAAAAATACTCCAGCCAGTCCACTGCCATTGCGGTCGATTCTGTCGGCGCGGGTATTGGCGAAACCGTCATTGTAACGACCGGTAGTACGGCCCGTTATGTTTACGGTGACAAGCTGGCACCGCTTGATATGACTATCGTTGGAATTGTTGACGAAATTCAAATTGTTTAGTGAGGTAAAAATATGCCAAATGTCTATACAAGAGGCGGTGACAAAGGTGAAACCGGTTTGTTCGGCGGTAATCGTACGCCTAAAGATGATATTCGGGTAGAAGCTTACGGTACAATGGATGAAGCTAATTCAGCCATTGGCCTGGCCTATTCTTTATCTGAAGACAATGACATCCGCGAAATCCTCCACCATTTACAAGAAAGAATTTTCGTTTTAGGTGCGGAACTCGCCAGTGATGAAAAGGGCAAAGCAATGTTAAAGGATGGGATTTCCCAGGCGGACATTGACTTTATGGAAGAAAAACTCGACTATTACCTTTCCGTTATCGGCCCGCAAAAATCGTTTATTGTACCAGGGAAAAACCCTGTATCCTCAGCCTTGCATCTGGCTCGTACAGTTGTACGGCGCGGCGAAAGAAGAATTGTGGAATATACCCACAAGGATCCGGATGTAAGACCGGAACTGGTGAAATTTGCCAACCGTCTTTCCGATCTGCTTTTCGTTCTCGCAAGAACTGAAGAATACAACGAAATGGTGAAAGAAGTCGTCAGACGAGTCGTTGAAAAAATAAAAATGGCTGAAGCGCCTTCAGAAGAAGCTCCTGAAGAAGAGAAAAAAAAAGACTTTTCACTTCTGACAACTGCTAAGAGAATGGGAGCAGCAGCAAGGGTTAAAGCAGAAGAAATGGGTGTGCCTATTGTTTTTTCCGTTGTTGATGCAGGTGGTAATTTAACGTATTTTGAAAGAATGGAAGATTCCTTGCTTGCCAGTATGGATATTTCAGTTAACAAGGCTTATACAGCCAATGCGTTGAAAATGTCTACCGATAAGGTTACTGATCTGGCAAAAGAAGATGGAGCACTCTTTGGAATTCAATTTACTAATGAAGGCCGTATTGTGACCTTCGGTGGTGGTTATCCACTCGTTGTTGAGGGAAAAGTTGTCGGCGGTATCGGCGTTAGCGGCGGTACAGCAGACCAGGATATGGCCATTGCACAAAGCGCATTAGCTATTTTATAAGAGAGAAGATTTAATAGAGGAATCCAGGAGGAAATCTGTATGAATATTGATACAACAGGTATTGAATATATTGTAAAAAAGGTAATGGATCAGATCGACTATGCTGAAGAAACCGGTGCTCCGGTAGTAGACGGCAAAGACGGCGTTTTCCAGACCATGGACGCTGCAATTGAAGCTGCTGCAGCTGCCCAGAAAGAGTACATGAAAAAACCATTGGCACTGCGTCGTCAGATGATTGCTGCAATGCGTGAAATCATGCTCAAAAAAGAAAATGTTGAAACAATCTGCGCGATGGTTGTTGAAGAATCTGGTATGGGTAACTATGAACACAAGTTAGCTAAACACCGTCTTGCAACAACTGGTACACCAGGCGTTGAAGATTTATTGACAGAAGCATGGGCTGGTGATGATGGCTGTACTTTGCTCGAGTTATCACCTTTTGGCGTAATCGGTGCGATTACACCGACTACAAACCCAAACGAAACCATTGTTAATAACAGTATTGGTATGTTAGCCGCCGGTAACGCGGTTGTTTTCTCACCCCATCCAAAGGCTTTGAAAACAAGCTTCTTATGCATTAAATTATTAAATGAAGCAATTGTTTCCGTCGGTGGCCCGAGAAACTTAATCGTAACCTGTGCTAATCCGACCATTGAAGCTGCTAACGAAATGATGGTTCATCCTAAAGTCAGAATGTTAGTTGCAACAGGCGGTCCTGGTGTTGTTAAAGCGGTTCTTTCCAGTGGTAAAAAAGCCATTGGCGCCGGCGCTGGTAATCCACCGGCATTGGTTGACGAAACTGCAGATATCGAAAAAGCAGCAAAAGATATTATCGACGGCTGTTCTTTCGACAATAACCTGCCATGTATTGCAGAAAAAGAAGTCGTTGTTGTTGACCAGGTAGCAGACTATCTGATTTTCAACATGAAGAAAAACGGCGCGTATGAAATCACCGACAAAAAAGCCATTGACGCTTTAGCAGATCTGGTTTGTCCTGAAGGACGTCTGAGCCGTGATTTTGTTGGTAAATCTGCTAAATACATCGCAGCGGCAGCTGGCCTTGATGTTCCTGAAGATACACGCGTATTAATCTGTGAAACTTCTAAAGATCATCTGTTAGCTGTAGAAGAACTGATGATGCCAATTCTTCCAATCGTTCGTGTTGCTAACGTTGATGAAGGTATCGATGTTGCTGTTGAACTTGAACATGGAAACAGACACACCGCTATCATGCATTCCAAAAATGTAGATAAATTAACCGAAATGGCTAAGAGAATCCAGACGACCATTTTCGTTAAAAATGGTCCTTCCTACGCTGGTATTGGTTTCGGTGGTGAAGGTTATCCGACATTCACGATTGCAGGCCCGACCGGTGAAGGCTTAACATCTGCTAAATCCTTCGCAAGAAGAAGAAGATGTGTGCTCGTTGGGGGATTCGATATTAAATAACAATAACAGGGGTGTTGCTCATGAGCACAAATTTAGTTGAAATAGTCAAAAGCGCTGGTATTATTGGTGCCGGCGGGGCTGGCTTCCCAACCCATGTGAAAATCGACGCTGAAGTTGATACAGTTATTGTCAACGGTGCTGAATGTGAGCCTTTGTTAAGAGTTGACCAACAGTTAATGGCTGAGAGAGCCCACCACATGCTGGTGGCTCTTCAGGCTGTTATGGATCATACCAAGGCAAAGGCAGGCATTGTCGGACTTAAAAAGAAATATATTCCGGCAATTGGCGCTTTAAGACAGGACTTACCAAATTTTCCTAAAATCGACCTTCACATTATGAATAATTTCTATCCTGCCGGTGATGAACAAACACTGGTATATGAAACAACAGGGAGAATCGTTCCAGAGGGTGGAATTCCATTAAATGTTGGAACTTTAGTCATAAATGTAGAGACACTTCTCAATATTTATGATATAATGAACGAGGACAAGCCCGTAGTGGATAAATATATTACTGTTACGGGGGCAGTCCGCAATAAAATCACGACAAAGGTTCCGCTGGGAATTACTGTTCGTGAAGCACTTGAGCTGGCTGGCGGAACAACCATTTCCGATTTTGTCATTATCAATGGTGGTCCAATGATGGGGAAAATTGTCGACATCGACTCCTATGTCACAAAGACCACAAAGGGCTTTATTGTTTTACCGAGCGATCATCCGTTGATCGAATCAAAGACAAGAAGCATCCAGGATACGATAAAATTAGCTGGAATGGCGTGTATGCAGTGTAGTTTATGTACAGAAGTTTGTCCGAGACACAGTCTGGGGCATAACCTTGAACCGCACAAGCTTATGCGAATCGCGGCCTATGGCTCAACTTGTGATACGACCACTCAAGCTACAAATGCTTTCTTATGCTGTGAATGTGGCTTATGTCAATATGCGTGTGTTATGGATCTCCAGCCTTGGAAATTCAATATCACACTCAAGCGGGAATTAGGTAGCAAAGGCATTAAAAACCCACATCACGACAAACCCGAAAAAGCTGATCCTTTCAGATCAGCAAAACAGTTTAACGTACATCGTTTAATTTCACGTCTGGGTCTGGATGAGTATGATCAGCCAGCTCCGATGGTCGATTGCGACAAACAGTTCACTGAAGTAACCATTCAGCTGGCACAGCACATTGGTGCACCTGCCCAGCCGGTTGTGAGTGTAGGGGATGTTGTTGAGAAGGGTACCCTGATCGGAGAAATTCCAGAAGGAAGCCTTGGCGCCCGTATTTTCGCAAGTATCGACGGTAAAGTAACTGCCGTTGAAGATGGTAAAATTACCATCCGGTCCTAAATAATTTAATAAGGGGGATAATTATGGACTTTACAATGTTAATTACCGCGTTTGGCGGTGGTTTATTAGCTGCTGCTATCGGTGGTGTTCCTTCATTTGTATTTACAGGTTTAACTGTAATTGCTGCTATTTTTGGCGGAGAAGCTGGTGCTCCTATGATTAGTGCATTAAGCTTTGGTTCTTTCTTTGGACCTCACGTAGCATTCGGTGGTGCTGTAGCCGGTGCTGCTTACGCTAAGAGCAAAAACCTGTTAGATGACGGCCAGGATATCGTTACTCCATTATTCAAAACTGGAGATGCTGGTGTTCTGTTAGTCGGTGGTGTATTTGGTATTATTGGTTTCTTAATTCAGTATTTATTAGGTGCTGTTCTTGGCGGAATGGTATTCAGCTATGCAGGTTGGACCGATACTGTTGCTTTAACAGTATTTATTTCTGACATCTTAGTACGTTTGATCTTCACAAAATCTGGTCTTACCGGTAAATACACAGGTACTGAAAAGAGAAAATACTTCCCAGAAGGCAAACGCTTAAGCTTCTTAGTAATGGTAGGCTTAGGTATTGGTGTTGCTATCGGTGGTTTAGCTGCTACTTTAGGTCAGTTAGGTGTAGCTGGTTCTGATGAAGCTTTATACTTATTCAATAACATCGGTTCCATCGGTTTCGGTATTGCTGCTGTATCCCTGGCGTTCTTATGTATGGGTCTTCCTTTAGAAGGATACCACCACGTAATCCTGCCAGCAGGCACAACAGCTATGATCGTTTTCGCTGCTACATTAAATCCGTTCTTAGCAATCTTAGGTGGCGCAGTCATGGGTATTATTACCTCTGTATGGGGCGAAATGATGGCATTAACTTTCAATAGTTATGCTGATTCTCATATTGACCCTCCAGCAGCTACTATCTGGGTATGGCAGTTAGTTAACTTTAGCCTGTTAATGATGTTATTACCATCAGTTCTTTAATTTTTTAATCTAGTAATTATACGTAATTTGTAGCAAATAAGCATTGAATTCACAGTATAGAAAGAAGTGGTATTTTGAAAAAAGCAGTAGGTTTTATAGAATTTAAGAGTATTCCTATCGGCATCGAAGCCACTGATGATATGCTGAAAGCCGGAAATGTTGATTTAATGATGGCCTCTCCTTTATGTCCCGGGAAATATGTTACCATAATTTCCGGTGACGTAGGGGCCGTTCAGGCATCAATTAGAAACGGTGAGCACATCGGTGGAATCTATGTACTCGAATCCCACGTTATTCCGAACATTCATCCGGATGTATTACCGGCTATGTTAGGTGCGGGAGAAATCGAAGATGTCAAAGCTCTTGGTATCGTTGAAACAATTAATGCAATCTCTTCAATTATCGTTGGCGATGTGGCTGTTAAGGCTGCAAATGTCGAGCTGATTGAAATCAGAATAGCCAGAGGCTTGGGTGGTAAAGGTTTTGTATTATTGACTGGTGAAGTTGCTTCTGTTAAACAGGCGATTAAAGCCGCAGAAGCAGATATGCGCGATTTAGGTGTTATCACAAGTTACTCAGTAATCGCGTCACCGCATAAAGATATTAAGAAAGTCATTTTCTAAAACGCATGAAATGTTTAGATGGAAGCTATTCCATCTAAACATCTTTTCATATATAGACCTTTTATTTTTTATAAGCGATTATAGCACTATGATCTTTTATAAAAAATAAAAAGATAAGAGGGAACGACGTGAAAACCATCAGTTTATTTAACTTAAAAGGCGGCTGTGGAAAGACCACATCCGTCATCAATCTCGGATATCTGCTGGGACAAAAGATAAAAGGGAAGGTGCTCTATATTGACTGCGATATGCAGAGCAACCTGACCAACTCTCTTATGGAGTACGATCTGGACCGTCCATGTATCTATCATTTGTTTACTGACGAAAAAGAAGCCAGGGATGTTATCTATCAAGTAAGCGATAACATTGATATCATTCCTTCCAGTCTTCTGATGGCAACGATTGAGCCGCGGCTTGCAGGCATGTATGGACGTGAGTTTATTTTAAAACGCAAGCTTGAGGCCGTGGCAGACGATTATGAATACTGTATCATTGACTGCTCGCCGTCATTCAGTATTGTGACGACTAATGCACTTGTTGTCACTGACGATATTTTCATTCCAGTACAAACCGAGTATTATGCTGTGGACGGGGTACATCTCTTGGAGGAAACCCTGGAATATATCAGCAAGTCATTAGGAATCGATAAAGATATTACTCTTCTTTTTGCAACACTTCATGATGTACGCAATAATATTAACAATCTTCAATATGATAATTTAAAGGCGAGCTTTGGCGAGAAGTTTATGGATACTTATATCAGAAAGAATATCGCCCTGGTAGAGTCACCGATATTCAAGCAATCTATTTTTGAGTATAAACCAAGGTCAAATGGCGCTGAAGATTATCTGAATTTATTTAAAGAAATAGAATCCAAAGGGGGCTTTTAAATGGCTAGGAAAAGCAAATTAAAATCAGAATTAAAAACACATAATAGTACCATTAAAGAAAAAAATGAACTGGCTTCTAAGGTTTTGACAGATGAAAATTCTACTAATACGGGGGATAACGAAGTGGGAATCATCGACGATTTGAAGAAAAAGATTATGGGGGAACCGAAGGAAGAGGATCAGGTCTCTGCTGCCAAGCTTGAAGCAGAAAAACTGAAAGCCGAAGCCATTAAAAAGGAAAAAGAGTTAGCCGAAAAAGCAGCTGAGGAAAAAGAAAAGAAAGCTGAAGCCGCACGCCAGAAAGCTGAGGCTGAAGCCGCTGAAAAAGCAAAAAAAGAGGCTGAGGAAGCAGAAAAAAAAGCCAAAGAAGAGGCTGATGAGCAGGCGGCAAAAGAAGCCGCTGAAAAAGAGAAGGCAGAAAAACTGGCGGAGCAAAAGGCAAAAGAAGCAGAAGCCGCCAAGAAAAAGGCTCAGGCAGAGCTGAAGAAAAAACAGGAAGCTGAGGCCAAAGCGAAAGCCGACGCAGAGGCCAAGAAAAAAGCAGAGGAAGAAGCAGCTGCGAAAGCAAAAGCGGCTGAAGAAGCCCAGGCTAAGGCTAAAGAAGCGGAAGAGGCTAAGAAAAAAGCCGAGGAAGCCACTAAAGCGAAAGAAAAGGCTGAAGCGGAAGCTAAAAAGAAGGCTGAGAAAGAAGCGGCCGCCAAAGCAAAAGCCGAGGAAGAAGCCAAAAAGAAAGCAGCTGCCGAGGCAGAGGCTAAGAAGAAGGCTGAAGCGGAAGAAAAACGAAAAGCGGAAGAGGCCAAAAAGAAAGAATTTGAACGCCAGGAAGCGATCCGTATCGAAAAAGAACGAAAAGAAAAAGAAGCTCAGGAAGCACAGAATAAAATAGAGCTTGAAGAAAAAATAAAAAAAGAGTTGAAAGAAAAAATGAAGAAGCTTCATGAGCTTCCCGACTATCTGCTGTAAATATTATGCGGCCCATACCAATAGAGGTATGGGCCTTTTTTATTTCTGCACAGAAGTGTCACACTTTTTTCGTGAAATTTGTTAAAACCATGTTTAAAAGAGGAAAAGGTCTTTTATAATAGGAGATACGCCATAATAGAGAAGGAGTAAAAAAGATGGATAAGTTTACTAAAGGCCTTTTGGCTTTTCTGGGTATTGTAATGTTTGTTATCAGCAGCTTCTTTTTTACTTATGTTAAGGAGAAGGGATCTCTCCAGCTTGAACAGGAGATTGAGCAAAGAGAAGAAATGGGCAAAGGTGATGACACGCCAGTTAAAACGGACGAGGAGACAGAGAAAGAGAAATCCTTGCTTTACAGCGGAGTGAGGGCTTACGAAGCATATGCCAGTATCTCAGAAAATAGCCTGTACATAAAAATTCGTGACGTAGGCATGGCTTTGATTTTTCTGGTTGCCATTCTCGGATCATCAGCATTATTTTTTTTATTGAGCAAGGAATCGGACAAAGAAGAATAAGACTTTTTTAAGGCAATGTGTCAAATTTTGCCAATAGGGTATTAACTAAATACTTATAGAATATGAGGAGTCTTATCATGAAAAAAATAAATCATTCAATCATTATAGCAATACTTTTATTTTGCCTGGCTTTTAGTCCTCAGGTATTGGTCATGGCAAAAGAAGATAACAGTCCAGTGCAGGAAGCAGTCCAAACCAGTACAGAAAATCCAAATACTGGAATTGCGGAAAGAGTGGGGACAAGCACCATTCTGTTTCTGGCGGGGAGCGGTTCTCTTGCGGGAACGGTCATGCTGAAAAAATATCATAATGAACAGATTAAAAACGAGAACCGGCATTGTTAAATGTCGGTTTTGTGTTTTTTGCAACAGCATTTGTTCGGCCAGTGTGTTAAAATAGAATAGCATTATTTTACCCGTTCATAGGGTAGCGAATTTAAAGAATAAGTGATAAACTGGGGATATTATAAAAGAACATCGAGGAAAAAATAATGGGGGAAAATTTACATTGGGAATATGATGACTTTGAGTTTGATAACCGTGTAACGAACCTGATGTGGACCATCTGCGGGGATTATAAGGAGCAGATGAGCACAGCGGAAAAAACCAATCTTTCTAAAAATATTGCGCTTTATTATGGCATTACAGCAGGCGGCCGCCGTCGCTTTATAGATTGGCAGCTGGTTGACACCTATGTTAGCTGGCGGAGACGCCAGGGATTTAAACGCGACCGGCTCCAGCTGCTGATTCTTCATGCGGCTAACCCGATGGTCATAGACCGTCTGGTTGGAGAAAGACCAGGAATTTCGGATATTCAGAACGAAGCCTGTTCAGAGATGATTGCATTGATGGAAGCGCCAGATTCCAATAAGATACTCGATCAGGTGGAATTTGCCATTTTTGAGACACTGGCGGGTGCTGCTCCTTCGGTTAGAGAAGAAGCCCAGCAGCTGGCAGAGCGTTTGCTGAGACTGCGAAGCTCAGTGACAACAGCAGAGCTCCTTGAAGGGGTGGACGCCGTCTATATTGAGTGGCAGGGCTTAAAAGATACAAGGCCTCTCGATTGGAATGTGGTTCTGCACCAGGATAAAGAAAAGGATATTAACACAGAGGATTTTGTCGATAGTGTTATTTCAGCGATGATGAGCCGCGAATCGCTCCAGGTAAACAGTGACCAAAAGGAAATGTCTGGAAATATCGCAGAAGCAGATGTGGTTTATCTTGATCAGGAACAGATTGATAATATGCATAAGCAGGTGGCGCATTACTGCGGCAGCTCATACCTGGAGTCCTACCAGGTCAAGCAGCTTCAGAGCCGGCTCTGCAAGGGTGTTCACCGGGACTGCAGGCTCCACTATACGGAGGGAGTCCTGCGGAGTGAGTGTGATGGTGAGTTTCAGAGAAAATATGCCGAAAAGGATCTGAAAAGAAACCAGGATGCTTACCAGGCAAACCTGAGGGTGTACGCCAGAACGATCAAACGCCTTCGCGATGCTTTGATTCGCACACTGGTCGCGGAGAGAGCCCGCTATCCGGTTGCCAGCGATTCAGGAGATATCGATGCGGCCAAGGTATGGCGTGTGGGCAGAACACCCTGTTCCAGGATATTCAGGCGTTTTGAAAGCAATGATAAGGGCGGCTACGTGGTCGACCTTTTGCTGGACGGCAGTACCTCCCAAAAGGGACGAGAGGCCTTAGTTGCGATTCAGGCATACATCATTGCCCGGGCTTTGATCGAGGCGGGAATACCCTGCCGGGTCAATGGTTTTAACTGCTTTCTGGATTTTACGGTCCTCAAGCGTTTTAGAAATTATGATGATCCCCTGAGGGAGACTGAGAATATTTTTGAATATTATTGTGAGGGAAGCAACCGGGACGGCCTGGCCATCAAAGGGATTTGTGATGGACTTTATACAAGGGATGAGGAGAATAAGATTCTCATTATACTGAGTGACGGTAAGCCCAATGACATGCACCTGGAGCGCAAGGGAAATAAAAATCCATTCAGGGGGGAAAAAGCCTATACCGGAGGTCTTGCTGTAGGCGACACGGCCAAGGAGGTACGCATTGCCAGACAGCGTGGAATATCAGTCCTGGGTGTTTTCACCGGGAATGAACAGGAGCTTAAGGCCGAAAAACTGATCTACGGAAAGGACTTTATCTATACCCGGGATGTTAAGCATTTTGCGGATATTGTTACAACCTATCTCAAGCGTATTATCACGCGGTAGAGAAAAATAAATGATGAGAAAAGACAAAAGGAGATTGAATTGGAACTTTATAACAAACTTTTAGAACAGGGCATCAGTGAAAAATTGATTGACGATGTAAAGCGTTTTAGACAAGAGTACCCGGTTGAGGCAGATCTGGCAGACCGTGTGCCTGAATCAGAGACCATCTTTTATGGCAGAGACATCTGGGCAATGTGCATCACCGCGATTCTTGAGGGTGAAAATATCCTGCTTTCCGGCCCAAAGGCGACCGGGAAAAATGTCCTGGCCGATAACCTGTGCGAGCTTTTCGGCAGACCCCAGTGGAATACATCTTTCCATGTCAATACGGACAGCACCAGCCTGATCGGAACAGATACGTTTATTGACAATGAGGTCCGCCTGCGCCGCGGGTCGGTTTATGAATGTGCGGTGAACGGCGGGTTCGGCGTCTTTGATGAAATCAATATGGCTAAAAATGACGCGCTGGTCGTTCTGCACTCCGCGCTCGACTACCGTAAGGTCATTGATGTGCCAGGCTATGAAAAGATCAGCCTGAATCCTGCCACCCGCTTTATCGGAACCATGAACTATGAATACGCCGGGACTAAAGAGCTGAATGAAGCTCTGGTTTCCCGTTTTATGACCATTGATATTCCTCAGATTGATGAAGAAACCCTGATGGTTATCTTAGCCGATGAATTTCCAGACGCCAAGCAGGATATGCTGAAGCAGTTTGCCGGTATTTTCCTGGATTTACAGGAAAAGGCCATGAACTCTGAAATCTCAACCAAATCGGTGGATCTTCGCGGAATCATGGGCAGTCTCCGCACCATACGCAGGGGCTTGCGTCCAATGCTTGCCATCAATATGGGCGTTATCGGGAAAACCTTTGACCAGTATGAAAAAGAAATTGTCTACGATGTTATCCGGACGCGTATCCGGGAGGACTGGAAGGCTGAGGATATTTTTTAAAGCTCAGACAAGGAGCATCACAGAAGAAAGGAGGGATGAAAATGGCAGAACCGGCAAAATGGGTTTATGACGACCTGGATTTCGATAACCGCGTGACAAATCTGATGTGGACGATTTCCGGCAATTACGATGAGAATATGGACGCTGGTGAAAAAAGCTTTATCTCCAAAGATGTAGCCCTATACCAGGGGATCACAGCAGGGGGACGGCGTAAATACATCAATTGGGACGCGGTGAAGCGTTTTATCATCAGCCGGGTAAAGGCAGGGCTGGACAAGGATATACTCCTGGGGCTGATCCAGATGGCTACAGATGTGCTGGTAGAGGAAAAGCTTATGGAAGAACGGCCGGGAATCTATGATATTCGGAAAAAAGCCTATGATGACATTCTGTCCGATTATTTCAAGATGCATACCGATAACCTTCTTGAAAAGGCAAGACACGCTTTGGTTTTGGAAAAGGTTGGTAAAATGCCCAGGATGGATGTGGCGACAAACGGTCTGATCAAGGAAATCAAATCCCTCAGCGGCTGCGAGGACACCATTGATATGCTGAAGGGCGTCGAAGCTGTCTATATCCGGTATTTTCCCATTTATGTCTACTCAGAGGATGGGGAGGTTATCGGGGAGGAGTGCCGCAGCGATGTGGAGCTGAGTGACTTCAACGATTTTATGATGGAAGAATTCTATGATGACGCGCTTGAAGAAGAAATGCAGCTGGATGAAAGCCTGGATGAAATCGCCGAATCTCTTCTGGGTGATAATGGCGAGGGCAGTGGATTTAACAGTGATGTTAAAGATAACCGGGTTCTCCGTATCAAGGCAGAGGATCTGGATAAAATCTATGAAAAGGTCTCCTATCATTTTGGTAAGACCTATCTCTCAACGCCAGAGGTCCGGAGGCTGCAGAACAGGGTATGCCGCGATGTGCATGAAAACTGCAGGATTCATCTGACGGATGGGGTGATCCGCAGTAATTGTGACAACGGATTCCAGAAAAACCTGGTTGGGCGGCATAAGGTGAAAAATACGTTGGCCTATGGTGTGAACAAGCGCATCCACAAGCGCAATATCCATAAGCTGCGGGACAGTATTGCCCGGACGCTGGTTCAGGAAGAATTTAAGGATGAGATACCGTCTGACCAGGGGATGCTTGTGCCCAACAAGCTGTGGCGGGTCGGGCGCAGCAGTAACACGAAGGTGTTTGTGCGCACGCTGGATAATGACAAGGGAAGCTACGTGGTGGATATTCTCATTGACTCCAGTGGATCACAGCGGCGCAACCAGGCGCTGGTGGCCAGCCAGGCCTATGTGCTGGCCCAGGCACTGACCCTGAACGGCATCCCTAACCGCGTTATGGGGTTTAACAGCTTTCTGGATTACACGATCCTGAAACGCTACCGTGATTATGAGTCAAATCTGAGGGCCAATGAAAATATTTTTGAGTATTACTGCACAGGCAATAACCGGGATGGTTTAGCCATCAAGGCAGTGGTTGAGGAATTGAAAAGCCGTCCAGAGGATAATAAAATTCTCATTGTTTTGAGCGACGGACGCCCCAATGATATCAAAGTGGGGAAAGGGCAGAGCCAGACGCTCGAGGAGGCCTACCGCGGTGCCACCGCTGTGAGGGATACGGCCGTCGAGGTGCGCAGGGCACGCCAGCAGGGGATTATGGTGCTTGGCGTGTTCACTGGCAAGGAAAGAGACCTGCTGGCTGAGAAGCTGATTTACGGTAAGGATTTTGCCTATATAAAAGATATTAACCGCTTTGCGGATCTGGTTATCAAATACCTGAAACAGGTTATCACCAATTAAAAAAAGCTGTTGCCGATAGGGTAACAGCTTTTTTAGTATCCGAACTGAGCCATGAACGCATCATAGCTGCCGCGGTAAACATTGAGGTCGATGTTGGGCGCATAACCTGTATATCCGGAGAGAGAGCCTTTATCTGAGTATTGCCAGAAGGTCCATTGCCGGTGGTCCGAAAGGATGGGACAGGCGTAGAAGTTCCGGATCCAGATGGGATAATCATTGTAATAATCGGCGATGTAGGTGGCGTAGGGCTTGGTAGAGGTGTAGATGATGGGCCGCTTGCCATAATGGCTTTCCAGGCGGTTTAAAAGCTCTGTCAGTTCCCTGCGGGTGGTTTCTTTATCCGGCGCGGTATAACGAGTGTAGCTGCCGTAAAATTCAATGTCCACCACAGGCGGCAGGGCGTCGTCCTTGACAGGAACGGTTTTGATATAATTTTCTGCCTGGGTGGCGCCGCTGGTTTCATAGCTGAAAAAGTGATAAGCGCCGACCTTAAGATGGGTTTTTCCGGCGTTTTCCCAGTTGTATTTGAAGTTCTCATCCTGAAAGCTGCTGCCTTCGGTAGCCTTGATAAAGGCAAAGGTCAGGCCATTGTCGGCCAGAACCGGCCAGTCGATGGAGCCCTGATAGGTGGAGACATCAACGCCCTGCACGGGGTAGGTCTCGGCGTCAGGATGGTTAAACTGCAGGATGCCCCAGTGATAGAGCAGAAAGGCGCCTGTGATCAGGATCAGGATAACGATAATCAACGGAGATATTTTTTTACGGATTGGCATGGATTCCCCACCTACCATTTTTTACGAGCCTGTCAGCTATGAGCTTTGCGGGATAGCTCAGGATAATGCCAATGATGATACCAGCCAGCACATCTGTTGGAAAATGGACAAAGAGGTACAGGCGTGAGAAAGCAATGGCGGCAGCCAGCGCTAAAAGTCCCCAGCGAAGCCGGTTTTTTCTTGTGATAAAGTAGGCCCAGGCAGCCGCAAAGGAAGTGGCGCTGTGGCCAGATGGAAAGGAGGTTCCGTAAGGCGCGGCGATGGCAAGCTCGATGGGGTGGACCTGAAAGGGACGAGGCCGACTGATGAGGGGTTTTATACCAAGATTAACCACTGCCGCCGACAGGATGAACGCGATGGCCATGACCAGACCTGTATAGCGGGTATCTCTGCGGATGAGCAGCAAAAGGGTAAACAGTATCCAGACAACGCCGGCGTTGCCGAGCTTTGTGATAAGGCTGAAAATAAAATCAAGCACATCGCAGCGCATATGTGCCTGAATCCAGAGTAAAATTGTTAAATCCAAGATGAACCTCGTTTCTAAAGGGGATCAATCTGCCAGTCAACCGGTTTTTTGCCAATGCTTTCGAGAAAGGCGTTGGTTTTTGAAAACGGCCGGCTGCCAAAAAAACCGCGGGCGGCCGAGAAAGGGCTGGGATGGGGCGATTTTATAATATGATGGGCCGGATTGGTGATCATTGGGATTTTGGACTGGGCAAAAGCGCCCCACAGAATAAAGACGATAGGGTCCTCGCGTTTGTTCAGCATTTCGATGACATGGTCTGTGAACTGCTCCCAGCCCATGCCTCTGTGGGAGGCTGGCTGGCCTGCCCGCACGGTGAGCACTGCGTTGAGCAGCAAAACGCCTTCGTCGGTCCATTTTTTCAGATAGCCGTGGCTGGGGATCGAGCAGCCCAGATCGTCGTACAGTTCTTTGTAAATATTCTGAAGCGACGGTGGCACAGCCACCTCTGGCTTTACAGAAAAGGAAAGGCCATGGGCCTGTCCTCTGCCATGGTAAGGGTCCTGGCCGATGATGCAGACCTTGGTATCTGAGTAGGCCGTGAAGTGAAATGCGTTAAAAATGTCATACATATCCGGGTACACGGTCTGTGTTTTATACTCGTGAAGCAAGAAGCGCCGCAGCTTCTGGTAGTATTCCTGTTGAAATTCTTTTTGGAGAGTATCCTCCCAGTCATTTTGAAAGTTGATGGACATCGGAGCCTTCCTTTCTATTTTAAATCTGTAAAATCCTGAATGAAGCCATCGGCCAGATTCTTGATTTTGACCAGATGGTCGCCCTGCCATAAATCCGCCACGGCGATCACATCCATGCCAGCGGCCTTGGCGGCCTGAATCCCCTCCAGCGTATCCTCGAAGACAAGACAGTCATCTGCCGGCAGGGACAGCAGCTGTGCCGCCTGGTTAAAAACTGCCGGATTGGGTTTTCCCGCTCCGACCTCGGTGGTGAAGCAGAGAATGTCAAAGTAGCTCAGCACATTGTGCTTTTGCAGAAAAGCTTCGGTGGTCTCCCGGTTGTTGGAGGTCGCGATGGCAATGCGCTGGCGCCGGCTGTGTAAATCGCGGATCAGCCGCAGGGCTCCGGGCTTAAAGTGTACGTGGTTTAAATATTCTTCGTGGGACATCGCAACCCATTCGGCTTTGATGTCTTCGATGGAGTCCTCGAGCTCGAAGCGCTCCTTAAAATATTCTGCGGTCTCGGTAAAGCTTTTACCGGCAATCTCATAGGGCAGGGTTTCAGGACAGACCTTGTGATGGCGCTCCAGATAAATGTGGTCAATGCTGTGCCACAGCCCCATTGAATCTACAAGGGTACCGTCAAAATCGAAGATGACAGCCTTGTAATCCTCTATGTTTTTCATTTAGATGCTCCCTTAATTAAAGTATCCCTAATTATACACTATTTGCTTAAAGAAATACATGAAATTGCATTTAAACTTACTGATAATTTTTAGACAAACTTAAAGATACCAGTTGAATTTACTTTGTCTTGTGTTATAATGTATACAATGTGCTCAGAGTATAAATGAGAAGGATGGATGTATGAAAGAATATGTAGTGCGGGCGCCCGCAAAGGTAAACCTTTCTTTGGACGTTACCGGCAAACGTCCTGACGGCTATCATGAGATGCGCATGGTGAACCATTCGGTGGCTTTGTCGGATACACTTGTGTTTAAAAACAGCGGCCAGGGAATCTGTATTTCTTGCAGTGATCCTAAAATCCCGACCGATGAGCGCAATCTGGTCTATCGGGTGGCTGAAAAGCTACGGGCCCGTTTCGGCATCGACCGGGGTGTCCATATCGACATTAAAAAGAACATTCCAAGTGAGGCAGGGCTGGCCGGCGGCAGCGCTGATGCGGCGGCGGCCATTTTGGGACTGAACCTGATCTGGGAGCTGAACCTGAGCCTTGAGGAGATGCTTGCTTTTGGCAGCACCATCGGCGCGGATATTCCATATTGCTGTTATAAGGGAATGGCCTTGGTAGAAGGGATCGGTGAGATCATTAAGCCGGTGAAGCCTCTTAGAAAGCTGCCAGTGCTGGTGGTAAAGCCTGAGATAAACATTGCGACACCCTGGGCTTTTGGCCGTTTGGACAGTGCGGAGCATGTGGTGCATCCGGACATCGACCGAGTCATCCAGCTGGTAGAGACAGAGGATTATGCGGCCCTTGGCAGCACTGTGGGCAATGCCTTTGAGCAGGTGGTTTTCCAGGATTATCCAGAAATTGGTGAGATGAAAGCAAAAATGCTGGAATCTGGCGCTTTCGCGTCCATTATGAGCGGCAGCGGTTCAACGGTGATCGGTTACTTTTTGGACAATGCCACGGCAGAAAAGGCCTGTGAGGCTTTTAGACGGAATGATTTATTAACATTTTTAACAGAAATAGAATAGAGGATACAAAGAACATGGAAGCAGAAAAAGAAAAAATTAAATTAACCCTTGATGTGAGCTCGTGTAAGCCGCTGAGAGAAATCGTGTTTGAAACCATTAGAAACGCTATTATCAACGGAGACCTGAAGCCGGGACAACGCCTGATGGAAGTACAGCTGGCAGAACAGCTGGGCGTCAGCCGTACGCCAGTGCGTGAGTCGATCCGTAAGCTGGAGCTGGAGGGGCTTGTAAAAATGGTGCCGAGAAAGGGCGCTTATGTTACGCCCATGTCCATCGACGATCTCCGGGATATGATGGAAATCCGGCGCGCTCTGGAAGCCCTGTCCGCTGAGCTGGCAGCTAAGAACGCGACAGAGGAGGATATCAAAAAGCTGGAGGAAAGCAACCGAGGCTTTGAGGAGTCCGCCCTTAAAAATGATGAAGAAGGCATTATCAACTACGATATTGCGTTTCATGAAACGATTTACCGCGCAACAGGAAACGAACGCCTGATCCAGATGATCAACTCTCTCAGAGAGCAGATGCAGCGTGTCCGTGTGGAATATGTTCATCACATTGAGGACAAGACGCCGCTGATCGGCCAGCACCAGAAGATTATTGACAATATTGCAGGCCACCGCTGCGCAGAAGCCAGCGAAGCGGCTGGAGCTCATATCCAGATCACGGAAAAAGATATGGTGGCTGTGCTGGAATAGATGAGACAGTCCACTAAAAAAACACCTCCCGAAAAACCAGAATCTGGCGTTTCAGGAGGTGTTTTAATCTGTGGATTAATCCTCGGAATCTTTTTTCTTTCTGTGCTGGAGGAATTCCGGCTCTTCCGGCGGCGGCCCGGGCTCAAAATCGATGGAGCTGTAATGCTCGGGCAGCTTTTCGATTTTTGTCTTGACCTCTGGCTCCAGATTCCGGCGGCGTTTTCGCGGCTTTCGCTTTGAGAGCACGTCCTTGTTCAGCCCCTGGACTTCTTCGGTCTTGTGCTCTGCTGCCGTGTTATCGGCTTCTGCGCTGGTCTTGGGTTTTTTTAATGTCTGCGCGGCCCGCTGTCGTTTTTTTTTAGCCAGACTCGGCGGGTTGTTGAGCAGCTCCTTGTTTCTGAAAATGGCGATCACCATCAGGATACACCCGACAACCACAAAAATATCAGCAATGTTAAAAATGGCAAAGCCAATGAGGCGGACGTCGAAAAAGTCGATCACATAGTTCAGGCGGATACGGTCGATCAGATTACCGACGGCGCCGCTGATGATCATGGACAGCGCCAGATTGACGTCAAAATACCGCTTGGTCTTTGGCATGATGACAAAGAAGTAGACCAGCACGATAATAAAAATCAGGGTGAGAAGGATCAGGAAGATCTGCTTCCCGGCAAAGATACTGAAAGCAGCGCCGGTATTCTCCACGTAGGTCAGGTGAAAAACATGGGGAATGACTGGGACAGTGGTGACGGGCGACAAAAATGTAACGGCCAGATATTTGGTTAGCTGGTCAACAACGATTCCTCCAATGATGAATAATATATAAAATAACATGGATGCTCCTTAAAAGGGCCGCCGATAAAAAACGGAGCGGGGATCGCTTTTTATCTTGGTCCGGAATTTTATAAATTCAGTGTTAACTGCCTTGTTTGTTTTATCATTGTTCAAGTATACATGATAATTTGAAATTTTTCAAAGATTTCTTAGAAAATTGTTTAATTTTTTCTCTTAAAATGGTAAGATGGAGGTTGTTAATCTATTTTTTAAGACAGGAGGTGCAGGGAATGCGCATTAAATTTGATAAGCAGTATTTGAAATACTATACCTATGCGGTTTTAGGCGTCATTACCATTATTCTGTTTTATAAGATACTCGACAATCTCGGCTTTATTCTCTCAGCGATCAGCAATGTGGTTGGATCAGCCTTTGAAATTCTGCTGCCCATTATTATGGGGGCAGTGCTGGCCTACTTTTTGTTCCGCCCCATGCGGTGGATTGAGAAGAAAGCCTTTAAGTACATTAAAGGAAGTGAGAAAAAACCAAAACTCGTCAGGCTTCTGGCAGTTTTGGTCGTCTATATCATCACGATGATCGTGGTGATCCTGTTCATGTATATCTCGATACCGGCCATTATTGACAGTGTGCTCGGTTTAGTGAGCAGTATACCCACCTATGCGGCGGAAATCAATACTTTTCTGATAAACCTGTCACACCGCGGCGGTTTCTTTAAGGATTTGGTGGACATGATACAGCTGGACCTGTCTTCGGTCCAGAACCTGAACGCCAAGGATACCATGGATTTTATTTTTGGCAATATGAATTTCAACTCCGAATCGGTTAAGCAGATTGGAAACATTGCCGTTGGCTTTGCCAAGGGAACCACCAGCTTTTTAATCGGTTTTGTGGCAGTCTTTTTCTCCGGCTTCTACCTGATGCTGGACAAGGAAAATATTGAGCGCCAGCTGAAACGGCTGAACCGGACAATCCTGAGCCCAAAGGCCAACAGCGGTTTTAACTGGGCCATCCGTACCATTGACGGTGTTTTTTATAAATACTTCTCTGGTAAAATCATGACCTCGGCCTTAATCGGGCTTATCTGCTACATTGGGCTTCTGGTGCTGCGGGTGGAATACGCGCCGCTCATCGCACTGGTGGTGGGCGTGACCAATGTTATCCCTTATTTTGGCCCCATCATCGGCGCGATCCCCGGCATTTTCCTGACATTGCTGTACAGCCCGGCAAAGGCCCTCGGGGTGGCGATCTGGATTCTCATCGTTCAGCAGTTTGACGGCAATGTGCTGGGACCAAACGTGCTGGGAAAAATCGTGGAGCTGAACCCCTTCTGGGTACTGTTCTGCGTCATGGTGGGCGGAAGCCTTTTCGGACCGCTCGGCATGTTTGTGGCCATTCCGTTTTTTGCGGTCATCAAGGTGTTTGTCACCGAGGCGCTGGTCCGGTGGGAGCGGCGTAAGACGACGGTTCAGGAAGAGGTTACGGATAAAATTAATGAAAATATGAAGGATCTTTTATAGAGAAATAAAACACTTTTGAAAGGATAGATAGACAAATGGAAAATGTATTTGACGTACTAAAAGAACGCGGTATGATCGAGCAGTGTACCAATGAGGAAGAAATCCGTAAATTATTGGGCAGCGAATCGGTCACCTTTTATATTGGCTTTGACCCGACAGCAGACAGTCTGCACGTCGGCCATTTTATTCAGATTATGGTGATGGCGCACATGCAGCGCTACGGGCACAGACCCATTGCCCTGATCGGCGGCGGCACCACCATGATCGGGGACCCTTCCGGCAGACAGGATCTGCGTCAGGTCATGACCCAGGAACGGATTGCTGAAAACGGCGAAAAATTTAAAAAGGTCTTTGAAAAATTCCTGACCTTTGAGGATGACCGTGCCATGATGGTCAACAACGCGGAATGGCTTCTGCCATTAAACTATATCAGCTTCTTAAGAGATGTGGGCGCTCACTTCTCTGTCAACCGGATGTTGACCGCAGAATGCTACAAGTCCAGAATGGAAAAGGGGCTGACCTTCCTCGAGTTTAACTACATGCTGCTGCAGGCCTATGATTTCTATGTGCTGCACAAAAACTACGGCTGCAAAATGCAGTTTGGCGGTAACGACCAGTGGTCCAATATCATCGCCGGGGCCGAGCTTGTACGCCGCAAGGACGCCCAAACCGTGTATGGTATGACCTTCTCTCTGCTGACCACCAGCGAGGGCATTAAAATGGGTAAAACCGCCAAAGGCGCGCTGTGGCTTGATCCTGAAAAAACCTCACCCTACGAGTTCTACCAGTACTGGCGGAATGTGGCAGACGCAGACGTTGAAAAATGTCTGGCCATGCTCACCTTCCTGCCCATGGATGAGGTTCACCGTCTGGGCTCCCTGGAGGGTTCTGAAATCAACAAAGCCAAGGAAATCCTGGCCTATGAGGTTACCGCCATGGTTCACAGCAAAGAGGATGCGGACAAGGCGCAGGAAGCCTCGAGAGCCTTATTTGCGGGCGGCGTAAAAACCGACGATATCCCGAGCGTGGATCTGTCAAGGGATGCGCTGGGCGACGGTATGGAAATCCTGACACTGCTGGATGCGGCTGGCCTGATCCCGACCAGAAGCGAAGGGCGCAGACTGGTACAGCAGGGTGGTATTGAAGTGGACGGCAATAAAATTACAGACATCAAGGCGCTTATCACGCCGGCCGATTTCAAGGATGACGCCATCATTGTTAAAAAGGGCAAGAAAGTCTATCGTCAGATTAAATTAGTATAAGAGGTGACCGAATTGATTAGTTCAAATCCAGTGCGGGGCGCGCGCGATATTCTGCCCCGGGAAATGCTTATCCGGGATCAGCTAGAACAGCAGATCCTGGCAATTTACAGAAGTCATGGGTTCTCGCGGATTGAAACGCCGGCCCTTGAAAATATCGATTTGCTGCTCGGCAGCGACGGCGGCGAAAACCTGAAGATGCTCTTCACGGTTTTAAAACGCGGCGACAAGCTTAAGGTACATGAGGGAAGCACTGTGTCGGATCTCTGCGATATGGGCCTGCGTTTTGATTTGACCCTGCCGCTGAGCCGTTTTTACTCAAACAATGCCGGTGAGCTGGAAACGCCTTTTAAAGCCATCCAGATTGGCAATGTGTTTCGGGCGGAGCGCCCGCAGAAGGGGCGTTACCGTTCCTTTAAGCAGTGCGACATTGATATTATCGGTGATCCTACCGTATCGGCTGAGATGGAACTGATCAACACGACCTCCAAAGCGCTCATGGCCATCGGCTTTGAGGGCTTCACCATCAAGGTGAATGACCGCAAGCTGCTCAACGCCTTTATCGCAAAGGCGGGCTTTAAGGAAGAGGATGCAGGCTCGGTCTGCATTTCTCTGGACAAGGCGGATAAAATCGGCGCGGACGGCGTGAAGAAGGAACTTATCGAAAAGGGCTATGATGAAGCCATGGTAAATGCTTTCGTGGACGAGGCGGCCACCGTTACGCTGGACAACATCGGCGACAAGGTTGACGAGCCTGAGGCGGTGGCAGATCTGAAAAGGGTCATTGAAACCAGCAACGCTTTGTCTGGCGGCAGGTATCACGTCGTCTTTGACTTTACGCTGATCCGCGGCATGGGGTATTATACCGGTCAGATTTTTGAAGTCAGCTATGGACCGTATGGTTTTTCCATTGCCGGCGGCGGGCGCTATGACAACATGATTGGCAAGTATGCTAAAAATTCGGTTCCGGCGGTTGGCTTTTCCATCGGCTTTGAACGGATCGTCAACATTCTTTTGGAGGAACAGGCAGATAAAGCGTCTGAAAACAAACGGATTCTGCTGTTCTATGACGCGGGTAAGGACGCTATGACGGAGGTCATTCCCTGTGCCGACAAGCTGAGGGCGGACGGCTACACCGTGAATCTGGTCGCCATGAAGAAGAAATTCGGCAAGCAGATCAATTATTATGAAGGCAAGGGATACGGCGGATTTATGGTTTTTGGCAGAGACGAAGAAATAAAAGCATTTTAGCAGTTCAAGGGCGTGGCTTTAGCACACGCCCTTCTCAGTTTTAATGCGAAAAAATAAATGAACGGTAAGGAAAATTATGAACAGACAAGTACATCTGATCGCAACGACAGCCTTTGGGCTGGAGAGCGTGGTAAAGGATGAAATTAAACGCCTGGGGTATGAAATCGAGGCGGTTGAAAACGGGCGGGTTTACTACACCGGCCCTCTTTCTGCCATTGTGGCGTCCAATTTATGGCTGCGGTGCGCAGACCGGGTTCTGCTGAAAATGGGGCAGTTTCGGGCAGAAACCTTTGATACGCTCTTTGAAAAAACAAAGGCGCTGCCCTGGGAGGATTGGATTCCGGTAAAAGGAGTCTTTCCCGCGGCCAAGATCACCAGCGTAAAATCCAAGCTGTTCAGCAAATCGGACGGACAGCGGATCGTGAAGAAGGCGGTGGTTGAGCGGTTGAAAAAGGTCTACGGCGTGGGCTGGTTCGAGGAGACGGAGGGACACTATCCCATCCATATCCAGATTTTAAAGGACGAAGTGGTTCTCTCCATTGACACCAGCGGCTCTGGTCTGCACAAGCGCGGCTACAGGCAGTACGGTAATGAGGCCCCGCTCAAGGAAACCATCGCAGCGGCCCTGGTTTATCTGTCGCGCTGGCAGCCACACCGCGTCTTTCTCGACCCGCTTTGCGGCTCTGGAACCATTGTCATTGAGGCGGCTCTGATGGGAAAAAACATTGCGCCGGGTTTGAAACGGAGCTTTGTTTCTGAAGAATGGCCGGCCATACCGGCGAAATTGTGGGAGGAAGCGCGGGAAAACGCTAAGGCGGCTGTCAATGACCGTGAATTCCGCCTTCTGGGGTCTGATATTGACCCGGCAGCTCTGAAGCAGGCGCGTATCAACGCAGAGCTGGCTGGCGTCACCAATTATGTGGCTTTTCAGAAGCTGCCGGTTCAGTCTGTGGCGACTAAAAGGCGTTACGGGGTCATTGTCACCAACCCGCCTTATGGCGAACGTATCGGGCAGGAAAAGGAAATTCAGGCGCTCTACCGCGATATGGGCGAGGCATTTTCCGGGCTGGAGGACTGGTCCTACTTTATTATCACGGGCTATCCGGAATTTGAGCGTTATTTTGGCAAAAAAGCCACAAAAAACCGCAAGCTCTACAACAGCACCATCAAAACCTATTTCTACCAGTATTTCGGCCCACTGCCGCCCAGAAAGCGGCGTGATGGGGAAGCGGACGACCGGTAATATTTACCGGCCGTGGGCGTTTGGGTAAAGCTGATAGGAAGCGGCAGGGATAGAACGAAAGGTGATTTTATAGTTGATAAGTCTCCACTATCCACTAAATTTTAAATAATCTTTATTTAATGATTCAATGTTAAAATAAAATAAAAATAAGCAGGTATAAAATGAAAAAGAATGATCGTAAAAAGCCACGGAACGACCGTGGACGGGAACAGAAAAAGGAAAGCTATCACCGGGCGGACCTGAAGCGGCGTGACGCGCGCAGACAGGACGATGACGGGGATGACAGCTTTGTGATTGTCGGCAAAAACCCGGTGATGGAAGCCCTTCGCTCAGAACAGCAGATCGATAAGCTTCTGATCCTCAAGGACAATAAGGACCATGTGCTGGGCACGATTGCCGAAAAGGCGCGCAAGCGGGGGATTGTGGTCCAGAGTGTGGAAAAAATCAAGCTGGAGGGTCTGGCGGACGGACAGCCGCACCAGGGTGTGGCGGCGATGATGGCGCCCTTTCCCTACAGTAGCATGGAGGATGTGCTGGCAAAAGCTGCCGCCAGGGGCGAGGAACCCCTTGTGGTGATCTTAGACCACCTGACGGATCCGCATAATCTGGGCGCGATTATCAGAAGCGCCAACCTCTGCGGGGTTCACGGCGTCATTATTCCAAAGCGTCGGTCAGCGGGCCTGACGGCCGTATCGGTCAAGGCGTCCTCAGGCGCGGTGGCCCATACCCCCATTGTCAAGGTCGGCAACCTGACACAGTGTATTGATGATCTGAAGGCAAAGGGCTTCTGGATCATGGCGGCGGATATGGACGGGGCGCCTTATTACAAAAACGATTTTAAGGGCAAGCTGGCCATCATCATTGGCAACGAGGGCAAGGGGATCAGTCCCAATGTGAAAAAACAGTGCGATTACAGCGTTTCGATTCCGCTTTACGGCGACATTGATTCTTTTAACGCGTCTGCCGCGGCGGCCATTATCCTGAGCGAGGCGGCCAGACAGCGCCACCAGTAGGTACGGTCTGTTTCGGACCGTACCGCAGCAGGGCGCGGAACCGTACAGGATGAAGGGAGGTGTCAAAAATAAAAACCTATCTGATTGTCGATGGCTACAACGTGATCCATCACTGGGCAGAGATGGAAGGGCTGACAGAATTCAGCCTGGAGGAGGCCCGTGAGGATCTGATTGAGCAGTTAAACAGCTACAGCGGGCTGATGGGCTATGAAACGGTTTTGGTTTTTGACGCCTACTCTCAGGAAAGCGGCCCGCGGCGCGAGGAAATACGCGGCCGTATCAAGGTGGTTTTTACCGAGAAGAATAAAACCGCGGATACCTATATTGAAAAGCTGGTATTCAGCCTGCCTAAGCCCTACACGGTCAAGGTGGTCACCTCAGACTATACGCTTCAGCGTGTGGTGCTGGCGGGCGGCGGGGAGCGGGTCCCGTCCCGCGAGCTGATCCAGGCCATGCGTGAGAGCGCGAAGCAGGTCAGGAAGCAGTACCGCAGAACCGAGAGCGATACCCGCAACAAGCTGGAGGACTATATGGACGACGAGGTGCTGGCGGTTATGAAAGAACTGAGAAAAGGAAATGTGGAGGATTGATGGACAAGGATCTGGAACTTGTGAAAAAAGCCCAGAGTGGTGATAAGGAAGCAGTGGTGGCCATTGTAGAAAAATACCGCTGTGTGGTGACGCAGAAGGCCCGGCCCTTTTACTATATCGGCGGCGACCAGGAGGATTTGATCCAGGAGGGCATGATTGCACTGCTGGGCGCTATCTGGGATTACCGCGAGGACCGCGGCACAAGCTTTAAAACCTTTGCCGGACTGTGTGTGGAAAACCGGATCAAAAGTGTGGTCACAAAGGCGAAGCGGCCGAAGCACAGCCCCATGGGCGATACGGTCTCACTCTACTCACCCGTTTCAGAGGACGACCCGGAGACCACGCTGCTGGATCTGGTGGCCTCCACCGCGGCGCTGGACCCCAATGAGGAGCTGGTGACCCGCGAGGCTGTGGAGCATTTCAGCCAGGTGGCTAAGAGCGAGCTCTCAGAGCTGGAAAAGCAGGTACTCTATTATTACCTGAAGGGCGCGTCCCACCAGGAGATCAGCGATAAGATCGGCCGGTCAAAAAAGGCTGTGGACAACGCGATCCAGCGGATTCGAAAAAAAATCTAAAAATTTTAATAAAAGGGCTTGACTATCCTATCAGAATAGAGTATCATATAGAAGCTGTCGATGTTGAGTCCAAATTTGCAAAGTGAATTTGGCAGCACGCATAGAACGTTAGCGGGCGTGCGGTAACGAGACAAACGCAAATGATACGGAAATTTTCCTGAAAGGTTATAAAATTTTCGAAGCATTTGTGATCCTTACATGGGGAGATGCCCGAGTGGCTAAAGGGGGCGGACTGTAAATCCGTTGACTGAGTCTACGATGGTTCGAATCCATCTCTCCCCACCAACGTTTTGTCCAAATTTATGGAGTAAATTTGGTAGTGCGCATGGAGCGTTAGCGGGCGCACGGCAACAAAACTAACGCAGATGACGAAGCAATTATCCGATAAGGATAATCGAATTGCTGAGGAATCTACGATCCTTTATACATGCCCTTGTAGCTCAGCAGGTAGAGCACCACCATGGTAAGGTGGGGGTCTCCGGTTCGAATCCGGACAAGGGCTCCATCAATTAGTATTGAAGCGACTTTCAGAAGTCGCTATTTTTATGCCTTGGAGCGTTTGCCCTAAAATTGTCCGAAAGGTAAAATTTTTAGATGTCCGAGGCTTTTTTATAAAAGATTGGGGGACAGTGTCTGGCGGTGTTTAAAAAAGGCGGCCGGCGGGTATATATATTTTCGAACACACAGACCTCTTATTTTAACGAACAATTCACTCTCCCAATTTTCTCTCGCGAAGCCCTGGCCCAGACGGCCGGGGCTTCGTTTCTTAAGAGAAACCGTATTTTCTTAAGGCGATTTGACAAGGAGTGTCGGGTCGGTTATACTAGGAGTGTATTTAAGAGAGTATCAATTGATTTCACATATTTTTGCAAGTCGTTTTTGTCTACTTAAGTTCAATGTAAGCTTGGTGACAAGAGGGTTTGCAAAAATATGTGTTTTTTTATTTTACGATTGCGAATATAATACAGTTTCTAGGAGGTACCACAATGAATAATGGTACAGTTAAATGGTTTAATGGCGATAAAGGTTTTGGTTTCATCTCAAGAGAAGACGGCGACGACGTATTCGTACACTTCTCATCCATCGTTGGCGATGGCTTCAAGACCTTAAATGACGGCGACAAGGTAACCTTTGACACCGAACAGGGCCCGCGCGGCCTGCAGGCTAAGAACGTCTGCCTGGCGTAGTCTGCCACCGATTGATCAAATTTTAAGCCGGATGCTTCCGGCTTATTTTTTTTATCCCAATTTTATTTAAGTTTTGGAACAAAAAAGCTTGAAACCCCCCGGATGCTATTGTATAATATGCTGAGTGAAGCCGTCCGGAATATGGAAAAAACGGCGCGCATCAAATCGTATCTATTTAAATTAATTTATAATCTTTAAGGAGATAACAAAATGGCTAAAGAAAAATTTGAAAGATCCAAACCACATGTTAACATTGGTACCATCGGTCACGTAGACCACGGTAAAACCACATTAACCGCAGCAATCACCACCGTATTAAACAAACGTTTCGGAACCGGTGAAGCGGTAGCCTTCGACAACATCGATAAAGCACCAGAAGAAAGAGAACGTGGGATCACCATCTCAACCGCCCACGTCGAATATGAAACCGACGCCCGCCACTACGCACACGTCGACTGCCCAGGCCATGCCGACTACGTTAAAAACATGATCACCGGCGCAGCCCAGATGGACGGCGCGATCTTAGTCGTATCCGCAGCAGACGGCCCAATGCCACAGACCCGTGAACACATCCTGTTAAGCCGTCAGGTAGGCGTACCATACATCATCGTATTCTTAAACAAAGCCGACATGGTCGACGACGAAGAATTATTAGAACTGGTTGAAATGGAAGTTCGAGAACTGTTAGACGAATACGAATTCCCAGGAGACGACACACCAATCGTTATCGGATCCGCTTTAAAAGCCTTAGAAGATCCAGACGGCGAATGGGGCGACAAAATCGTCGAACTGATGAAAGAAGTAGACGCATACATTCCAGAACCCGAACGCGACACCGACAAACCATTCTTAATGCCAGTAGAAGACGTCTTCTCCATCACCGGCCGTGGTACCGTGGCAACCGGTAGAGTCGAACGTGGCGTGGTACACGTCGGGGACGAAGTCGAAATCGTCGGGATTCACGAAATCAAAAAGACCGTTGTAACCGGGATTGAAATGTTCCGTAAGCTGTTAGATGAAGGCCGCTCCGGCGACAACATCGGCGCCCTGTTACGTGGGATCGACCGTACCATGATCGAACGTGGACAGGTACTGGCAAAACCAGGTTCCATCCACCCACACACCCACTTCACCGCCCAGGTATACGTCCTGACCAAAGAAGAAGGCGGCCGCCATACCCCATTCTTCGATGGCTACAGACCACAGTTCTACTTCAGAACAACCGACGTAACCGGTAATATCAAATTACCAGAAGGCGTCGAAATGGTCATGCCAGGGGACAACGTTGAAATGGAAATCACCCTGATCACCCCAATCGCGATCGAAGAAGGTTTACGTTTTGCGATCCGTGAAGGTGGCCGTACCGTAGGTTCCGGCGCCGTTGCTAAGATTATTACAGACTGACGCTGAGTCCGGTAACGAAGCAAATGCAAATTTTTCAAAAATCATCCGAAAGGATGAACAGGATTTTTGAAATAATTTGTAAACCAATTTAAAAAGAGAATAGAATTTAGAGGATCAGGCTTTTTCGAGCCTGATCCTTTTTTTAGTTGATCGTTGATAGTGGATAATGGATAGTTGCGGAGCAAACGGCAGCCTTTGGCTGCGTTTGATGGAGGGCGCTGGCAGTGTCGTGGCTGGCTTGATTTTATGTCCGCAATTTAAAAAAGCCTCCCGAAATCCCGAAAACTGTTTTCAAACAGCGAATTCGGGATTTCGGGAGGCCTTTTTACGGGATAAAATTAAAATTTCAGTTGCGGACACTGTATTGCAAACCAGATAAAAATGGTCGACGCCAAAAAAAGAAACCCGGCAAAGCCGGTGTTTCCACCAAAACTATCCACTATCCACTGTCAACGATCTTCCCGCCGGCCTTTCCACGATAATTCTCCATTGTCCATTCTCAATTCTCAATTGACAACGCCTTCTCCATTTTAACGTGCCCAATCCCCAGCTCCACGAAGGGCTCACTCACCGTCGTGTAGCCCTGCTTGTGGTAAAAGGCTTCAGCAGTCTGCCTGGCGTTGAGAACGATGCGGGTAAAGCCCTGAGTGGCGGCGAAGCTTTCGGCAAAGGCGACGAGCTTTGCGCCGAGGTGCTGTCCCTGCAGCGGCTGGGAAACAGCCACCTGGCGCATCTGGAGCGTGGCGCTGTCCTTTGGGATGAGCACCAGCACTGCGGCCAGCTCCGGGCCTTTGAAAATGCCGAGATGATAAGCATCTTTTTCGCCGCTCAGGTCCTCGTCATAGAGGCTCAGCCCCAGGGGCCTGCGCAGCAGGCTGTCCCGGAGGGCCAGCGCCTGATCATAATCCTCAGAGCCGTAGGCGATGATTTTTCGCAGAGTTAAATTTGAAAACATGGTGATCTCCTTTGATGATAAGGTGTTTTTATTATATCACAGCACCCGGGCAGTTCATAACGCAAAAATCAAAAAGCGGGCTGTGCGTTATGAGAATGGACTGAAACCCGCATGGGCAGAGGGGTTGCGGGTGTGAGAAAGTCATAACGCATATAACACACATAACCGGGCGCGTTTTTGGCTGGAGAGAAGCACCGAGGGTGTTGAAAGCATGAGAAGAAAATGGTATGATTTAAAGGTTAAAAAATGAAAACAGATTGAGGAAACAGGAATGGTTCGACTTTTAATTGACAGTATGTGTGATATGCCGGAGGCTTTTCAGAAGCATCCGAAGGTGGATATGATACCGCTCAATGTGATTGTGGAGGAGCGCGCCTACCGGGATAAGGTGGAGATAAATCTGGAGGAAATTCATGCCTATATGCGTCAGGGCATTATGCCCGGCACATCACAGGTGAGCCCCGGCGATTTTAAAAAACGTTTTGAGGCTTACGCCGAGGCAGGCGACGAGGTGCTGTACTTGGCGTTTACCTCCAAGCTGTCTGGCAGCTGCCAGACTGGGCGGATGATGCTGCGCGAGGTGCAGAAGGCCTACCCGGATTTCAGGTGTATTGTGGTGGACAGCCTGCAGAGCGGCGGCAGTGTCGGCCTCATCGCCATGGAGCTGATCCGCCTGCTGGACGCCGGTG